>JAGRGG010000208.1 GCA_020445645.1 Geminicoccaceae bacterium | reverse complement strand
GGTAGACACGCAGGATTTAGGTTCCTGTGGCGCGAGCCGTGGGGGTTCAAGTCCCTCCGCCCGCACCATTCCTTCTTCGGCGGGACGCCGGGCTGATGACGGATCACGCGCGCCGGACGGTGCCCGCACCGCCCGGCCTTCACGGATATCGGGGCAAGCAGGATGCAGGTGACGGAAGTCGCGGCCGAGGGTCTGAAGCGCGCCTACAAGGTGGTGGTGCCGGCCGGCGAGATCGAGGGCAAGGTCGACGCCCGGATGAAGACCATCGCAAGGACCGCGAGGATGCCGGGCTTTCGGCCCGGCAAGGCCCCGGTCACGCTCCTGAAGAAGCAGTACGGCCGTCAGGTGATGGGGGAGATCCTGGAGGAAGCCGTCAAGACCGGCCAGGAGGAGGCGATCAGCAGCAACAACCTGCGCCCCGCCTTGCGGCCGAAAGTCGAGGTGACGTCCTTTCCGGACGGCGGCGACCTCGAGTTCAGCATGGATCTGGAGGTGCTGCCCGAGGTGCCGGAGATCGACCTCGGAGCACTCTCCCTGACCCGCCCCGTCGCCGAGGTCGAGGAAGCGCAGGTTGAGCGCTCACTCGAAGGCCTCGGCCGGATGCGCCGCCACCACCACCCCTTGAAGGAGCCGCGCCCGGCCGAGACGGGCGACCTCGCCGTCGTCGACTTCGAGGGCAGCATCGAGGGGGTGCCGTTCGAGGGCGGCAGCGCCGAGGACGCCCGCCTGGACCTGGGAGCCGGGCGGATGATCCCCGGCTTCGAGGAGGCGATCGTGGGCCATTCGGCCGGCGAGACCTTCAGCTTCGACGTGACGTTCCCGGCCGACTACGCCAAGGCCGACCTCGCCGGCAAGACGGCCGCCTTCGCCGTTACCCTCAAGGAGCTCCAGGCCCCGCACGAGCCCGCGGTCGACGACGACTTCGCCAAGTCGATGGGCACGGAGAACCTCGACGACCTGAAGGCGAAGATCCGCGGGCGCCTCGTCGAGGAATACGAGAAGATGGGTCGCGCCCGGATGAAGCGCGCCCTCCTCGACCAGCTCGCCGACACGTATGCCTTCGAGGTGCCGGCCGGGATGGTCGAGCTTGAATTCCAGTCGATCTGGACCCAATTGCAACAGGAAATGCAGCGGACGGGCCAGGATTTCGCCGGCATGGGCCAGACCGAGGACGAGGTGCGGGACGAGTACCGCTCCATCGCCGAGCGCCGGGTCCGCCTCGGCCTCATCCTCTCCGACATCGGCACGAAGAACAACGTTCGCGTCGAGCCGCAGGAACTCCAGCAGGCGCTCATCGAGCAGGCCCGCCAGTACCCGGGCCAGGAGCGGCAGGTGCTCGACTACTTCCGCTCGAACCAAGCGGCGCTCGACGGGCTCAGGGCGCCGATCTTCGAGGACAAGGTCGTCGACCTCGTCATCGACAAAGCGGTGGTGAAGGAGGAGAAGGTCAGCGCCGACGACCTCATGAAGGACCCCGACGAGGAGGCGACCCCTTCGGACGAGGCCCAAGAAGCGGCCGCTCACGGGGAAAACGCCTGAAGCCTCCGCGTCTATCCAAGGGACAACCACGATGCAGCCGATGATCGACCAACTCGTCCCCATGGTCGTCGAGCAGACGAGCCGGGGCGAGCGCGCCTACGACATCTATTCGATGATGCTCAAGCAGCGCATCGTGTTCCTGACCGGCATGGTCGAGGACCACATGGCGAGCCTCATCGTCGCCCAGCTCCTCTTCCTCGAGGCCGAGAACCCCGACAAGGACATCTCGCTCTACATCAACAGCCCGGGCGGCGTCGTAACGGCAGGGCTCTCGATCTACGACACGATGCAGTACATCCGCTGCGACGTCGCCACCTTGTGCGTCGGGCAGGCGGCGAGCATGGGCTCGCTCCTCCTCGCCGCCGGGGCCGCCGGCAAGCGTTCGGCGCTGCCGAACGCCCGCGTCATGGTCCACCAGCCCTCGGGCGGCTTTCAGGGGCAGGCGTCCGACATCGAGATCCACGCCCGCGAGATCCTGGCGATGAAGCGGCGCCTCAACGACATCTACGTCCACCACACCGGCCAGTCCCTGGAGGACATCGAGCGCAAGATGGAGCGCGACAGCTTCCTCAGCCCCGAAGAGGCGAAGCACTTTGGCATCGTCGATCAGGTGGTGCTCACCCGCACCAAGGAAGCGTCGTAGGCGCCGGCGGCTTGACAAGAGCGGGCCGCACTCATCACTTATTAACGAGGATGCGTCATGAAGGCGCTCCCGTCGGCGCGCCCGCCGCCCTGCGTCCGTCTCGACGGTGCTTGGCGGCGCCCGCCCTCCCGACCCAGCGGCTTCATGCCAAGCGACGGTATCGATGAGCAAAAGCAGCGGCGACTCCAAGAACACCTTGTACTGCTCCTTCTGCGGGAAGAGCCAGCACGAGGTCAGGAAGCTGATCGCCGGACCCACCGTCTTCATCTGCGACGAGTGCGTCGAGCTCTGCATGGACATCATCCGTGAAGAGAACAAGACGGCGGTGGCCAAGAGCCGGGCCGGGGTCCCGACGCCGGCCGAGATCAACAGCGTCCTCGACGACTACGTCATCGGCCAGGATCACGCGAAGCGCGTGCTCTCGGTCGCGGTCCACAACCACTACAAGCGCCTCGCCCACGGCTCCAAGGGGGGCGAGGTCGAGCTGGCGAAGTCGAACATCCTCCTGATCGGCCCCACCGGCTGCGGCAAGACCCTGCTCGCCCAGACGCTGGCCCGCACCCTCGACGTGCCGTTCACGATGGCGGACGCGACGACGCTGACGGAGGCCGGCTACGTCGGCGAGGACGTCGAGAACAT
>JAGRGG010000207.1 GCA_020445645.1 Geminicoccaceae bacterium | reverse complement strand
ATCGCGCAGGTGTTCCAGTTCCCCGTCATCTACGACACCATGACCGTGGCCGAGAACCTCGCGTTCCCCTTGCGCAACCGGGGCGTCGCCGCCGGCGACATCGAGCGCCGCGTAAAGGAGGTGCTCGCCATGCTCGACCTCGACGCGCTCGCCAGCCGGCGGGCGGCGGGGCTCACGGCGGACCAGAAGCAGAAGATCTCGATGGGCCGGGGGCTGGTGCGCGACGACGTGGCGGCGGTGCTGTTCGACGAGCCGCTCACCGTCATCGACCCGCACGTGAAGTGGCTCCTTCGCCGCAAGCTGAAGGAGGTCCACGCCCGCTTCCGCCACACGATGGTCTACGTCACCCACGACCAGAACGAGGCGCTCACCTTCGCCGACCAAGTCGTCGTCATGTACGACGGCGAGGTCGTCCAGCAGGGCACGCCGCAGGAGCTGTTCGAGCGCCCAGCGCACCGTTTCGTCGGCTACTTCATCGGCTCGCCCGGGATGAACTTCCTGCCCTGCCGGCTGGAGAACGAGGGGCTCGCCATCGACGACACCGACGTTCTCATCGCCGGTCCCTGGGCCGAGGCGGCGGGGCGGTACGGCAACGCCCGGCTGGAGATCGGCGTGCGTCCGGAGCACGTCGGCGTCGGCGTCCTGCCCGACCCGGAGGCGCTGGGGGCGAAGCTGCTCGGCGTCGAGGATCTCGGCAACTTCAAGCTGATCACGGCGGGGCTGGGGCCGCACCGGATCAAGGCGAAGCTGCCGGAGGAGAAGCCGGTGCCCGACGACACGGCGTGGCTCACCTTCGCCCCCGCCTTCACCCGGCTCTACGCCGACGGGCGGGCGGTCGCCTGATGCAAGAGGGGGAGGTGCCGTGAACAAGACCTGGAACAACGCGGCGTGGCTGCTCGTCGTGCCCGTCTTCCTGCTCGTCGCCTTCAGCGCGATCATCCCCCTGATGACCGTGGTGAACTACGCCTTCCTCGACATCTTCGGCCCCGGCGAAACCTACTGGGTCGGCACCGACTGGTTCCGGCAGGTGCTGGCGAGCGACGACTTCCAGGGCGCCCTCGTCCGCCAGTTGATCTTCTCCGGCATGGTGCTCCTGATCGAGATCCCGCTCGGCATCACCGTGGCGCTCGCCATGCCGGCCAAGGGCTGGACGGCGTCCTTGGCCCTCGTCCTGATGGCGCTGCCGCTCCTCATCCCCTGGAACGTCGTCGGCACGATCTGGCAGATCTACGGCCGCGGCGACATCGGCCTCATGGGCTGGTTCGTCACGCGGGTGCTCGGGCTCGACTACAACTACACGGCCGACCCGCTCGCCGCCTGGATCACCGTCCTCGTCATGGACGTCTGGCACTGGACGCCGCTCGTCGTCCTCCTGTGCTACGCCGGCCTGCGCGCCATCCCGGACGCCTTCTATCAGGCGGCGGCGATCGACGGGGCGTCGAAGTGGAAGGTGTTCCGCTACATCCAGTTGCCGAAGCTGAGGGGCGTCCTCCTCATCGCCGTGCTCCTGCGCTTCATGGACAGCTTCATGATCTACACGGAACCCTTCGTGGTGACGGGCGGCGGCCCCGGCAACGCCACCACCTTCCTTTCGCAGCAATTGGTCAAGCAGGCGCTGGGGCAGTTCGACCTCGGCCCGGCGGCCGCCTACTCGCTCGTCTACTTCCTGATCATCCTCCTCTTCAGCTTCGTCTTCTACACGGCGATGAGCCGCATCGGGCAGGCGGAGTAGGCCGATGCGCAAGCGCAGCCTCGGGCTCATCCTCTACTTCGTCTTTCTGCTCCTGCCGATCTATTGGCTCCTCGTCATGAGCCTGAAGACCAACCAGGAGATCCTGGGACCGATCACGTTCTGGCCCGAGAACCTCACCTTCCAGAACTACTTCACGATCTTCAACGACCCGTCCTGGTACACAGGGTACATCAACAGCTTCATCTACGTCGTGATGAACACCGCGATCTCGCTGACCGTGGCGCTGCCGGCGGCCTACGCCTTCTCGCGCTACCGCTTCGTCGGCGACAAGCACATGTTCTTCTGGCTGCTCACGAACCGCATGGCGCCGCCCGCCGTGTTCGTGCTGCCCTTCTTCCAGCTCTACCAGACGTTCGGGCTGTTCGACACGCACGTCGCGGTGGCGCTCGCGCACTGCCTGTTCAACGTGCCGCTCGCCGTCTGGATCCTGGAGGGGTTCATGTCGGGGGTGCCGCGCGAGATCGACGAGACGGCGTACCTGGACGGGATGGGCTTTCCCCGCTTCTTCTTCACCGTCTTCATGCCGCTCATCAAGGCAGGCATCGGCGTCACCGCCTTCTTCTGCTTCATGTTCTCCTGGGTCGAACTCCTGATGGCGCGCACCCTCACCTCGGTCAACGCGAAGCCGATCGCCGCCACCATGACCCGCACCGTCTCGGCCGCGGGCATGGACTGGGGCCTGCTCGCGGCGGCGGGGGTGCTGACCATCATCCCGGGCGCGATCGTCATCTACTTCGTGCGCAACTACATGGCCAAGGGCTTCGCCCTCGGGCGGGTCTAGGGGGAGGGCTTCATGGAGAACGTTCCCCCCTTCCTCGTTCCCCTTTGGACGTGGCTCCAGGGGTTCCAGGCGCCGGAAGCCTTGCGCTGGATGAACTGGACGATCCCGACCGCGCTCTTCTTCATCGCCATCGGGGTCATGCTCCTCGTCATGACGCTGCTCGAGCTCGTCTGGCCGACCCAGGAGCGCAAGGGCTTCTGGCCGATGCCGACGACGCGCGGCGACCGCCTGTTCATCGGCCTGCTCGGCGCCGCCTTCCTCCACCTCGGCTGGCTGGGAATCACCGACCTGCCGCTCTGGTGGGCCTCGATCCTGGCGCTCGGCTGGTTTACCGTCGAGATGCGCTACGGCTAGCGCCACGACTTTCGCAACCCAGCGCGGCGGGAGGTCGACGCCGTGCCCCTTCGGGCCTACCGGAGGGTCGAACGACCGACAGGGAGTGAGGGAATGAAGAACGGTTTCTTGTGGGGCTCGGCCGTCGCCGTGCTCGTCGCCTGCGCGGGTCCCGCGATGGCCGACATGGCCGCCGCCGAGAAGTGGGTGGACAGCGAGTTCCAGCCGTCGACCCTCTCGCGCGACGAGCAGCTGAAGGAGATGCAGTGGTTCATCGACGCGGCGCAGAAGCTGAAGGATGAAGGCGTCAACGAGATCAACGTGGTCTCGGAGACGATCACGACGCACGAGTACGAGTCGCAGACGCTGGCCAAGGCGTTCAGCGAGATCACCGGGCTCAAGGTCAACCACGACCTGATCCAGGAAGGCGACGTGATCGAGAAGATCCAGACGCAGATGCAGTCGGGCCAGAACATCTACGACGGCTACGTGAACGACTCGGACCTCATCGGCACCCACAGCCGCTACGGCTACGTCGTGCCGCTCTCGGACTTCATGGCGGGCGAGGGCAAAGAGTTCACGTCGCCCACGCTCGACATCAAGGATTTCATCGGCACCAGCTTCACGACCGGCCCGGACGGCAAGCTCTACCAGCTGCCGGACCAGCAGTTCGCCAACCTCTACTGGTTCCGCGCCGACTGGTTCGCGCACGACGACCTGAAGAAGCAGTTCAAGGACAAGTACGGCTACGACCTCGGCGTGCCGGTCAACTGGTCGGCCTACGAGGACATCGCCGACTTCTTCACCAACGACGTGAAGGAGATCGACGGGGTCCGCGTCTACGGCCACATGGACTACGGCAAGAAGGACCCGTCGCTCGGCTGGCGCTTCACCGACGCGTGGCTGTCGATGGCGGGCGAGGGCGACAAGGGCCTGCCCAACGGCAAGCCGGTCGACGAGTGGGGCATCCGCATCGAGAACTGCCGCCCGGTCGGCTCGGCGATGACCAGGGGCGGGGCGACCAACAGCCCGGCCGCCGTCTACGCGCTCCAGAAGTACATCGACTGGCTCAAGGCCTACGCGCCGCCGGAAGCGCCGGGGATGACCTTCTCGGAAGCGGGACCCGTGCCGGGGCAGGGCAACGTCGCCCAGCAGATCTTCTGGTACACGGCCTTCACCGCCGCCTTGACCCAGCCCGGCCTTCCCGTCGTCAACGAGGACGGCACGCCGAAGTGGCGGATGGCGCCGTCGCCGCACGGCGCCTACTGGGAAGAGGGCATGAAGCTCGGCTACCAGGACGTGGGTTCCTGGACGCTCCTCAAGTCGACGCCGCTCGAGCGCCGGCAGGCGGCGTGGCTCTACGCCCAGTTCGCGACCTCGAAGACGGTGTCCTTGAAGAAGACGATCGAGGGCCTCACCCCGATCCGGGAGAGCGACGTCCAGTCGGAGGCGATGACGAAGCTCGCGCCGAAGCTGGGCGGGCTGGTCGAGTTCTATCGCAGCCCGGCCCGCGTCTCCTGGACGCCGACCGGGATCAACGTGCCCGACTACCCGAAGCTGGCGCAGCTGTGGTGGTCGAACGTGGCGGAAGCCGTCACCGGCGAGGTCACGGCGCAAAAGGCGATGGACAACTTGGCCGAGCAGCAGGACCGGGTGATGATGCGCCTGGAGCGGGCGGGCGTGCAGAAGGAGTGTGGCCCGAAGCTGAACGAGGAGCGGGACGCCCAGTACTGGCTCGACCAGCCGGGCGCCCCCAAGCCCAAGCTCGACGACGAAAAGCCCGAGGGCGTCACCGTCGCCTACGACACCCTTCTCAAGGCGTGGGAGGACGGCAAGGCGATGCCGGACGACGTGGCGCAGCAGTAGCGCCGCCCGCGTGACCGCCGGGGGCGGGGCTTCGGCCCCGCCCCTTTTTCGTGCCGCCGCCGCTGGACAGCCTCCCCCGAAGGCGCTAAGAACGCGCCCGCGCCCAGGTAGCTCAGTCGGTAGAGCAAGGGACTGAAAATCCCTGTGTCGGCGGTTCAAATCCGTCCCTGGGCACCACAATTTCAAAGACTTAACCAGCTTAGCGGTTCTAGCTCGGATTTTTGGGTAACAAATTGGGTAACAGGATGTACGCCTTGCCTAACTAGTGGATATGCCACGCAGGAGCCCAAGTGTCCCCGCGCCGACGAAGCGATGTCTTGTCATCTACCAGCAGATACACTCGTCGGTATGCCTGACGGCCATCTCTGAAGATCTTAAAATTTTAGGCTTGCCAGTTTGTGCGCCGCAAGTTTAACCAACGCTTGGAAGACCAAGCGAACCCGCGGCTGCTTCAGACGGTGGTCTGAGAGGCGAGGGCGGCTTGGATTTCGACAAGGCTGTTGGCCTCGGCACGACGCCCAAGCAATGATTTAGAGGGTAGGAGAGACGCGCGCTCATGCACGAGCCGGTAGCTAAGCGCATTCTCGTGACCGGTGGGGCCGGCTTCCTCGGCTCGCACCTGTGCGAACGGCTCCTGGCCGCCGGCCACGACGTGCTCGCGGTCGACAACTACTTCACCGGCCGTCGCTCGAACGTCGCGCACCTTCTCGACAACCCGCGCTTCGAGTTGATGCGCCACGACGTGTGCTTCCCGCTCTACGTCGAGGTCGACGAGATCTACAACCTCGCCTGTCCCGCCTCGCCGATCCACTACCAGCACGACCCAGTGCAGACGACGAAGGTGTCCGTCATGGGCGCCATCAACATGCTGGGGCTTGCGAAGCGCACCCGGGCTAAGGTCTTCCAGACCAGCACGTCCGAGGTCTATGGCGACCCCACCGTCCACCCTCAGAACGAGGCCTACCGGGGCAACGTCAACCCAATCGGCCCCAGGGCCTGCTACGACGAGGGCAAGCGCTGCGCCGAGACCTTGTTCTTCGACTACCGCCGCCAGCACGGGCTGAACGTCAAGGTGGCCCGGATCTTCAACACTTATGGCCCCCGAATGCACCCGAACGACGGCCGCGTCGTCTCGAACTTCATCGTCCAGGCGCTTAGGAACGAGGCCATCACCGTCTACGGCGACGGCCGGCAGACGCGCAGCTTTTGCTACGTCGACGACCTGATCGAGGGGTTTGTGCGGCTGATGGCGACGCCGGACGCAGTGACGGGGCCGGTGAATCTCGGCAATCCGGCCGAGTTCACGATCCTGGACCTAGCCGAGGCGGTGATCAACCTCACTGGCTCGCGCTCGAGGATCGTCCACAGGCCGCTGCCCGAAGACGACCCGATGCAGCGAAAGCCGGACATCGCGCGGGCGCGGGAATGGCTCGACTGGACGCCGCAGGTGAAGCTGGAGGAGGGCCTCAAGCGCACCGTCGCCTACTTCGAGGGTCTGTTGGGGCGAGACGCGTGACAGGAAGATTGCCCACCGCCGGGCATGGGGATCGGCCCGCCGGGTCACAGGGCCTACGGCGACCCGAAGGCGAAGCGGGAACATGATGACGGCTGATCTCGAACGCAAGATCGTGGCCGTGATCGGGCTCGGCTACGTGGGCCTGCCGCTCGCGGTGGAATTCGGTAGGAAGGGGCCGGTCGTCGGCTTCGACGTCCGCCGCGAGCGGGTCGACGAGCTTCTCCGGGGGCACGACGCGAGCCGGGAGGTCGACGCGGAGGGGCTCGCGGCCGCGCGGTTCCTCAAGCTCACCTCCTCGACCGAGGATCTGCGGACTTGCGACGTCTTTATCGCCGCGGTGCCGACGCCGATCGACCGGGCGAACCGCCCCGACCTCGCGCTGCTCCGGGCGGCTTCCGAGTCCATCGGCTCGGTGATGCGGCCGGGCGCGATCGTGATCTTCGAGTCCACCGTCTACCCCGGCTGCACGCGCGGCGTCTGCGTGCCGATCCTGGAGCGCGCGTCCGGGCTCGTCTTCAACCGCGACTTCTTCGTCGGCTACAGCCCGGAGCGGATCAACCCCGGCGATCGGCAGCACCGCCTGACCACCATCACGAAGGTAACCAGCGGCTCGACGCCGGAGGCGGCGGACGCGGTCGACGCGCTCTACGCCTCGATCGTCACGGCCGGCACGCACAAGGCGCCCTCGATCGAGGTCGCCGAGGCGGCCAAGGTGATCGAGAACACGCAGCGCGACCTCAACATCGCGCTGATGAACGAGCTGGCGATCATCTTCCACAAGCTGGACCTGAACACGCAGGAGGTGCTGGCGGCGGCCGGCACCAAGTGGAACTTCCTGAAGTTCACGCCGGGGCTCGTCGGCGGGCACTGCATCGGGGTCGACCCCTACTACCTCACCCACCGTGCGCAGGAGGTCGGCTACCACCCGGAAGTGATCCTCCGCCGGCCCGCCGGATCAACGACCGCATGGGCGCCCACGTCGCCAACCGCGTGGCGCTGTTGATGATGCGGCGCGGCTTTCCCGTCGTCGGCAGCCGCATCCTCGTCCTCGGGCTGACCTTCAAGGTGGACTGCCCGGACCTGCGCGACTCGAAGGGGGAGGGTTTAACGGCGGCAGGGATGCCCCCACGTTGGGGGCATGACCCAGCAACACGTTCATACCCTCACCGCGACCTGCCCTGGCTGTAACGGGAGCGACACCGTCAAGGACGGTCATGTGCGTGGCCGCCCGCGCCGGCGTTGCAAGGCATGCGGACGACGCTATCAGCGCACCAGCCCGCGCGGCCACCCCAAGGGCGTCAAGCACCAAGCGCTCAAGCCCTATGCCTTGGGACTGTCGCTCAATCGCACCGGGCAGGTGATCCTGAGCAGCCCCCACCGGGTGGTCC
>JAGRGG010000039.1 GCA_020445645.1 Geminicoccaceae bacterium | reverse complement strand
ACGGCCAGCAGATGAAAAGGGAAGAAGAGACCCCGCGTCAGCGGGCGCGAAGCGCGGTCAGGCGGCGACGTTCAGGTTCGCGTCGGCCTCGATGAGGTTGGCGTTGACGTTGAGGAGGGTGGCGACGTGGTGCCAGGAGTCGCCACCGTCCTCGCCGCCGCTGACCAGGACCTTCGTGTTGCAGCCGGCCTGCTCGAAGCGCAGCAACCCTTCGGCCAGCGCCTCCCCGCCGTTCGTGACGCCGCTCAAGACCTCGCCCAGTTCCAGGATGTCGCCGCCCTTGCCGGTCTTGAAGTCGGCGATCAGATCGGGGTTGCCGTCGTCGCCGAGGCGGAAGCGGTCGGTGCCGCCGCCGCCGATCAGGACGTCCCGGCCGAGCCCGCCGTCGAGGAAGTCGTCGCCGCAGCCGCCGACGAGGAGGTCGCGCCCGGCGCCCCCTAAGAGGATGTCCTCGCCGTTTCCGCCCATGAGGATGTCGTCGCCGTCGTTGCCGCGCAGCACGTCCCAGCCGTCGCCGCCCATGAGGAGGTCGTTGCCGTCGCCGCCCAGCATGTCGTCGGCGCCGGATCCGCCGAACAGCACGTCGTTGCCGGTCCCGCCGTCGACGTAGTCGTCGCCGCTGCCGCCGGAGACGAGGTCGTTGCCGGCGTTGCCGCGCAGCTCGTCGTTGCCGCTGCCGCCGAAGAGGGCGTCGTTACCCTCGGTACCCTTGATGTCGCCGTAGAGGCGGTCGTCGCCCCTGCCGCCGACGAGGAGGTCGTCGCCGGCGTCGCCGATCAGCTTGTCGTTGCCGTCGCCGCCGAAGAGGGCGTCGTTGCCGGCGCTGCCGTGCAGGTGGTCGTCGCCCTGGGTGCCGGTAAGACGCTCGCCCGGCGCCGGCTTGGCGGGGGCGGGCTCGTGCGCCGGGGCGGAGGCCGGAACGACGCTCGGCTGGCCCTTGTAGGTCTCGTGGTGCTGCTGACGGCCCCCGCCGCCGCGTCCGAACAGGCTCTTCATGGCAGGCGTTCCTTCTCTCCATGCCGGTCTGGAGGGCAGCCTACCTTCGCCGCCTTAAGGTTTTCCCAACGAACGCGGTAAAATATCCTTCACCTTGCCGGCGCCGAGCGTTGACCGGGGCGGGCGGGGCCACACATATCGGGCCTGAAGACGGAGGGCCTGATGGCGCTGGAAGCGACGGTCGAGGCGGCGGCGGCGGCGATCGAGGAGGACTTCGCGCTGCTCGACGGCGCGCGCGAGAAGATCGAGTACGTCGTCGAACTCGGCAAGGACCTGCCGCCGCTCGCGGACGGGCTCAAGTCCGAGACCAGCCGCGTGCGCGGCTGCCAGAGCCAGGTGTGGCTCGTCGCCGACCGGGACGAGAAGGGGCGGCTGCGCTTCGAGGCCGACAGCGACGCCATCATCGTCAAGGGGCTGATAGCGTTGCTCATGCGCCTCTACGACGGGCGCGCCCCGGACGAGATCCTGAACAACCCGCCCGACGTGTTCGAGCGCATCGGGCTCGGCGCCATGCTCACCCCGGGCCGCGCCAACGGCCTCTACGCGATGGTCAACCGCATCCAGCAGATCGCGGCGGCGACGGGGCGGGTGGGCGTGCGGTAGACGCGCCGCGCCCGCTGCGCGGGGCCTTTTCTTCCCTTTGTCTCCGTGGTGGGAGGGGGTCCGGGCGGGGCCTCGGGTTCGTTTCGTCGCGCGGCTTCAACGACCTCCGCCCTGCCCGCCCGCGCGCCTGAACGCCCGCCCCAGGGCGGCGCCGAACGGGTCGTTGGCGGGGGCCGCCGCCGCGGCGCGGGGGCG
>JAGRGG010000038.1 GCA_020445645.1 Geminicoccaceae bacterium | reverse complement strand
TGCCGAAGGGCGTGTTCATGACGACGATGCCCTGCTGCGTCGCCGCCTCCACGTCGACGTTGTCGACGCCGATCCCGGCGCGGCCCACGACCCTGAGGCGGGGGGCGCCCCGTTCCAGCACCTCGGCCGTGACCTTGGTGGCGGAGCGGACGGCGAGGCCGTCGTAGCCGCCGACGATGGCGAGCAGTTCGTCGGGCTTCAGGCCGACGCGCACGTCGGCCTCGACGCCGTGCTCCTCGAAGACCGCCTTCGCGGCGTCGGACAGCTTGTCGGCGATGAGGACTTTCGGCATCGGCGGGGTCAGTCCGTTGGGGCGTTGACGTTCAGGCGGCCCTGGTCGCGGCGAAGGCCCAGTCGAGCCAGGGCAGCAGCGCCTCGATGTCGGCGGGCTCGACGGTGGCGCCGCCCCAGATCCGCAGGCCCGGCGGCGCGTCGCGGTAGCTTGCGATGTCGAAGGCGACGCCTTCCGCCTCCAGGCGCTTCGTCATCGCCTTGACGAAGGCGTTCTGCGCCGGCACGTCGCGGGCGGCCACGTCCCCGTCCTTGAACGCGAGGCAGATCGAGGTCGAGGAGCGGGTGGCGGGCTCCTTCGCCAAGAACGCGGCCCAGGCCGAGGCGGCGACCCAGGCGGCAACCGCGGCCAGGTTCGCCTCCGAGCGGGCGACGAGCGCGTCGAGCCCGCCGATGGACTCGGCCCAGGTCAGCGCGTCGATCTGGTCTTCCACGGCGAGCATGGAAGGCGTGTTGATCGTCTCGCCCGCGAAGATGCCTTCGATCAGGCGGCCGCCCTTCGTGAGGCGGAAGAGCTTCGGCAGCGGCCAGGGCGGGGTATGGCTTTCCAGCCGCGCCACGGCGCGGGGCGAGAGCGCCAGCATCCCGTGCTGCGCCTCGCCGCCCAGCACCTTCTGCCAGGACCACGTCACGGCGTCGAGCCGGTCCCAGGGCAGGGTCATGGCGAACGCGGCCGAGGTGGCGTCGACGAGGACGAGGCCGTCCCGGTCGGGCCTGATCCAGGAGGCGTCGGGCACGCGCACGCCGGAAGTCGTGCCGTTCCAGGCGAGGCATACGTCGCGCCCGGTATCGACGGCGGCGAGGTCCGGGAGTTCGCCGTAGGGGGCGGTGTGGGCGCGGAGATCCTCCAGCTTCAGCTGCTTCCTGGCATCAGTGAGCCAGCCCTCGCCGAAGCCGTCGAAGGCGACCACGTCGCAGCCCCTCGCCCCCAGCATCGTCCACATGACGGCCTCGAAGGCGCCGGTGTCGGAGCCCGGCATGATGCCGAGGCGCCAGCCGTCCGGCAGGCGGAGGATCCGGCGCGAGCGTTCGATCACCTCGGCCAACCGCGCCTTCGGCGCCGCCGCCCGGTGCGAGCGGCCGAGATAGGCGTCCTTCAGAACGTCGAGCGACCAGCCGGGGCGCTTGCGCGTGGGGCCTGAGCCGAAACGAGGGTCGGCCGGGCGGACGGTTGGCTGTTGCATGGAACCCGTTTCGAGCGAGTGCGGAACGCGGCGCAACCTAGACAGAAACATGTTGCGCCGCAACGGGCCGAAACGCGCTTTGCGCCCGCCGCCGCGAAGCGTGACCCCTACCCCCGACGCACCACGACCACCGCCGCCGCCGCCGCGCAGGCCATGAGGAACATGCCGAGCGCCATCGGCAGGGCGGACCCCGCCTGGATCGAGCCGACGACCTGCACGGCGAGGGCGGCAAGGCCCATCTGGAGGAACATGGCAAGCCCCGAGGCCGAGCCCGCCCTGTCGGGGAAGAGGCCGAGCAGACGGGCCTGGGCGTTCGGCATGACGAAGCCCTGGCCGATCGACATCACCGCCATCGGCAGGAAGATGCCGAGGACCGTGGCACCCTTGAGGAGCACGCCCGCCAGGATGGCGAGGCAGGCGGCGACGAGGACGACGGTGCCGACGAGGATCATCCGCTCGATGCCGACCTTCGGCGTGAGCCGGGCGGCAAGGAAATTGCCGACCGCGTAGGTGCCGGAGACGGTGATGAAGAGGAGGCCGTAGGCGCCCGGCGCCAGCCCCATGAGGGTCATGACGACGTAGGGGGCGGCGGCGAGGAAGGCGAAGTAGGAGGCGTAGCAGAAGGCGATGAGGAGGGCGTAGGCGACGAAGCGGCGCGAGCGGACGAGCCGGCGGAAGTCGCTGGCGAAGGTCAGGGGGCCGGGCGTCGTTCCGGGCGCCAGCGGGTGGCGGGTCTCGCGCAGCACGGGGAAGGCGGCGAGGAGGAGCAAGACGCCGACGGCGGTGCTGAGCCAGAACACCGCCCGCCAGCCCGACTGGCCGACGACGAACCCCCCGATCGTCGGCGCCAGGGTCGGCGCCACCACCATCGCCATCGTCACGTAGGCGATCGCGGCGGCGGCGCGCTCGGGGGGGTAGAGGTCGCGCAGCATGGTGCGGGCGAGGACGAGCCCGACGCCCCCGCCCCCGGCCTGGACGATCCGGGCCAGGATCAGGACCTCGATCGACGGCGCCAGGGCACAGAGAAGGCCGCCGACGACGAAGACGGCGATCCCGAACAGCATCGTCGGGCGGCGGCCGATCCGGTCGGAGAGGGGGCCGTAGAGGAGCGAGGTGAAGGCGACGACGAGGGTGGACAGGCTGAAGGTGAGCTGCACCTCCGCCGGGCTCGCGGCGTAGGACGCCTGGATCGTCGGCAGGGCCGGCAGGAACACCTGGAGCGCGAACGGCGCCAGCGCCGCCGACGCGATGAGGACGACGAGCAGGCGCGCGTCGACGCTCGCGGACCTGGGGGGAACGGCGCCGTTCGCCGCCGATGAGCGCATGGAGTGATCCTTGGTTGGCCGTGCCCGAAAATAGCGGCGGAACACGCCCCGCGTCCGCTGCCGCGGGGCCTTCCTTCTTTTTTGCCCGTCGGCCGTGCGTGGCGCGGGCGTTCGAGCCAAGCTCCAACGAACGGAGAAAAGAGAAGAAAGGCCCCGCGCCAGCGGACGCGGGGCGTGTTCCGCCCCCCTGAGGGTCGCAAACGGCGGCCGGCGATGCTATGTGGGGGGCCGTTCTGTCCGTTCCCAGCCGGGGGAGGCCCCCATTGACCGAGCCCGTCAAGCCGCCGCTCCAGGTCGTCCTCGCCAGCCCCAGGGGCTTTTGCGCCGGGGTCGACCGGGCGATCCTGATCGTCAAGGAGGCGCTGCGCAAGAACGGCCCCCCCGTCTACGTGCGCCACGAGATCGTCCACAACCGGCACGTCGTCGAGGAACTGAAGGCGTTGGGCGCCGTCTTCGTCGAGGAGCTGGACGAGTGCCCCGACGACGCCGTCGTCGTGTTCTCGGCGCACGGGGTGCCGAAGGCGGTGCCGGCGGAGGCGAAGCGGCGCCGGCTGATCCACGCGGATGCCACCTGTCCCCTCGTCTCGAAGGTCCACCGCGAGGTCGAGCGCCACGCGAAGGCCGGGCGCACCGTGCTCCTCATCGGCCACGCCGGGCACCCCGAGGTCATCGGCACGATGGGGCAGGTCGACCCCGGCGCCGTCAGGCTGGTCGAGACGGTGGCGGACGCGGCCGGGGTCGAGGTGCCGGACGAGTCCAGGCTCGCCTACGCGACGCAGACGACGCTTTCGGTCAGCGACACGGCCGCCGTCGTCGCGGCGCTCAAGGCGCGGTTTCCCCTGATCGCCGGGCCGCGCGGCGAGGACATCTGCTACGCGACGACGAACCGTCAGGAGGCCGTGGCGAAGATCGCACCCTCCGTCGACATGGTCCTCGTCGTCGGCGCGCCCAACTCCTCGAACTCGCGCCGCCTCGTCGAGGTGGCCCTCCGGCACGGCTGCGCGCACGCGAAGCTCATCCAGCACGCGGGGGAGATCGACCCCGCCGACCTGGAGGGGATCGGCGCGCTCGGCCTGTCGGCGGGCGCGTCGGCGCCGGAGTTCCTGGTCAAGGACGTGATCGCGTTCCTCGAGGCGCGCTTTGCCGTCGAGCTGCGCGAGGTGACGCTCGCCGAGGAGAGCGTGACGTTCCGCGCCCCGCCGATCCCGAGGCGGACGCTGGCCGCCGCTTCCTGACGCACCCGCGAAGGGGGGCCTCTTGCATGGCGGTCTACACGACGGTCACAGCCGACGACATCGAGGCGCTCCTGCGCGACTACGACCTCGGTCCCTACGTGGCGCACGAGGGGATCGTGGACGGGGTCGAGAACTCGAACTACCGCCTCGACACGGGCTCCGGGCGCTACATCCTCACGCTCTACGAAAGGCGGGTCAGGGCCGACGATCTCCCCTTCTTCCTCGGCCTCATGGACCATCTGGCGGCGCGCGGCCTGCCCTGCCCCGTTCCCGTCCACGGCCGCGACGGGGCGGCGCTCCGCACGCTGGCCGGCAGGCCCGCCGCGATCGTGAGCTTCCTGGAGGGCCGCTGGCCGCGCCGGATCACCCCCGAACGCTGCCGGGCGCTGGGCGGCGTGCTGGCCCGGCTGCACGCGGCGGGCGAGGGCTTCGGGCTCGAACGCCCGAACGCGCTCTCGATCGAGGCGTGGCGGCCCCTGTTCGCCGCCTGCCGCGCGAGCCCCGGCACGATCGACCCCGATCTTGCCGCCGCGATCGAGGCGGCGCTGGCCCGGCTCGAAAGGGCGTGGCCGCGCGGCCTCGCCCGGGGCGTCATCCACGCCGACCTGTTCCCCGACAACGCCTTCTTCGAGCGCGAGCGGGTGAGCGGGATCATCGACTTCTACTTCGCCTGCAACGACATCCTCGCCTACGACCTCGCCGTCTGCCTCAATTCCTGGACGTTCGAGCCCTCGGGCGAGTTCAACCTGACGAAGGCCAGGGCGATGATCGACGGCTACGCCGCCGCGCGGCCGCTGCCCGAATCCGAACGCCGCGCGCTGCCCCTCCTCTGCCAGGGGGCCGCGCTGCGCTTCCTCCTCACCCGCCTCTACGACCACCTGAACCGGGTCGAGGGCGCGCAGGTGAAGGTGAAGGACCCGGGCGAGTACGCGCGCAAGCTGCGCTTCTTCGTCGAGGACGGCCTTGACGCCTTCGCCTGACCCGGACGCGGGGGGCTTCGTCGAGGCCTTCACCGACGGCGCCTGCTCCGGCAACCCCGGCCCCGGCGGCTGGGGGGCGGTCCTCCGCTGGCGCGGCACCGAGCGCGAGCTGTCGGGCGCCGAGGCGATGACCACCAACAACAGGATGGAGCTTCGGGCGGCGATCGCCGTCCTCGAAGCCCTGAAGCGGCCGATGCGGGTGCGGCTCACGACCGACAGCAGCTACGTCCGCGACGGCATCACCAAATGGCTGCCCGGCTGGCGCCGGAAGGGCTGGAAGACCGCCGACAGGAAGCCCGTCAAGAACCAGGACCTCTGGCAGGCCCTCGACGACGCCGCGAGCCGCCACGAGGTCGACTGGCGCTGGGTCAAGGGGCACGCGGGGCACGCCGAGAACGAGCGCGCCGACGCGCTGGCGCGGGCGGCGATCAGGGCGCTGCGGGCGGCGTAGGCGACGCTTCGCGTCCGCTGCGCGGGGCGTTCTTTCTCCTTTTTCTCCTTGTCGGGGGCGTTCAGGCGGAGGGCCTCGGGTTCGTTTCGTCGCGCGGCTTCGACGACCTCCGCCCCGCCCGCCCGCGCCCCGGAACGCCCGCCCCAGGGCGGCGACGAACGGGTCGTTGGCGGGGGCGAAGGCGGCGGGCGCGGGTTCGTTTCGCACCG
>JAGRGG010000037.1 GCA_020445645.1 Geminicoccaceae bacterium | reverse complement strand
CCCCCGACAAGGAGAAAAAGGAGAAGGAAGGCCCCGCGCCCGGCGGACGCGAAGCGTCGCCTACGTCGCCCGCAGCATCGCCTCCCTGAGCGTGAGCGCCTCCGACGGCGGCAACGGCCCCACGTCGTCGAGGGTGAGGATCCGGCCTTCCGGCACCGGCCGGACGAGGGGGACGCGGGCCGCGAGGCCGATCGGCAGGAGGCGTTCGGCCCTGGCGCGCGACGCCGCGACGAGGCGGCCCCAGACGCAAAAGCCCCCCTCGCCGTCCAGGGTCTCGCCCTGGGCGAGGTCGCGCTTGGCGACGGCGGCGACGTCGCCCCGCCACGACAGGGCGCCGCCGGTGGCCTCGCCGAGGAGCGCGGCCTTCGCCACCGAGACGCCGAGTTCGAGGCCGATCAGGTGCGCGGGGCGCCAAAGGGCCGCGTAGCGGCCGGTGGGGTCGGTGGCCAAGCCGTAGTCGGCAAAGCACGCCCGGGCGTAGTCGGACGGGGCCTCGACGACGACGAAGACGCCCCAGCGCAGGTCGTCCGGGACGGGGGCGCCGTCGCGGCGGAGCGAGGAGACGACCTCGACCGTCCCGCGCCGCTCCAGGACGCCGCCTTCCTCCCTCGGCCGGAGCACGGTCGCGAGGTCCCGGGTGCCGGCGGGCGGGAAGGCGAGGCCGTCACGCGGCACGCCGAGCCCCGTCGCGTTGGCGAGCGCCGCCATCTCGATCGCCGACTTGGTGCCGTCGAGGAAGGAGCAGAACATCTTCGGGTTCATGCCCGATTCCGCCGCGCGCTCGGGGGCGATGCCGTAGCCCGCCCAGACCGTGTCCGGGTTCGCCCCGTGGTAGGCCGGCAGGTACTTCGTCCCCTTGCCGGCGGCGACGACGGGAAAGCCCGCGACCCCCGCCCAGTCGACGAGTTCGGCGATGAGCGCCGGCTGGTCGCCGTAGGCCATCGCGTAGACGAGCCCCGCCGCCCTGGCCCGCCGCGCCAGTTCCGGCCCGACCAGGGCGTCGGCCTCGACGTTGACCATGACGAGGTGCCGCCCCGCCCCGATCGCCGCCAGCGCGTGGCGCGTCCCGGCGACCGGGTCGCCCGTCGCCTCGACGACCACGTCGATCCCGTCCTCCCCGCAGAGGTCCAGCCCGTCGCCGTGGAGCCGGACCGCCGGGTGGCCCGCCGCTTCGAGCGCGGCCCTTGCCCGTGCCACGTCGAGGTCGGCCAGCGCCGCCACCTCCAGCCCCGGCACGCGGTGCGCCTGGGCGAGGAACATGGTGGCGAACTTGCCCGCCCCGATCACCCCGACCCGGACGGGCCGCCCCGCCTCCGCCCGCGCCGCCAGCCTCGAATGCAGCCCCATCGGCCCTTTCCCTTCCGTTCCCAGGCCCCGATCCTGGCCCGCCGGCCCCGCCCCGTCCAGGCCGCGCCTAACCGTCCGACCGGCCCTTGGGCCTTGCGAAGGCGAAGCTCGCCAGGATCACGGCGAAGCCGGCGTAGGCCGTCCAGCCGGGCTCCTCGCCGAAGACGAGGGCCGCGAACAGCACCCCCGCCGCCGCGACCGCGTAGCCGATCAGGCTGAGGTAGACCGGCCCGCCCCGCCGCTGCAAGTCGTAGAAGAAGACGAAGGCCGGCGCCGTGACCCCCGCCTCGACGGCGAGGAGGAGGAGCCCCTTCGCGGTGAGGCCGGCCGCAGTTAGGTGTCCCATGAGGGCGGCGGGAACGGCGAGCAGGCAGGAAGCGAGGAGCAGCGTGCCGGCGGCGAGCGAGGCGGGCGTGCTCCCGTCCGGCCACGCCCACGAGCGGTAGACGTTGCCCGTCGTGAGCGAGAGGGGGACGACGAGGCCGAGGAGCGCCCAGCCCCGGCCGACGCCGCTCGAAATCACGTCGGGCAGGAGGACGAGGAGGGCGCCGCCGAGGCCGAGCGCCACGCCGACCATCCGCCGCCGCTCCGCCTCGTCCTGCCCGAGGAGCACCGAGGCCGCGTAGGTGAGCGACGGCGGGAGCGCGAAGAGGAGGCCGGCCACCGCGGGGTCCACCTTCGCCGAAACGTTGTAGTCGATCGAGGTCGGCACGGCGAGGCCGAGCAGGCCGGCAAGGAGGCAGTAGCGCCAGAAGCGGCCGTCCCGGCGGGGGAAGCCGCTCCGTGCCAGCGTCCAGGCAAGGAGGAGGAGGCCCGCCCCTCCGGTCTGGACGACGGCGCTCAAGAGCGGCGGCGCCCCGGCTCCGGCCGCCGCCCTCACGGCGGCGACGACCCCGCCGTTGGCGAAGCCGAAGACGGCGACGTTCCAGATCGGGTGCTGGCGCATGAGGCGGCTCCTTCCCCGCCCTCAACCGGCGAGGCCGGCCCCCGTGCCCCGCGCCCGGCCCTTAGGGCATCAGCGGTTGAATCCGCTTACCCCGCCCAAGCCGCCTGCTACGCTCGCCGCCGCGGAAGGCGCGGTGCCCCGGCGACGATCGGGGCGGGAGGAAGGCCAGATGGCATCGATCAACGGCACGAGCGGCAACGACGTGCTCAACGGCACGAGCGGCGCCGACACGATCCAGGGGTTCGGCGGCAACGACACCCTGAGCGGCAAGAACGGCAACGACGTCCTGGTCGGCGGCAGGGGCTACGACAGGCTCTACGGCGGCAGCGGCAACGACATCCTCCACTGGCAGAAGGGGGACGGCAACGACCTGCTCGACGGCGGCGGCGGCACCGACGGCGTCAGCCTCATCATGGACGCCGTGAGAGGCGACGTGACGATCAAGGCGCTGGGCGGCGGGAGCCTGCAGAAGTTCGCCCTGACCGACGCGGCCGGCACCGAGACCGTTACGACGAAGGGCGCCGACTACCTCTACGAGGCGGCGACGGGCAACGGCAACGACACCGTCGACCTGCGCCCCCTCGCCTACAAGACCCCGATCAACCACGAGAACTACGTCACGACCGGCGCCGGCAACGACCGGATCTTCGGCTCGAAGGGGGCCGAGATCGTCATCGACGGCGCCGGCAACGACGCCTACGACCTCGGCGCCGGCGACGACCTCCTCAGCGTCGGCGGCGGCAACGATGCGGTGCGGCTGGGGTCCGGCTCCGACGTGGTGACGCTGACGGCGAGCAGCCGGGCGGCCGGCACCACCCACGTCCAGGACTTCAACGGGAACGACGACGGCGTCGTCTTCGTCGACCCCGCCGGCCCCTCGAACGCGCGGTCACTCGACACCAACCACGACGGCTTCTTCAGCCAGGGCGACGCCGGGGTCCCCGTCGCCGGCGGGTCGATGACCTACGCATCGCCGGGGCGTTCGGCGGCACCGCCGGGTCGTCGACGATCGTCTTCGACCACGTCACGAAGATCCCGCTCGGTGACGTCGACGTGTTCTAGAATCGAATACGCTTCGCGTTCGCCGGCGCGGGGCCTGCCTTGCTCTGCAAGACAGCTCTTCTCTTTTCCATCTGCTGGCCAAGCGCGGCGCGGGACATCCGCGCCGCGCCACGTGGTTGATTATTTTCCTTGATAGGTTTATAATCCACAACGTGGCCGAAGCGCCGCGAGGGCGATCCCGGCGCGAAAAAAACGTGGCGGCTCGGCAACAGCGGCGGGCGCCGCGTTTTCGGGCGGAGCGGACCCCGAGGCGCCGCCGCCCGCAGCCGGAGGGTGCATTCGCCCGATGCGGCAAAGGGTTGGAGAAGCGGGCTTGGTTTTTACTGTCCGAAAACCGGCGCGGTCGGGCAGCTAGAAGTAGAAACGTCGCTTTTAATTGAACGCAAAATATCGTTGCGGTGTCCGGCAAAGCGAAACAAGCATGGTCTCGTGACCGGCTCCGGATCGCCCGCGAAGGGCGGGGGCGACCAGGGGGCGGCGCATAAACAAGAAAGGCATGAATCCATGGCGATCGTCAAAGGAACGGGTGCCGGCGACCTTCTCTACGGCACCAAGGGCAACGACCAGATCTACGGCTACGGCGGCGGCGACAGGCTGATCGGCGGCACGGGGACCGACGACGGCGAGGGCAACGACAGCCTCTACGGGGGCGACGGGGACGACGCGCTCTCCGCCGGCGTGGGCAACGACCTGATCTACGGGGGCGCCGGCAACGACGAGATCGACGCCGAGAAGGGCAACGACCGGATCTACGCCGGGTCGGGCGACGATCGGATCCTCTACGAGTTCGGCGACGGCAGCGACCGCATCGACGGCGGGTCCGACAGGTACGGCGACGACCTCGAACTCGACCTCGGGCCCAGCAGGTACCATCCCGACCCCAAGGGCGCCCTCGGCGTCGTGGCCTTCGGCGGGAGCGATCCGGGCTTCGTCGTCAACGACGCCACCACGAGCAGCGTCGTCCACGTGCGCGGCGTCGAATACATCAACGTCGAGACCGCCCAGAATTCGGACCTCGTCGACCTCCGGGCGCTCGGCGGCTCGGACGTGAAGGGGGTGTTCGCGGCCGCCGGTGCCGGCAACGACCGGCTCCTGGGTTCCTACGAAGACGAGTCCTTCAGCGCCGGCAGGGGCGACGACGTGGTCCGCGCCAACGGCGGCGACGACTTCGTCTTCGTCGGCGGCGGCCACGACCGGGTCCAGCTCGGCGGCGGGCACGACACTCTCAACGTCGGCTACGGCGGCATCGACGGCGTCGAGTACGGCTTCAGCCCCAACGAGTCCGTCAGGAGCGAGGTAGCCGACTTCAGGAATGATGAGGACCGGCTGATCCTGGACTTCGTCAACGCCTTCTCGAAAGAGGTCGAGGTGAAGCCGGACAGCAACCACAACGGCTACCTCGACGGCGGCGACCGCCACGTCAGCGTCAGGAACGGCGACATGACGATCGACTGGGGCGGGTTCGTCGACGGCAAGGACGACGGCGAGCAGGTCGTCATCCTGAACGATACGACCAAGATCGACATGGCCTTCGTCGACGTCCACGTGGGCTTCGGCAAGTAGGGACCGGCACCAGGGGACGGGCGGCGGCGGTGCCGTCCGTCCCATCTTGCTGCGCTGCAATAATACGCGCAGAAAAAAAGGAGGCCGTTAAGCCTCCCTCTTAGATCGGACCTGCGTGTGTGGGCTTTCGCCTCTTGTGAGGACAATCATTAGCACCGATCTTGATGAGAAAGCAAGCCTAAAATTTTAGGCAAATTCACATCTTTCTCTCAACCACGAGTTTCTTGATTTGAGCGATGGCCTTCGCGGGGTTGAGGCCCTTGGGGCAGGTGTTGGTGCAGTTCATGATGGTGTGGCAGCGGTAGAGGCGGAACGGGTCTTCCAAATCGTTCAGCCGCTCCCCCGTCGCCTCGTCGCGGCTGTCGGCGATCCAGCGGTAGGCTTGCAGCAAGGCGGCGGGGCCGAGGAACCTGTCGCCGTTCCACCAGTAGGACGGGCAGGCGGTCGAGCAGCAGGCGCAGAGGATGCACTCGTAGAGGCCGTCCAGCTTCTCGCGCTCCTCGATCGACTGGACGCGCTCGCGGGACGGGTCCTTGGTCGAGGTCTTGATCCAGGGCTCGATCGATTCGTACTGCGCCCAGAAGCCCTTGAAGTCGACGACGAGGTCCTTGATGACCTCCATGTGGGGAAGCGGGTAGACGGCGACGGCGTCCCCCGGCACGTCCTCGATCGGGGTCGTGCAGGCAAGGGCGTTGCGCCCGCCGATGTTCATCGCGCACGAGCCGCAGATGCCTTCCCTGCACGAGCGGCGGAAGGTGACGGCGCTGTCCTGCTCCGACTTGATCTTGATGAGCGCGTCCAGGACCATCGGCCCGCAGTCGTCGAGGTCAACCTCGAACGTGTCGACGTGCGGGTTCTTCCCGTCCTCCGGCTCGTAGCGGTAGACCTTGAAGGCGCGGACGCGCTTCGCTCCCGCCTCCGCCTTGTGGTGCGTGCCCTTCTCGATCCGAGAGTTCTTGGGCAGGGCGAATTCGGCCATGCTGGTATCGGTCCCGTTCTAGTAGACGCGCTTGGCAGGGGGCACGACCTCGACCTCGTTCGAGAGCGTGTAGTAGTGGACGGCGCGGGTGTCGACCCTCGGCGTCCGGTCCTCGCCGCACCAGACGAGGGTGTGCTTCATCCAGTTCTCGTCGTCGCGCTCGGGGTAGTCCTCCCGCGCGTGCGCGCCCCGGCTCTCGGTACGGAACTGGGCGCAGCGCATCGTCGAGACCGCCTGGAGCATCAGGTTCTGGAGTTCGAGCGTCTCGACCACGTCCGAGTTCCAGACCCTGGAGCGGTCCTGGACGCGCAGGTCGTCGAGCCCGCCCGCCACCTCGCCGATCCGGACCACACCCTCGTCCAAATGCGGCCCGTCGCGGAACACGGTGGCGTGCTTTTGCATGACCCGCTGCATCCGGTTGCGGAGTTCGCCCGTGCCGGTGCCGCCCCTGGCGTTGAACACGGCGTCCAGCCGCGCGATCGCCGCCTCGCCCGCGTCCTTGGGCAGGGGGCGGTGCGAAGCCCCCGGCGTCACCGTCTCCGCCGCCCTGTGCGCCGCCGCGCGGCCGAAGACGACGAGGTCGATGAGCGAGTTGCCGCCGAGGCGGTTCGCGCCGTGGACCGAGGCGCAGGAGGCTTCGCCCACCGCCATGAGGCCGGGCACGACGGCATCGCCACCCCCGCCGTCCGGGCGGACCACCTCGGTCATGTGGTTGGTCGGGATGCCGCCCATGTTGTAGTGGCAGGTGGGGACGACCGGGATCGGCTCCTTGGTCACGTCGACCCCGGCGAAGACCCGGGCCGTCTCCGAGATGCCGGGCAGGCGCTGGTGGAGGAGGTCGGGGTCGAGGTGCTCCAGGTGCAGGTGGATGTGGTCCTTGCCCGGCCCCACGCCCCGCCCCTCGTTGATCTCGATCGTCATCGCCCGGCTCACCACGTCGCGGCTGGCCAGATCCTTCGCCGAGGGCGCGTAGCGTTCCATGAAGCGCTCGCCCTCGTTGTTGGTGAGGTAGCCGCCCTCGCCGCGGGCACCCTCGGTGATGAGGCAGCCGGCGCCGTAGACGCCGGTCGGGTGAAACTGGACGAACTCCAGGTCCTGCAAGGGGAGACCCGCCCTGAGCACCATCGCGTTGCCGTCGCCGGTGCAGGTGTGGGCGGACGTGCAGGAGAAGTAGACCCGCCCGTAGCCGCCGGTCGCCAGCACCGTCTCGTGCCCCCGGAAGCGGTGGATCGAGCCGTCCTCGATGCACATGGCGACGACGCCGTGGCAGCCGCCCTCGTCGTCCATGAGGAGGTCGAGCGCGAAGTACTCGTTGAAGAACTCGCACCTGTTCTTGAGCGCCTGCTGGAACAGGGTGTGCAGGATCACGTGGCCCGTGCGGTCGGCGGCGGCGCAGGTGCGGTACGCCTGAGACTTGCCGAAATTGATCGACTGCCCGCCGAACGCGCGCTGGTAGATGCGGCCCGCCTCGGTGCGCGAGAACGGCACGCCGTAGTGCTCCAGCTCGTAGACAGCGGCGGGGGCGTTCTTCGTCATGTACTCGATCGCGTCCTGGTCGCCGAGCCAGTCGGAGCCCTTGACGGTGTCGTACATGTGGAAGCGCCAGTCGTCCTCGTTCATGTTGCCGAGGGCGGCGTTGATCCCGCCCTGCGCCGCCACGGTGTGCGAGCGGGTCGGGTAGACCTTGGTGATGCAGGCGGTCTTCAGCCCGGCTTCCACCATGCCGACGGCGGCGCGCAACCCGGCACCCCCGGCGCCGACGACGATGCAGTCGTATTCGTGCTCGGTGATGGGATAGGGGCTGTTCGCCATGACTGATTCAGACTCCGATGGCCACCATGAGGATCGAGACGGTGCAGGTGATGGCGAGGACCGCCAGGACGATCGTGAGCGCCGCCAAGGACGCCGCCTTCGCCCCTTCGCCGTGGACATAGTCCTCGATGATGACCTGCACACCCAGCCGCGCGTGCCAGAAGGTCGAGACGACGAGCGCCACCATGAGGCCGGCGTTCCAGGGGCTGCGGAAGAACAGCCGCCAGCCCAGGTACCCGGCGCCCGCCATGCCGACGGCGGAGAACAGGAACCAGACGACGAGGAGCACGTTCGAGATCGCCGTCAGGCGCTGCATCTTCCAGTGCTCGACGCCGCTGTGGGTCGAGCGGTAGGCGCGGACGCGGGCTTCGACCGTGCTCATCGGGGCTTCCTTGCTTAGTGCGCGATCAGGATGGCGAGCCAGAGGAGGACGGTGAGCGCCGCCGCGGCCCCCACCACGACGAGCCCGCTCTGGTAGGCCTCCATCTTCGACAGGCCGGTCGCGGTGTCCCACATCAAGTGGCGCAGGCCGTTGCACATGTGGAAGAAGAGGACGAAGCTGTAGCCGAACAGGACGAGGACGCCGAAGACGCCGTCCATCAGCCAGTCGATCCTGGCGAAGCTCTCCGGCCCCGCCGCCAGCGCCGTCAGCCACCACGTCAGGAGCAGGATCCCCACCGCCAGCGCCGAGCCCGAGGCGCGGTGCGCGATCGACAGCGCCATCGTGAAATACCAGCGGTAGATCTGCAGATGCGGCGAGATCGGACGTGCCTTGGCCATGCTTCTCCCCCGGCAAGAATGCTGCGGGCGCGATAGTAGGACGCGGGGGGATCCTGTCAACGCGACGACTCGGCACGGGGCGGGGCGGTACGCGCTTCGCGTCCGCCGGGCGCGGGGCCTTCTTTCTCCTTTTTCTCCTTGTCGGGGGCGTTCAGGCGGAGGGCCTCGGGTTCGTTTCGTCGCGCGGCTTCGACGACCTCCGCCCCGCCCGCCCGCGCGCCTGAACGCCCGCCCCAGGGCGGCGACGAACGGGTCGTTGGCGGGGGCCGCCGCCGCGGCGCGGGGGCGAAGGCGGCGGGCGTACCGGCGGGGCCTTGGATCCCCTTGCCGCCGACTGTGCCGAGGTGCACGATGGCGTGGCGGGTCCGCGGCCGATCGGGGCGCCCGCGACGGCGCCCGGACGGTGGTTGCCGGCCGCAAGGGGGGAGGGTTGAACGATGCTCTGGCTGCCGCCGGCCCTGCCGGACCAGCGAACCGCGATCCGCCGGGCGGGGCCGCGCGACGCGGCGGCGATGGCGTCGGTCCACGTGATGAGCTGGCAGGCGACGTATCGCGGCCAGATCGGCGACGCCTACCTGGACGGGCTCACCGTCCCCGCCTTCGACCGCCACTGGCGCCACATCTTCGCGGCGCGCGGCTGGGCCTTCGTCGCCACGGTCGACGACCGCGTCGTCGGGGTGGCGAGCGGCGGCAAGTGCCGGCGCCGCAACCTGGCCGAGGGGGAGGTCTACGTCCTCTACCTCGACCCGGTCTACAAGGGCCTCGGCCTCGGCCGGGCGCTGTTCGACGCCTGCCACTACGAATTGGCGCGGCGCGGCCACGCCGACTGCCTCGTCTGGGTCCTGGGCACGAACGCCGACGCGCGCGGCTTCTACGAGCGCCTGGGCGGCGACCTCGTCGCCGAGGGCGAGATCGTGCTGGGCGGCGAGCGCCTGCGCGAGGTCGGGTATCGCTGGCCGGCCTGATGGCCCTGGGTGCCGGGCCTGACGGCCCCGGGGCACCGGCGGGCCTGGGACCGTTCCCGCAGCACCCCGGCCGCCTCCCCCAGCGCCGCCTCGATCCGCTCCGCCACGCGGGGGCTCGTGCAGACGATCGTCGGGCTGGGGTGCGGCATGGCGAAGACCGGCAAGGACGGCCGCGACGCCGCCAGGACCGGCCCCGCCTCCCCCGCGACCCGCCCCGCGAGCACGGCGGCTTCGAGCCGGGGGAGGAGGTCGAGGAGGGGCGGCAACTCCAGGAGCCCGGCCCGCACCTCGGCGCGCTTCGGCGCCCGGTTGCGCGCGCCGGGCAGGTGGATCACCCAGGGCACCGCGTTCCAGATGAGGGTGTCGCCGCGCGCGATCCCGGCCCCGTCCAGGAAGCGGCGCAGGTTGCGGCCGGTGCCGGTGGGGTTGTCGCGCGAGACCGTGCCGTGGTCCGCATCCGTGCGCGCGAGCGCGGGGCCGGGGGTCTCCAGGAGGAGGAGAAGCCGGGCGGATGCCCCGCCGTCGAGCGGGTCGGGCGAAGGGACGCGGCCGTGACGGGCGCGCAGGCCGGCGACGAAGCGGTCGAGGGGGGTCATGCGGACGGGGCTCCGTTGGGGAAGGAGACGCGCTTCGCGTGGAACTGATTTCCCGCCGGCGCGTTGCCAGGGCATCGAGCCCCGGACGGAGCGCATCGCCTTGCCCATCCTCGTCGTCATCCTCCTGATCCTCATGGTCGCCACCTTCGGCTTCTGGGGCACGCTCAAGGCGATCCTGGGGGGAATCGGCGTTCTCGTCCTCCTCGTCCTCCTGGGGCTCGCGCTCGCGGCGGCGGCCGGCCGCTTCTTCTACGACCGCGCCCGGCGCAAGGCGTAGGGCCGGCGGACCTGTTCGCCGCCCTGCCGCTCTGGGGGATCGTCGCCGCCTTTCTCGGGGCGGCGCTGGCGATCGGCCTCGCCGGCACGAAGCTGGCGGGCGTCGCCGACAAGCTCGCCGACCGGACCGGCATGGGGGAGATCATGGCGGGCGCGCTCTTCGTCGGCGGCAGCACGTCCCTGCCGGGGGCGATCACCTCGGTGACGACGGCGTGGGGCGGCCACCCGCAGCTGGCGGTCGGCAACGCGATCGGCGGGCTCACGGCGCAGACGGCGTTCCTCGCCGTGGCCGACTTGGTCTACCGCCGCGCCAACCTGGAGCACGCCGCGGCGTCGATCACCGGGCTCACCCAGGGCACGCTGCTGGTCTCGCTCCTCACGCTTCCCCTTCTCGCGGTCAACGGCCCGCAATGGACGCTCTTCGGGGTCCACCCCGTCTCGGTCCTCCTCGTCGTCGCCTACGGCCTCGGCCTTCGCCTGCTCGCCGACGTGAAGGACACGCCGATGTGGACGCCGAAGCGGACCGAGGCGACCATGAGCGAGGTCGACGCGCCGCCCGAGGGGGCGAAGGGGGCCGGAACCGGCGCGCTCTGGGGCTGGTTCGCGGGCCTCGCGGGCGTGACGGCGGTGGCGGGCTGGGTCGTCGGCGAGACCAGCATCGCCCTCGTGGCAAGGCTCGACGTGTCCGAATCGGCGTTCGGCACCCTGTTCACGGCCGTCGCCAACTCCCTGCCCGAACTCGTCACCGCGATCGCCGCCGTCCGGCTGGGCGCCGTCCACCTCGCCGTCGGCGGCGTCGTCGGCGGCAACGCCTTCGAGGTGCTCTACCTCGCCGGGGCCGACGTCGCCTACCGGGACGGCTCGATCTACCACGCCTTCACGGCGGAGAACCAGTTCACGACGCTGGTCGCCGTGCTGATGACGGGGGTGCTGCTGCTCGGGATGCTCTACCGCCAGCGCGTCGGCCCCGCCCGGATCGGCTTCGAGAGCGTGATCATCCTGGTGCTCTACGCGCTTTCCGCCGCCCTGCTCCTCCTGGAGGCGTGAGGAACCTCGGGGATGGGGCGGCGTTTTCATCCTCAACGTTCATCCACAGGAAGGCACTCTACCCATGCGCACCCTCCCCCTCGCCGCCGCCCTCGCTTTGCTCGCCGGGCCCGCCCTCGCGCAGACCGCCCCCGTGTACCAGTCCTACGAGGAGCACGACGGCGACTTCGCGGGCACGGTCGCGGGCGGGTTCACGGCGGACCAGCTGATGGACAAGGACCTCTACGGCGCGGGCGGCAAGGAGGTCGGCGAGATCGAGGACCTGCTCATCGGCCAGGACGGCAAGTCCGTCGACGCCGTCATCGCCGAGGTCGGCGGCTTCCTCGGCATCGGCCAGCGCAAGGTCGCCGTGCCGCTCGACAGCGTCCAGCACGGCAGCGACGGCGGGCTCACGGTGAACATGACCGAGGACCAGTTGAAGGAACTGCCGGCGATGGAGGAGGAGGACGGGGTCTGGAAGGCTGACGACTAGCCAAGGGAAGATTACGCTTCGCGTCCGCCGGCGCGGGGCGTCTACCGCCCCAGCCCGCCCGCGACGACCTCCGGCCCCTGCCCCCCGCAGCCGGGCCGGGCCTTCAGCAGCCGGCCAAGCCATCCGCCCTTGCCGAGCGAGGCCGCGACCGCGTCCCTTGCCTGCGCCGCCATCTCGTCCACCGTGGTCCCGGCGAGCATCCAGCCGAGCGGGAAGGCGCGCACGTCCGTCTTGCCCTCGGCCGCGCAGTCGGCGGCGAGGCGCCGGCCGGGCCTGCCGAGGCCGAGACGGTCCATCTCGGCGTCCGAGGGTAGCGCCGCCCGCAGGTCGTCGCGGGCGAGGCGGCCGTGGGCGACGCGGCTCGAGAGGAGCGCGTCCAGGGGCGCCGCCGTCTCGTGCAGGCCGCGGGCGAGGGGGCCGGGCGGCGTCACCCGTTCCTCGTCGTCCTCCTCGAAGGTGCTGTTGACCAGATTGAGGACGACGAAGCGGAGCTTGCCGGCCCTCGGCCCGATCCCCTCGATCCGGCGCAGCACGTCGGCGGCGGTGACGACGCCGCCGTTCTCGAAGTAGCCGCCGTCGACGGCGCGGACGCCGTTGTGGAGCCGGCCCGGCGGGCTGACGTAGGTGAAGCGGGCGCTCAGGGCGGCGGCCGTGCTGAGGCGGATCGGCCACGCGAGCTGCGGTTCCTGCGAGGGCAGCCCCGGCCGGGCGTCGGGGGCGAAGGCGTCGGTCGCCTCGTTGAAGGCGCGGCGGTCGGGGGTGGGGTCGTCGGTCCATTGGTCGGGGCGCAGGCGCAGGTTGGCGACGATCAGGCGGCGCCCGGTCTCGACCTCGGTGGCGTTGAGGAAGAGGGAGGGGACCCGGGTGCCCGTGTCCCGCCAGAGCGCCTGGAACGGGGCCTTGAGCCAGTTGCAGCCCCCGCCGTCCGTTGCGCCCGGACAGGGCTTCGCTTGCCCGTCGCCGGTCCAGGCCCCCTCCCAGGCGCGCTCCAGGTAGGCGTTGCGGTCGGGGAGGAGCGAGACGGGCAGGAAGCGTTGGACGAGGTCGGGGAACAGCATCCCGGCGAGGACGGGGGCGAGGAAGTCGTGCTCCAGCGTTCGGGTCGCGCGGGGGAGCAGCCCGCTTCCCGCGCCCCGCCCCGCGGGGCGCCCGCAGTCGAGCCGCCCCGCCCTGGCCCGGTCGGCGACGAGGCCGGCGTAGACGGCGGCGCCCAGGCTGCCGCCCGAGACGCCGCTGATCGCAAAGACGTGGCAGGAGAAGCCGGGCACCCGGTCCTCGATCGCGCTCAAGCTGGCGGCCGTCCAGTAGGCGGCGCGGATCCCGCCGCCCTCGGCGGCGGCGACGAAGACCGGGTAGGGGTCGGCGTCGGTGCCCGCCGCCACGGCGGGGGCGCGGTCCTTGAGCCACGTCCTGAAGTGGGCGGCGACGTCGGGCCGGTCTTCGGCCCACCGCCCGAACGCGACGGCCTCGGGGGCGGCCGCGTCCATCGTCACCGCCCGCACCCGGTGGTCGGCGGCCCGCCAGGGCAGCCAGTTGAAGGCGACGGCGACCAGGAGGACGACGGCGGCGAGCGGGACGAGGCGGAAGCGGTAGGTGGGGTAGACGAGGCAGTAGGTGCCGAAGCCGATCCAGAAGGCGCCCGCCATGAACAGGAGGAAGGGCGAGCCGAGCCACACGAGCAGTCCCGCGCCCCAGTCGAAGAAGCCGGCGAGCAAAACGACGAGGAAAAGGGCGCAGGCACCGAGGAACAGGTAGAGGAGGAGCTTGAAGCTGACCTTGGGCAGGCGCGGCACGGGCCGTGCGAAGCGCATGGGTCTCGGCTCGGCGCCGCCGGGGACGAGGCGGTGGCGCAGGAGGACGAAGGCGAGGAAGCCCGCCCCCAGGAGCAGCGCCGAGACGGCGAGCCAAAGGGCGCCGTTGCGCCAGAACACCCGGGCGACGACGAGGGGGAGCGCCAGCCCCAGCAGGCGCGGCAGCCAGCGGCGCCAGAAGGGGGCGTCCTCGGGCTCGACCGGCGGCGCCCAGCGGAAGCGGCGGCTTCGGGCGAAGAGGCCGTAGTCGACGTAGAGCGCGGTGCGGGCCACGTACCACGCGGTGAGCGCGAACAGGCCGAGCCCGGCGAAGAGGAGGCAGGTGCGCAAGGGGTCGCCCGCCGCCGCCGCGAACACGTCGCCCGTCTGCGGGTCGAGGAGCACGGCCGCGAGGAGGACGACGACCAGGATGACGAACCACGCGGGGCGGACCACCTGCCAGCGGACGTAGGGCCAGTGCAGCAGGTAGGCGCGGCGGCGGAGGAAGGGGAGGAAGCGGCGCATCGGCGTGGCCCCTAGCCGGCCGGGGGCGCGGCGGCGGCCCTGTCCAGCACCGCCTTGATCGTCTCGGGCATGTGCCCGATCACGCTGCCGCACGCCTGTCCGATGGCGCTGCCCTTGTCCTTCTCGCCCCGCAAGGGGGTCGGCTCCTCCCACATCATGCAGGCGAGCGCGATCTCCATGACCCCGCCCAGCACGTCCTCGTTCCGGCTCGGCGCCACGAGGCGCTCGACCGTCGCCAGCGCCGGCACCAGCCCCGCGGCGTCCGTCGCCGCCCCGCCGGCCGGGGCCGGGATGCCCTGGCCGCCGGCCTCGCCCGTCGGCGGCGCCCC
>JAGRGG010000036.1 GCA_020445645.1 Geminicoccaceae bacterium | reverse complement strand
GGGGTGGGGGGCGGGGGTGGGGGGCCGCGCCGCCGGCTTCGCCCCGGCGTAGGTGCTGGCGAGGGCGCGCATGGCGGCGTCGTCCAGGCCCTTGGCCTGCGGCTGCATGACGCCGCTGGGGCGCTCGCCCGAGGCGTAGGCTTTGAGCGAGGCGTAGAGGTAGGGCTCGCCGAGGCGGGCCAGGACGGGGACGGCGCCGGGCGCGCGGCCCAGGCCGTCGTAGCCGTGGCAGCGGGCGCAGCCGTCGATCGGGTCGCCCCTCCCCTTCCCGGCGGCGGGGCCGAGGGCGAGGCCCCTGTAGGCTTCGGGGGTCATGCCGGGCAGCTTGCGGAGGAAGGCGACGACGGCCCAGGGCTCGTCGGGGCGCGCCTGGGTCGCCCAGGCGGGCATTCCCGAGAACTTGACGCCGTGCTGGACGATCCAGTGCAGCTCCTTCGGGTCCCACTCCGGCACCTTCTCCACGAGCGACGGCGGTGCCGGGGTCATGGACAGGACGATCGGGCTCTGCGGCAATCCGGGGGCGCCGTGGCAGGGGGCGCAGCCGGTGTGGAAGTGGCCGGCGCCGCGCTGGATCAGGCCGGGATCGTCGAGGTCGGGAGGATCTTCGGTCGCGGCCGACTGAAGCTCGACGGCGTGGATCATGGTGGAGTGGAGGAGCCAAGCCGTGATCCCCCAATGGCCGGAGCTGGCGGCGATCGAGACGAGGCCGATCCGGGTGACGAGGAAGGCACACACCCCGAGGGATGCGAGAAGGACGGCAACGCGGACGAGGAAGCGCCTCATTCGGTTCCCCCTTCGGGGCGGAGCGGGCCTTCGGCGAGGAGGCGGGCGGCGAGTGTTAGGCCGCCCGCGAGGTAGACGGCGCCGCCGACGGCGAGCATGAGGATGCCGCCGGTCTGCTGGTCGGCCAAGGGGCCGAGCGCCGAGCCGCCGAGGCAGAGCCAGGGGGCGTAGAGGGGGCGGGGGGCCAGGGTGAGGAGGGCGCCGAGGAGGGTCATGTGCATCGAGGTGAGGAGGAGGGCGACGATGCCGCCGGCCATCGGTTCGCGCCGCCAGCCGCCGAACGCGGCCAGCCAAAGAACGAGGCCGGCGAGGAGGAAGCCGGCCTGCTCCAGGGCGAAGACCGCGCCCGAAAGGGCGACCGCCTCGCGGGCGGCGGGGGCGTGCCAGCCCCAGACGACGGCGAGTTCCAGGACCGAGGCTGGCAGCGGCGCGAACAGCCGGGGCAGGCGGGGTGACGGGTCGAAGGAGGTGCCGGCGAGGGCGAACGCCAGGACGGGCGCCGCCACGGCGACGACGAGGAGGTGGAGCGCCATATGGCCGCTGAAGGCGAGGCGCTCGTCCAGGAAGGAAGCGTTGGTCCAGGCGAGGACGAGGACGACGAGGACGGCCGCGAAGGCAATGACCCGCCTCACCGGCAGGTGCCAAACGCGAGGCCGGGAAGGCCGGTGAACAGGACGGCGACGAAGCTGAGGCCCGCCAGCAGCAGGGTGGCGTTGGCGAGGAAGCGCTGGCGGCTGTCGCGGTTGCCGTCGTCGAGGGGGTCGTCCGCCGTCACGACGCCGCCCGAATGGCGCCAGCCCCAGACGCCGGCGAGGAGGATGGCGAAGAGGGCGGTCACGGTGGCGACGAAGACGACGAGGCGGGCGGTCCCGATCCCGTCCGCCGACTTGGCGCAGATCACCGCCGCCGTCGGGTAGACGGTGAGGAAGTGCAGCGCCCAGACGCTGGGGGGGGCGACCACCGTCCAGAGGGTGGCCTTCGTGTCTCGGAAGATCATCGGCGTCCTCTCCTAGTCGACCAGCGGGAAGAGGGCGAGGACGGCGCAGGCGACGGCGACCGACAGGAGGAGGAAGTGCCAGTAGAGGGCGACGTTCCAGACCTCGATGTCGTGCTCGGGCGTCAGCCTGCCCGCAAGGCTGCGGGCGAGGCAGTAGGCGAGCATGAGGGCGCCGACGGCGAGGTGGATCCCGGTCCAGAGCACGACGACCCAAACCGAGGCCGGGTAGACGTGGACGGTGGGGTCGAGCCCCTCGCTCAAGGGCGCCAGGATGAGGGCGCCGCCGGCGGCGAGGGCCAGGAGGATGGCAAGGGCGAGGGTCCCCTGGAATCCCCTCGGCCCCAGCGCCCCGATCCGGCGGCGGGCGAGGAAGGTGAGGCCCCAGGCGGCGAAGGTGGCGGCGAACGCGAGGGCGAACCAGGGGAGGCCGGCAGGACCGGCGCCTTCCGGCACGAAGTCGGCGCGGACGGTCCAGTAGAAGAAGTAGCCGAAGACGAGGCTCAGGAAGGCGGTGAGGTCGCCGGTCATGGTGATGAACATCGCCCACCAGCCGACCGAGGCGGGGCCGGCACCGTAGAGCGGCAGGACGGTGTCGAGGCCGACGTTCTTCTCGGGCTTTTCCGGGACGAGCGCCGTGCCGGTCCAGAGCCACGCGAGGATGGTGGCCAGCGCCCCGACCCCGCTGACGATGGACGCGGTCCACCAGTGGTAGGTCGAGAAGATGAAGACGCCCCCCGTCAGCACGGCCGCCCAGAAGGTGAGCCACGTCGGCCCCGGCACGCGCAGGCACTGGATCGGGCGGGCGTCGAGGATCGAGGTGATCAGGGTCTCGCGCTTCCCTTCCTCGGCATCGGGCAGATAGAAGCGGCCCTCGTCGAGGTTCTTCAAAAAGCCCGGCTGGTCCCACAAGGGGTAGCGGGAGAGGATGATCGGGACCGAGCGCACGCCCCAGTCCTCGCCCGGCATCTCGATCAGCCATTCGAGCGAGCCCGCGTTCCAGGGGTTGCGCCGGGCGTAGGGCTGCCTGCCCTTGGGGCGGAAGATGTCCCCGACGACGACGAGGAAGCCGGCGGCGAAGACGAAGGCGCCGACGGTGGAGGCCATGTTCAGCCCGTCGAGGCCGAGGCCCGAGGGATAGGTGTAGACCCGCCGCGGCATCCCCATCAGCCCCGTGAAGTGCATCGGCAGGAAGGCGAGGTTGAAGCCTGCGAACATGAGCCAGAAGGCCGCCTTGCCCCAGGCTTCCGACAGGTGCTTTCCGGTCATGAAGGGAAAGTAGTAGTAGGCGGCGGCGGTGACGGGAAAGAGCATCCCGCCAACGAGGACGTAGTGCAGGTGGCCGACGACGAAGTAGGTGTCGTGCGCCTGCCAGTCGAAGGGGGCCAGCGCCACCATCACCCCGGTGAGCCCGCCGAAGATGAAGACGCCGAGGCTGCCGGTGGCGAACAGCATCGGCACGGAAAAGCGCGCCTTGCCGGCGAGCAGGGTGGCGATGAAGACGAAGATCTGCACGCCCGTCGGGAGGGCCACCGCCTCGGACGCGGCCGAGAAGAAGCCGAGCGAGATGTTGGGCAGGCCCGTGGCGAACATGTGGTGGACCCAAAGACCGAAGCTCAGGAAGCCGGTGCCGATCGCGGCGAGCACGATCCAGGAGTAGCCGACGATCGGGCGCCCGGCGAAGGTGGGCACGATCATGGCCATGAGGCCGATCGCGGGCAGGAAGACGATGTAGACTTCCGGGTGGCCGAAGATCCAGAACAGGTGCTGCCAGAGGAGGGGGTCGCCGCCCCGGGTCGCGTCGAAGAACGGCCAGTCGAAGGCGCGCTCCAGTTCGAGGAGGAGGTCGCCCGCGATGAGCGGCGGGAAGGCGAACAGGATCATCACGGCGACGACGAGGATGTACCAAGCGTAAAGGGGGATCAGGTTGATCCGCATCCCCGGCGGGCGGCACTTGAGGACGCCGACGATCAGCTCAACGGCCGCCGCGATCGAGGCGACCTCGATGAAGGAGAGGCCGAGGAGCCAGACGTCGACGCCGAGCTGGTCCTTCTGCACGGTCGTCGTGAGCGGGGGGTACATGAACCAGCCGCCGGCGGGGGCGACGCCGAAGAAGATCGAGCCGCAGACGAAGACCCCGCCGATGACGAAGCTCCAGAAGCCGTAGGCGGAGAGGCGGGGAAAGGGCAGGTCGCGGGCGGAGAGCATCTGGGGGAGGAGGAGGATCGAGCCCGCCTCGAAGATCGGCACGGCGAAGAGGAACATCATCACCGAGCCGTGGAGCGTGAACATCTGGTTGTAGAGGCCGGCGGAGAGCAGGCCGTTCTCGGGCACGGCAAGCTGGGCGCGCATGAGAAGGGCGAGCACGCCGGCGAACAGCATGAAGCCGAAGGCGGCGAGCGTGTACCAAAGGCCCACTTCGGTGTTGTTGACGGCCGACCAGTAGCGCCAGCCGGGGGGCGCCTTCCAGGCCTCGCGCAGGCGGTCCTCCTGGCCCCGGCGCACCTCGGGGTCGTCCTGCGCCGAGCCGGGACCTGCCGGGCCGGGAGCCACCTCCACCCCCTGCCGCGCGGTCATTTCAGGCCCTCTAGGTAGGCCACGAGGGCGGTCATGTCGGCGTCGGGGATCATCCCGAAGGAGGGCATCCGCACGTCGGGCTTCAGGTCCTGGGTGTGGCCGATCCAGAGGCGCAGGTTGTCGGGCGCGTTGGGAAGCGTGCCGGCGCCCAGCGTGGCGCGGGATGCCACGTGGGTAAGGTCGGGGCCGATGCGTCCATTGGCGGAGGTGCCCCGGATGCTGTGGCAGGCGCCGCAGCCATAGGCGAGGAAGGTGTCCAGCCCTGCCCCGCCCCCTTCGGCGGCGGGCTTCGCCTCGGCGTCGAGCCAGCGGGCGAAGGATTCTTTCGGCATGACCTCGGTGGAAAAGGCCATGAGCGCGTGGGCGGGACCGCAATACTCGGCGCACTGGCCCCGGTAGTCGCCGGCCTTGGTGGGCTCCAGGACCAGCTCGTTCGTCCGGCCGGGGATCAGGTCCATCTTGCCGCCGATCGACGGCAGCCAGAACGAGTGGATGACGTTCTGGCTCGCAAGGTCGAGGCGGACGCGCTCGCCCACGGGCAGCCGCACCTCGTTGGCGCTCTCGACGGTGCTGCCGTCGGGGAAGAGGTACGTGATCCGCCACCACCAGAGTTCGCCGTCGACCCTGACGGCGACGGCGGCGGGGTCGGCGGGCTGGCGGAGGTCCCGCATCAGGCCGAGTCCATGCCAGAGGAGGGCTGCCAGAAGGACGGTGGGGACGACGACCCCGCCCCCCAGCATGAGGAAGGTCGCGGTGCGCCGCCGGTGCTCGCCCGGCCGCAGGCGGACGGCGACGACGGCGATGGCGACGACGACGACCCAGAGCACGCCCGCCGCCGCCAGCATGACCCAGAACAGGCCGGCGAGTTGCGCGGCACCGTGCCCGCCGGGATCGAGCGCCGACTGCGGGCCTTCGCAGGCGACGAGGGAGAGGGCGGACGCCAGGACGGTCGCCCCTCCGCCCCTCCGCCTTTTCGATCCTCGACCCAAGCGCGACCTCCGCTGCCTCGAAGCGCAGCTAGACCGTCCGGGGGCCGGTGGTCAACAGGGCGAGAGGGCGCCCGTTGCGGATCGGCCCGCCTCCTGGCATGAGTGCGGCCTCGTGGACGGGAGGAAGGCGGATGCGGCTCGCGGCGGCGATGGGACGGCTCGGCACGGAGAGCGCCTTCGAGGTGCTGGCGCGGGCAACAAGGCTTCAGCAAGAGGGGCGGGACGTCGTCAACCTCGGCATCGGCCAGCCGGACTTTCCGACACCGGGCCACATCGTCGAGGCCGGGGTCAAGGCGCTCAGGGACGGGCACCACGGCTACACGCCGGCGAACGGCATCCTGCCGCTCCGGGAGGCGGTGGCGCGGGACGTGCGCCTGCGGCGGGGGGTCGAAATCGACCCGGACCAAGTCGTGATCGTGCCGGGCGGCAAGATGACGATGGCGTTCGCCATCTCGATGTTCGGGGAGGAGGGCGCCGAGATCCTCTACCCCGACGCCGGGTTTCCGATCTACCGCTCGATGATCGCGTTCACCGGCGCCACGGCCGTGCCCGTCCGGCTGCACGAGGACAAGGGGTTCGCGTTCAGCGCCGACGAAGTGCTCTCCCTCGTCAACGAACGCACGCGCCTTCTCATCGTCAACAGCCCGGCGAACCCCACGGGCGGGGTCGTGCCGAAGGCGGAACTCGACCGGCTCGTCGAAGGGCTGGAGGCCCACCCGCACGTCGCCGTGCTCTCGGACGAGATCTACGCCCGGATCGTCTACGGGGACGCGGGCTTCGTCTCGCTGCTCGCCTACCCCCAGATCCAAGACCGGCTCATCCTGCTCGACGGCTGGTCCAAGGCCTACGCCATGACCGGCTGGCGGCTCGGCTACGGGGTCTGGCCGGGGGAGACGGCGGAGGCGGCGACGCGGCTCGCGGTCAACTTCAACTCCTGCGTCAACGCGGCGGCGCAGTGGGCCGGCATCGCGGCGCTCGACGGGCCGCAGGACGCGGTGGGGCGCATGGTCGAGACCTTCAGGCGGCGCCGCAACCTGATCGTCGACGGGCTGAACCGCCTGCCGGGGTTCCGCTGCCGGATGCCGGGGGGCGCCTTCTACGTCTTTCCCAACGTCGAGGGGACGGGGTACGGCTCGCGGGGCCTTCAGGACCTGCTCCTGGAGCGGGCCGGGGTCGCCACGGTGAGCGGGACCAGCTTCGGGGTCCAGGGGGAAGGCTACCTGCGGTTCTCCTACGCGGCCTCGACCGGGGCGATCGAGGCGGCGCTGGGGCGGATCGGGGAACTGCTGGGGGGCTGAGGCTCCCCCTCTCCCAAAGAAGACACCCTCAGACCGGGTCGCGGCCGTCGAGGGTGAGGAGGGGGAGGTAGAGGTCGGGGCGGCGGTCGCGGAAGAGGCCCCAGGAGGCGCGGCGGGCGGCGACGGCGTCGAGGTCGAAGGCGGCGATCAGGATCGCCTCCTCGTCGCGCGGCGCCTCCTCGACCTTGGCGCCGGTCTCGTCGGTGATGAAGGAGCTGCCGTAGAAGGCGAGTTCGCAGGCGTCGCCGCGCTCGCGGCCGATGCGGTTGGAGGCGACGAGGGGCACCATGTTGGCGGCGGCGTGGCCCTGCATCGTGCGCTGCCAGTGGCCCGACGAGTCGAGGGTGGGGTCGTGCGGCTCGGAGCCGATCGCGGTGGGGTAGAAGAGGATCTCGGCGCCGAGGATGGCCATCGAGCGGGCGGCCTCGGGGAACCACTGGTCCCAGCAGACGGCGACGCCGATCGTGCCGAAGCGGGTGGTCCAGGTGCGAAAGCCCGTGTCGCCGGGGCTGAAGTAGAATTTCTCCTGGTAGCCCGGCCCGTCGGGGATGTGCGACTTGCGGTAGAGGCCGAGCACCTGCCCGTCGGCGTCGACGACGACGAGCGCGTTGAAGTAGGCGTTGTTGCTGCGCTCGAAGAAGCTCACGGGCAGGACGACGCCGAGTTCGGCGGCGAGCCGGCTCATCCGGGCGATGAGCGGGCTGCCGTGCATCGGCTGGGCGAGCCTGAAGTGGTCGGCCTTCTGGTCCTTGCAGAAGTAGGGGGTGGCGAACAGCTCCTGGAGGAGGATCACCTGGGCGCCCTGGTTCGCGGCGGCGCGGACGAGCGATTCGGCGCGGGCGACGTTTTCGTCCTCGTCCCACGAGCAGGCCATCTGGGTGGCGGCGACGGTGACTTCGCGCATCTGCGCCTCCTTCGGCAAGCCGTCTTGGCACCCCGTCCGGACGGGGGCGGGCACGGCAGGTCCGGCATAGGGGCTTAAGCCCTCGGGCTCAAGGGGTGCCCTGCCCTTTCGGCGGCTTCACCGCCACGGGCGCCGCCGCCCCGCCCTCGGCGTCCCCGTCGGCGCCCCCGTCGGCAAAGGCGCGCAGCCTGAGCCTCGTGCGGTGGCTCGTGGCCGGGCGCCCCCCAGCGTCGAGGCCCTTGAAGTAGTCCTTCTGCCAGCCCTTCTTCCTGGCCTCGCTGTCGGTCTGCTTCAGGTCGGCGTTGAAGGTGGCCCGGCCCTCGGACCAGCCCTTGAACGCCGCCTCCAGGCCGGGCTCGTCGTCCATGGAGCGGATGTCGGGCCGGGCCGCCTCGATGGCGCCGAGGTCGATCGGCAGGACGAGGGCGAAGGGCTCGTCCTTCTGGAAGCGGACCACCGTGTCCTTGCGGGTGAAGCGCCAGTTCATCGTGAAGGTGTAGGGGGCCCAGTCGGTCTCGACGATCCCGGTGAGCGGGGCGATCCCGTCCTTCGGCCGGTTGAAGGGGCCGGTGGCGAGCAGGCTCACGCCGGGCGCGGTGCGGAACAGCCCGTTGACGTGGAAGGTGAGGATGCCGGAGCCGAAATGGCTGATGGGCAGGCCGTGCGCCGCCGTCTCCTCGGTGACGACGCTGATGGCTTCGAGCGCCGCCCCCCCGTCCCACCACGCCTCGAAGCCGGCCGTGCAGAGGAGCTCCCAGCCGCAGGCGTTGGCGATGTTGAGCGGCAGGCAGCGGTAGGCGAAGCCCTGCGGCGTCGCCTCCATCCAGGCGCGCTCCAGGGGCGCCGGGCGCATCCGGGGCGTGGCGCCGTTGACCCTGTAGCAGGTGAGCCTCGTCATGCCCTCTCCCCTCGCTCGCCGCGCCCGATCCCGGTAGGGGCGGGCGGGGGCGGCGTCAACCGGGAGGACGCGCTCCGCGCCCGCTGCGCGGGGCCTTTTCTTCCCTTTGTCTCCGTGGTGGGAGGGGGTCCGGGCGGGGCCTCGGGTTCGTTTCGTCCGGCGGCGAAGGACCCGCCCCCTGCTTGCCCGCCTCCTTGAGGATCCGCCGCACGGCGGCGCCGAACGGGTCGTTGGCGGGCGACGCGACGGGCGCCGCCGTGGCGCGGGGGCGCGGCGCGGGGGCGAAGGCGGTCGCCTCGGGTTCGTTTCGCACCGGCGGCGCGGCGGAGTCGGACAGGGGCGCTTCGGGCTCGTTCCGCCGCCCCGTCGCGGCGGCCGCCCCGGGTTCGTTTCGCACGGGCGCCACCGCGTCCGCCGCCCGCGCCCCCCGCCGCTCCCTCAGCGCCTTGAGCAGCCGGAACTGGCCCCGCTCCAGCTGGCCCCGGTAGCGGGTCACGGCGTCGAGCCGC
>JAGRGG010000206.1 GCA_020445645.1 Geminicoccaceae bacterium | reverse complement strand
TGATCCCCCAGACCGTGCCGAAGAGGCCGACGAAGGGGGCGACCGAGCCGATGGTGGCGAGCGAGGGGATGCCGCGCTCCAGAAGGCCCACCTCCCGGTCCATCGTGAGGCGCATCACCTGCCCGATCCGGCCGACGAGCCGGGACGCGGCCTCGGCCGAGGCCTGGCGCGGCGCCTCCCGCCACTCCTCCATCGCCGCCGCGAACATGAGCGCCATCGGGTGATCGGCCCGCTTGACGTGTTGGCGGTAGAGTTCCTCCAAGGGCATTCCGGACCAGAACGCCTTCTCGAAGGCGCCGACCTTGCGGTGCAGCCGCAGGAGCCGGAACGACTTGTCGACGATGACGGCCCAGCACCAGAGGGATGCCAGGAGGAGGACGAGCATGACGAGCTTGACGACGATGTCGGCCTGCCAGACCAGGGCGAGGATGCTCGTCCCCGCCGCCGCATCAAGGCCGACGCTGCCGATGGTTGGTTCCATGTACCTGTCCGGGACATCCTGCGGCGGGGCCACCCGAGGGGATGGCCAAAAAAACGCCGTCAAGGCAGGATGTTAGCCTGTGTTATGAAGGTGAGACCTTGAAGGTGAAGCGGCTGAACTAACAGGCAAGGCCCCCGTCCTGTCAAGCGCCGAACCGGCGATCTGCCAGATTTCATGCAACCTCGAGGCGAAGAAGCAGCGCGTCCGGCAGCCGGGCAGGGCGGAGGGCCAGGGTGAGGAAGACGAGTTCGACCTCGATCGCCACCAGGAGCCCGCGGTCCTCGTGCCGCACGTCCTGGGCCAGCGTGAGACGGGCGCCCTTCGCCCGCAGCAGGCGGCTCTCGACGCGAAGGAGGTCGTCGAGCCGGGCGGGCCTCCTGTAGTCGGCGGCGCAGCGGCGGACGGCGAAGTGCCCGCCGTGGAGGGCGAGGAGCGCCGGGTGATCGAGCCCCAGACCCCGCAACCATTCGGTGCGGGCGCGCTCGGCGAACTTCAGGTAGTTCGCGTAGTAGACGATCCCGGCGGCGTCGGTGTCCTCGTAGTAGACGCGGACGGGAAAGGCGTGCGCCTCCCCCTTCACGTATCGGCGCCGAACAGGTCGGCCTGCTCGCGGGCGCTCATCGGCATGGCGAGGCCGAGATGCGCCCAGGCGGAGCGGGTGAGGAGGCGACCACGCGGCGTCCGCTGGAGGAGGCCCTGCTGGAGGAGGAAGGGCTCGACCGTCTCCTCCAGCGTGTCGCGCTGCTCGGACAAGGCCGCCGCCAGGGTCTCGACGCCGACGGGTCCGCCGCCGTAGCTCTCGGCGATGGCGCGCATGTAGCGGCGATCCAGCGTGTCGAGGCCGAGCCTGTCCACGTCGAGCTGCCCCAAGGCCGCGTCGGCGAGCTTCGCGTCGGCGGTGGCGCTGCCCTGGACGGTGGCGAAGTCGCGCACGCGGCGGAGAAGGCGCCCGGCGATGCGGGGGGTGCCGCGCGAGCGCTTGGCGATCTCGTGCGCGCCGTCGGGGGCGATGGCGAAGCGCAGCACGCGCGCGCCGCGGTGGACGATCTCCTCCAGCTCGTCGACGTCGTAGAAGGCGAGGCGCTGGAGGATGCCGAAGCGGTCGCGCAAAGGCGTCGTGAGCAGCCCCGTCCGGGTCGTGGCGCCGACGAGGGTGAAGGGCTGGAGGTCGATCCGGACCGAGCGCGCCGCCGGCCCCTCGCCGATCATCAGGTCGAGCTGGAAGTCCTCCATCGCGGGGTAGAGGATCTCCTCGACGGCAGGCGAGAGCCTGTGGATCTCGTCGATGAACAGCACGTCGCGCGGCTGGAGGTTCGTCAGGAGCGCCGCCAAGTCGCCGGCGCGGGCGATGATCGGCCCCGAGGTCATGCGGAAGCCCACGCCGAGTTCGGCGGCGACGATCTGCGCCAGCGTCGTCTTGCCGAGGCCGGGGGGGCCGGCGAACAGAACGTGGTCGAGCGGCTCCCGGCGCGAGCGGGCGGCGTCGATGAAGACGCCCATGTTCGCCTTCAACTGCTTTTGCCCGAGGAAGTCCTTCAGGCGGCGGGGGCGCAGGCCGAGGTCGAGGTCGTCCGGCTGGACCTCGGGGTCGAGGGGGCGCTCGCTCATCGGGCCAGTTCCTTCAGGGAGTCACGGATGAGGGCGTCGAGCTTGGCCGCGTCGCCCAGGCGCTCCTGCACCTTCGCCACGGCGGCGTAGGCCTCGCTGCGGCCGTAGCCGAGCTGGACGAGGGCGGAGAGCGCGTCGCCGCCGGGGTCGCCGCCGCCGCTTCTGCCCGGCGCCATCACCATCGGCTGCACGGCGGGCAGGCCCCCGACGCGCTCCTTCAGCTCGCTCACGATCCGGGTGCCGATGCGGGCGCCGATGCCGGGGGCGCGGGTGAGGGCGGTGCGGTCGCCCGCCGTGACGGCCTGGGCGATCTCGTCGGGGCCGAGCACGCCGAGGATGGCCAGTGCCGAGCGGGCGCCGACGCCCTGGATGCCCTGGAGGAGGCGGAACCACGCCTGCTCCGAGGCGTCGAGGAAGCCGTAGAGGGTGATCGCGTCCTCCCGCACCTGCGTCACGACGCGCAGTTCCACGGCGTCGCCGTTCCTCGGCAGCCGGCCCAGCACGCGGGCGGGGCAGTGGACGAGGTAGCCGACGCCGTTCACGTCCAGGACGACGCTGTCCTCGGCGATGTGGGCGACGCGCCCGCGCAGCAGCGCGATCAAGCTCGTACTCCGGCCATGATGCGGGAATGGGTGAGGCGGATATGCGCGTGGCACAAGGCGACGGCAAGGGCGTCGGCGGCGTCGCCGGTGACGGGGCCGCTCTCGGGGAGGAGCATCCGCACCATGACCGCGACCTGCTCTTTCTCGGCCGCCCCGGTCCCGGTCACGGCGCGCTTCACCGACCGGGACGCGTACTCGCTGACGTGAAGGCCGTGGCGGGCGGCGGCGAGGAGCACGACGCCCCGCGCGTGGCCGAGCTTCAGGGACGAGAGCGCGTTCTTGTTGACGACCGTTTCCTCGACGGCGGCCTCGCAAGGCTTGTAGGATTCGATGACGCCGGCGAGGCCGACGTAGAGGCGGTCGAGGCGCGTTGCGAGGTCGTCGCTCGCGGCGCTGGCGACGACGCCGGACGCGACGAAGCCGAGGCGGTTGCCCACGGCCTCGATCACGCCCCAGCCGGTGCGCTGGAGGCCGGGGTCGAGGCCGATGAGGCGCACGGGACCGCCGCCCTTCAGCCGGAGAGGCGGGCGAGCGCCTCGTCCGAGACCTCGAAGTTGGCGATCACCCGCTGCACGTCGTCGCTGTCGTCGAGGGTTTCGAGGAGGCGGAACACGGTCTCGGCCTTGTCGTCGTCGACGGGGACGAGCGCCTGCGGCTTCCAGCCGAGGCGGGCCTCCTCGGGCGGGCCGAAGCGGGCCTCCAGCGCGTCGCGCACCGAGGCGAGGTCGTCGGGCGCGCAGAGGATCGTGTGGTTCTCCTCGTCCGAGCGCGCGTCCTCGGCCCCGGCCTCGATCGCGGCCTCCAGGACGGTGTCGGCGTCGGCGACGGCGGCGTCGAAGCGGATTTCGCCGACGCGGTCGAACTGGAAGCTCACCGAGTTCGTCTCGCCGAGCGACCCGCCGTTCTTGTTGAAGGCCGAGCGGACCTCGCTCGCCGTGCGGTTGCGGTTGTCGGTCAGCGCCTCGACGATGACGGCGACCCCGCCCGGCCCGTAGCCCTCGTAGCGCACTTCCTCGTAGGCCTCGCCGTCGGCCCCCTGCCCCCTTTTGATCGCCCGGTCGATGTTGTCCTTCGGCACGTTCTCGGCCTTCGCCGCCTGGATCGCCGTTCGCAACTGAGGATTGTGCGCGGGGTCGGGCAGGCCGTTCTTGGACGCGATCTGTACCTCGCGCAGCAGGCGGGTGAAGCGGCGCGCCCGGATCGAGTCCTGGCGCCCCTTGCGGTGCATGATGTTCTTGAACTGGGAATGACCGGCCATGTCTCGCGTCGATTCGTTCGGGTGAGGGAAGCGCGGCACCCTATAGCAGGCGGCACCCCGTCCCGGAAGGGTTCCGCCCCCGGCCGCCCCGCCGCGGTAAAAGCGGCGCCCGTTCATTCTTTGTTCATGAACGTGTGGCACGTTTCAAGCCCGATCCTATCCGAAGGCCGGCCCTGTGGCGGCGAGGCCGCGGTGAGGGCGGGGAGCAGCCGTGCAGATCCAACTCGTCGACGCCGAAACGCCGCTCAAGGGGCGCTTTTGCCTTCGCTTCCGCAAGGGGCGGCGGGCGGAGCTTCGCTTCTGCGACGGCACCGTCCCGGCGTCGCTCACCGCCCTCGGGCTGGAGGGCGCTCTCCTGGCACCGCGAGACGCTTGGCCCGCGGGGCTGCCGGGGCGCCGCGTCCTCCTCTGGTGGCGGGACCTCGGCCACCCGCAGGGGCTCAGGGGCCGCGTCGTCGGAATCGGCCCCGAGGGGCTGCGGCTCGCCTTCACGCTGGAGCCCGATATGCGGGAGGTTCTGATGGGGGCGTTTCGGGGGTAGTCGGGTTGAGGTGGGGAGATTGCGACATTTCACAAAAGCCGTTGGAAATTCAGGGTAGAGCGGCACGTCTGCAAAGGCCGAGCAAGGTAGTTTGGCTGGGCAAAAATCTAATCTCCGCTCGTAAAAGAGATTTATGGATTTAAGATTTGGCCTTAGGAGAATGTTTGGTCAGTTGCAATGGATAAGTTAGTAACCGCAGCTACAAATTTTTCTCCGAAGTAAATTAGGCTCCAGAAAGTATTGTTTTTCCAAATCAAAGCTAGTCGCTCAAGCTGTTCATGGTGTGCGTCAGTCCTTTTGATTACCGCTTGCCCTAATAAGGCAGAAATGGTGACCCCTATGCCGGGGATTGATGCCTCCAAAATTTTAGTGAATTCTGCAGCATAAGTTCTAATGCTCGCCATCGAATGCTGTTCAGCAATCGTAGACAATACAAGTGCGTCCTTGTGTGCTTAGACGTGACAGAATTCTTGGAAATTCAGGATGCACGCCGCCAACAGACATCTCGTTTGCAATCAAATTAGCCCAAATATCCCTGAGGTTTTCATCACTTTCAACGGATGCTTCCTCAATCGCGGAAACTAATCTCCGTGCCGATGGCGGAATCCTTTTCGGCGCAGAAACATACTGAATTTTCAGTCGAGCACGCTGAACAGCATCGGCGGCAAAAATCTTTTGTACATCCAAACTTAGCCTGAACAAGTCCTCTGGATCCTGCGGTCGTTTTCGTAATTGGTGATATTAAGTCGGAAAATGTTTCACAGGCGGTATCATTTGCTTTCTTCCACCCCACCTCTGGAATGGCTTGAGCAATCTTTCCAATCCCATGACATCAAGCTCGCTATTTGAAATAGTCAATTCTCTACCCCTTGTAGCGTAGAGTGATTGTAGTCAGAGCGCTGACAGACGTAAACTCTTTGGACAAAATCCCTCGTTCAAAAACGGTTGGTTTGTCGCCCCAAATAACCTCCTCCTAAACCCTTGAATCCTACCGAGGCGCGAAAGCGACAAAAATGCGCCGCGATACGTCCGTCATGAGCGTCGGCCATGCCTACATCCTCTCGAACGGGAGTGACCTTCGGCCTGCCGTACCAAGGGGTGAACCCTCTGGGCACGGGCTGTGCTCACAGATCGAGCACCAGATCGAGCACGAGCGTGCGCTGGAGGACGTTGAAGTTGTCGTCGCTGACGACGAGGAGGCGGGGGCGGCCGGCAGGGTCGCGGCGGAATGCCAAGGCTTCGTAGTTGTCGACGGCGAGGCCGGGGCCGATGGCGGCGAGGCGGTCGGGGCGGGGCTTCGCGCCCGGGCGGACGGCGGCGGCGTCGAGGCGGAGGAGGCGGGCCTTGAAGCCGCCGAGGAGGCCGAAGCGGCGCTCCAGGACGTAGAGGGTTTCGCCGTCCAGGTCGGCGGCGGTGGGGTTGAAGCCGTCGTCGGGCCAAGCGAGGGGGGCGCTGCCCTCGGGGCCGACGACGGCGCCGAGGAGGCCGTCCGGCGCGGGCTCGCCCTCGCTCAGGGCCAGGAGGCGCCCGTCCGGCAGGGCGGTCAGCGCCTCGGCGCCCCTGTTGGGGCGGGTCACGGGGAAGGCGGCAGGCAGGGTGCTGAAATCGACGGGGATGGCGTCGCCCTCGGGCACACCCAGGATCCCGAGGCCGTTCGTGCCCTCGTCGGTGACGACGAGGCGGCCGTCGGGGAGGCGGGCGAGGTCCTCGGTGTCAAGGTCGCGCGCAGAGTCGGCGGGATCGACGAGGCGCCAGTCCCGCCAGCCCCGCAGCGCCTTCAGGTTGCCCGAGGCGTCCAGCACCATCGTCGCCCGCCAGAGCCGCGCCCGGTCGCTCAGGAGGTAGAGGCCGCCGCCGTCGACGAGGGCGCCCGAGATCCCGCCCAGCCCCTTCGGCCCCTCCAGCTCGAAGCTGCCGGCGACGGCGAAAGGGCCGAGGCGGTTCGGACCGCCCTCGTCGGCGAGCGGCAGGTCGGCGCCGTCGACGAAGGGGATGGCGACCAGACCGGCCCCGGCCGCGTGCGCGACGCAGCCGGCGAGGAGGAGGCACAGGGCGGGAAGACACGCTTCGCGTCCGCTGGCGCGGGGCCTTTTTTTCTCTTTTTTCGTCTGTTGACCGTGCGTGGCACGGGCGTTCGAGCCAAGCGCAACCAACAGACAAAAAAAGAGAAAAAAGGCCCCGCGCCAGCGGACGCGAAGCGTGTCCTCCCGCCCCGGCTTTCTGGACACGGACACGCCAATCCCCTTAGAACGCGGTTTCGCCGCTTGTGGCCTTTCGGACCCGCGGAAGGCAAGGCCCTTCCTCGTCGTGCCCGATCCGCCGGCCCGGATCCTTGGGACCTCATGGACGCAGCCCTCCTCCTCGTCGCCCTGCGCCTCGGCCTCGCCTTCGTCCTCGCGGCGCTGGCGACTGTCCTTCTCCTCGTCGGGCTCGCCCCCGACGGGGCGGCTGCCCCGATCGCGCGCCGCCCGGCAGCGGCGGCGGCGGTGCTCCTGCCGGTCCTCCTCGTCGCCGGCGTCGCGGCCCCTCTTCCGTCCGGCCCCCGGCTCTTCCTGCCGCTCCTGGCGCTCGGCACCGGGCTCCTGCTCTGGACCCTGAAGACGTGGCGCTTCGACCGGGCCGGCCGGGTGTGGCGGGGCCTGCGCACCGACCCGGACCTCCTGCGCCGGATGGGGGTCGACACGGTCGGCGCCCGGCTGCGGGCGCGGGGGTTGGCCTTCGCCGCCGCCCTGCTCGCGGGGTTCCTCCTCGCCGAACTCGGCACGGTCGACGCCGTCCTGCCGCTGCTCGCCCTGCTCGTCGGCCTGCTCGGGCGGCGCCTTTCCTTCCTCCTGCCGGCGGCGGGCCTGCTCGGCTTCCTCGCGCTCCCGCTCGTGTTCGGCGGGCCGTGGGCGTTGGCCCCCTTCCTCGCCGTGGCGCTCCTGGCGCTCCTGCCCCGGCCGAGGCGAGAGGTCGCCGGCCTTGGCTGAGGCGCTGCGGCTCCTCGTCGGCGTCGTCGCGGCGCTCGCCCTGCCGCTCGCCCTCCACGTCGCCGGGGGCGGGGCCTGGATGCTCCTCGTCGAGACGGCGGGCGCCCTCGTCCTCACCCTGGCGGCGCACGCGGCGCTGCGGGAGGGGGGCTGCCTCGTGCTGGGCCTCGGCGCCGTCGCCGCCTGGACGGCGCCGCTCGGCCTCGCCCTCACCCCGGAGCCGGCCCTCCTCCTGCCGCTCGCGGTGGCGCTGGCGCTCCCGGCGGCGCTGGCGCTGGCCCTCCTCGGCTTCCTGGCCGGCGGGGAAGGGGGTCCCTGGCGGGCCGCCGCCCTGTCGCTGGCGCTCGGGCAGGCGGCGCTCCTCCTCCTGCCGACCGACCTGCCTTGGCCCGGGCGCCCGGACGTGCCGGGGGACGTCGTCCCCCTCCTCCTCGCCGTCGCGGCGGCCGGGGCGGTCCGCCTCTGGCTCGGGCGGACGGCGCTGGCGGTGGGCCTGCGCGCGGCTGGGGCCGACCCCCGCCTCGGCGCCCTGCTCGGGCTCGGGACGAAGGGCGGCTTCGGCCGCGCCGCCGCCCTCCTCGCCGCCGGGCTCATGGCCGGGCTCGCGGGCGGGATCGTGTCGCTCCAGGCGCTGCCGCAGGAGCCGGGCATCGCCCGCCCCGACTGGGGCGTCCTCTCCCTCGTCGCGGCGGGCGCCGTCCTCATCGGCGGCGGCTCGCAGGGGCTCGCCTGCGCGTCGCTCGTCCCCCTCCTCGTCCTCCCCCGCCTCGCCATCGATCTGGCGCCGGGGCTGCCGGACCTCTCGCTGCCCGTGACGGCGGCGGGCCTCGTGCTCGGGCTGTTCCTGGCTCGCCGGGAGGATCCGCCCGTGCTCAGGGTGCGGCCTTGAGCGGGGACGGCTTCCCGGCCGTCCTCGCCTGCCGCGGCCTCGCCGCCGGGGTGCCCGGGGGCGAGGGCCTGCACGACGTAGGTTTCGGGCTCGCCCACGGCGAGGTGCTGGGGGTGATCGGGCCGACCGGAGCGGGGGTGCCCCTCCTCCTCGACGTACTGAGCGGGCTGCACCGGCCTTCGGCCGGCGCCGCCTGGGTGCTCGGCCGGCAAATGCGGCTCGGCCGGGCCGGCCGCTTCGCCGGGGCCGGGCTCGCCCGCACCTTTGCCGAACCCCGCCTTTTGGACGGGCTGACGCCGACGGACCTCGCCGTCCTCGCCTTCCGCCTTGGCCAGGCGCCGCGCCACTGGGGCCGCCTGCTGCTGCCGCTCGGCTGGACGGGCGGCGAGGAGCGGCGGAACGCGCTCGCCGTGCTCGCCTTCGTCGGCCTCGGCGGCGCCGCCGATCGGCCGCTCGCCGCCCTGTCACCGGGCGAGCGGCGCCTCGCCGACCTTGCCAGGGCGCTCGTCCGCCGCCCCGCCGTGCTCCTCCTCGACCACCCCTTCGCCGGCCTCGCCGTGGCCGGCCGCACGCATGCGGCGACCCTGATCCGGATGCTGGCTGCCGAAGGCATGGCCGTCCTCCTCGCCGACGACGACGTTTCCTCGCTCGCCGGGCTCGCCGCCCGGATCCTCGTCCTCGACGGGGGCCGGCTGATCGCCGACGGCCCGCCGGAGGAGGTCGGCGGAAACCCGGCCGTCCTGCGCGCCTTCACGGGCGAGGCGGGCACGGGCGAGGCGGGCACGGGCGAGGCGGGCACGGGCGAGGCGGGCACGGGTGGGGCGGGCGGGTGAGCCTGACCCTGGAGGTCCGCCAAGCGGACGTGGTGCGCCGGGGGCGGCAGCGGGTCGCGGGGGCCTCCCTCGCCGTGCCGCAGGGCGCGTTCGCCGTGCTCCTCGGCGGCACGGGTGCGGGCAAGTCGGCGCTTTTGGAGGCGGTGCTGCCGGGCGACGGCCTCCGCGCCGGCACGGTCCGGGCGGGCGGGGTCGACATCAAGGGGATGGACCCGTTCGAGCGCCGCCGCCACGGCCTCGGCATCGCCTTCCAGGTTCCCGCCCTCCTGGCGCCGCTCACCGTCCGCGAGCACCTGCTGCTCGGCGCCGACGCCGGCAACCGCCTCGACGCGGCGCTGGAGCACCGCCTGATGCGGCTGCTGCCGGAACTGGAGGGGCTGGGCGGCCTGAAGCCCCCCGCCCTCGACCGGCGGCAGCGGCGGATCGTCGACCTCGCCCGCGCCCTCTGCGGCCAGCCCCGCCTCCTCCTCGTCGACGAGCTCGCCCTCGACCTCGGCCCTGAGCGCGCGGTCGAGATCCTCCTGGCGCTGAAGCAGGGCGGCCGCACCCTCCTCGCCGCCGAACGCTACGCCGGCCCTTTGCTCAGGGTCGCCGATTTGGGCTTCGTCATGGTGCGGGGCGAGATCGTCGGCGAAGGGCCGGCGGAGGACCTCCGGGACGATCCGGACGTGGTCGCGGCCTGCGTGGGAGAGATGGCGTAACCTTCAGATCGTCATCACCGCCCCGCCGTCGACGCGGTAGTTGGCGCCGGTGACGTAGCTGGCGCGCTCGGAGCAGAGGAGGGCGATGACGCCGGCGACCTCGTCCGGGCGACCGCGGCGCTCGACGATGATGCCGGGGCGGTTGGTCCTCAGAAACCACTGTACCGTCTCGTCGAAGCTCTTGCCGAGTTCCTTCGACTTCTCCTCCATCATCGCGTCGGTCATGGGCGTCGCTATGTAGGCGGGGGAGCAGACGTTGACGTGGACGCCGTCCTTGCCGTACGCCTTGGAGAGGCTCTTGGTCAGGTTGATGACGGCGGCCTTGCAGGCGTTGTAGGGGGATTCCTCGGGGTAGGGCTGCTCCGCGTTCTCGGAGCCGATGAGGACGATCCGGCCCCAGCCGTGTCCCCGCATCTGCGGGATGAAGGCGCGGCAGAGGCGGACGGCGGCCATCAGGTCGACCTCGATCGTCGCCCTCCAGTCGTCGTCGGAGAGGCCGAGGAAGTCGCCGGCCGCGCCGCGCGCGCCCGCGCAGTTGACGAGGATGTGGGCGGGGCCGAAGCGTTCGGTGGTCTTCGAGGCCAGCGCCTCGACGGCGTCTCCGTCGGCGAGGTCGGCCACGACCGCCGTCACCTCGCCGCCGTCCGCCGCGGCACCCCCAACCTCGTCCGCCGCCTTCTTCAGGTCGTCCGCCTTCACGTCGCTGAGCACCACCTTCGCCCCCTCGGCGACGAGGAGCTTCGCCGTCGCGCGGCCGATGCCGCTGTCGCCGCCCGTCACCACCGCGACCTTGCCCTTGATGCCGAGGTCCATGCCGTTCCCTTCCGTTCGGTTCCGGGCATGAACGGCGGTGTTGCCGGCATGTTCCCGTCCTGGCGCCGGGCCACGAAAAAGGGCGAGTCCCGAAGGACCCGCCCCGTCGCGTCGGCCAGCGCCCGCGCCCGCGCCTACTGGCGGTTGCCGCCGAAGAGCTGGAGGAGCATGAGGAAGAGGTTGATGAAGTCGAGGTAGAGCCGCAAGGCGCCCATGATGGCGCCCTTGGTCCGCACCCCGCCGTCGGCGTATTCGAGCCCGCCGACGTACTGCTCCTTGATCGACTGCGTGTCGTAGGCGGTGAGGCCCGTGAAGACGAGCACGCCGATCACGCTGATGGCGAACTGGAGCGCGGTGCTGCCGAGGAAGATGTTGACGATCGACGCGATGACGATGCCGATCAGCCCCATGAACAGGAAGCTGCCAAACTTCGACAAGTCGGTCTTCGTCGTGTAGCCGTAGAGGCTGGTGGCGCCGAAGGTCGCCGCCGTGATGAAGAACACGCGCGCGATGCTCTCGCCGGCGTAGACGATGAAGATCGACGCGAGCGACAGACCCATCAGGGCCGCGTAGGCCCAGTAGGTGATCTGCGCCGCCTGCGGGCTCATCTTCTGGATGCGAAAGCTGAGGAAGAGGACGAAGCCGAGCGGCGCCAGCATCACCACGTAGGCGAGCGGCGAACCGAAGATCAGCTGCAGCATGGCGGGCGAGCTTGCGGTGGCGAACGCGACGATGCCCGTCAGCGCGAGGCCGAGCATCATGTAGTTGTAGACCGACACCATGTAGCTGCGCAGGCCGGCGTCGATCTGTGCGCTGTCGACCCCCGGCCGCGCATATGTCTGGCCAGCACGGATTGCCATCGGGTTGCCTTTCTCCAGGTGGACCGTTCGGATGGAAGTTTGCAGGGTTAGATTTAAGGATTTCCCCGCCGGGCGCAAGCGGGCAGGGTCAGGATTTTAGCCCCGGCTAAATTAAGGTTTCGTGAACGCGCGGCGCTTCAGGCGGCACGCAGCGCCCGCGCCGCCGGGAGTGCTAGGAGCCGGCCGAGGCCGAGGCTGCCGACGGCGAGCGTGAGGACGAGCGCGAGGCCGAGGATGCCGAGCACGGCAAGCGGGGCCGGGGCCAGCGGCAGATGGAGGGCAAAGCGGGCGGCGAGCCAAGCGCCGCCCGCGCCAATCAGGACGCCGAGCGCGCCCGCGACGGCGCCGAGCAAGGCGAGTTCGGCCAGCATCTGCGCGAGGATCTGCCGTCTCGTCGCGCCGATGACCTTGAGGAGCACGGCCTCCTTCGCCTGCCGGGCGCGGGCGGCGCCGATCGCGGCGGCGAGCACGAGCCCGCCGGCCACGAGGGTGACGCCGGCGACGGCGCGAAGGGCGGTGCCGACCTGGGCCATGATCCGCGCGACCCGCTCCACGACCTCGCCCACGGCGATCGGGGTGAGGTTCGGCATGTCCCGCGCCGTCGCCGCCATGAGCGGCGCCGCCTTGTCCTTCGGCACGTCGACGGCGGCGACGAGGGTGTGGGGCGCCTTGGCGACGAGGCCGGGGCTGAAGACGAAGATGAAGTCGAGCCGCCCCTCCGACCAGTCGATCTCGCGGCGCAACGAGGCGACCCTGGCCTCGACGACCCGGCCCAGGATGTTGAACCCCAGCGTGTCGCCGACCGTGACCCCGTAGGCGTGGGCGACCTCGTCCTCGACCGAGACGAGGGGCGGGCCGTCGTAGCCTTTCGGCCACCAGTCGCCCGCGACGAGTTCGGTCGTGGCGGGCTTCGCGTCCTGCCACGTCAGGCCCCGGTCGCTCTGCACGGTCCAGCGCCCCTCGGGGCCGATCTTCTCGGGCTCGGGCACGGCGCCCTTGATGCGGACGACCCGGCCCCGCAGGATCGGCGTCATCTGCAACACCTCGCCGCCCGCCGCCTCGACCTCCTGCCCGAAGCCCGCCCGCTGGTCCGGCTGGATGTCGATGAAGACGAGGTCCGGCACGCGCGAGGGCAGCCCGCCCTCGATCTCGGCGCGGAGCGTGGCGTCGATCAGGGTGACGAGGGTGAGGGCGGCGAGCCCGCCCGCGAGCGCCCCCGTGACGGCGAGCGCGCCCGAGCCCGGCCGGGCGAGGCGGCGAAGGGGCAGGCGGAGCCACGTCGGGGCCAGAGGCGCGAGGTGTTTCAGCCGCCCGAGGACGAGGCGGCCAAGGAGGTAGAGGAGGCCCGCCGCGAATGCTGCGACGCCGACGAACCCGGCGCCGAGCCAGCGTTCGGGCAAGGCGAGGACCACGGTGAGGGCGAGGACGGTTGCCAGCGCGGCGAGGAGGGGCCACGCCGCCCGGCCGACCGGCCCGCCGCCGAGGCTGGCGTCGCGGAACAGGCGGGCCGGCGGCACCTTGCCGGCGCGGGCGAGCGGCATGAGGGTGAAGAGGGCCGCCGTGAGCAGGCCGACGAGGGCGGCGAGCAGGAGGGGTCCGGGGTAGAGCGTGGGGTTCAGGCTGATCGGCACGAGCCCCGCCGGGAGCAGCCGCACCGCTTGGGGAAGGAGGGTGCCCAGCACGAGGCCGCAGAAGATCCCAAAGGCGACCATGAGCCCGACCTCGACCCCGAGGAGGCGGTCGACGTCGCGCCTCCGGGCGCCGATCGACTTCAGGGTGGCGATCGCCGCCGTCTTGCCGTCGAGCCACGTGCCGACCGCGAGGCCGATGCCGAGCCCGCCGATGAGAAGGGACGCGAGGCCGGCCAGCGTCAGCCATGCGGCGATCCTGGACGCGACCCGCTCGATGCGCGGCTGGACCGAGCTTGCTTCCCGCACCTGATAGGCGGCGTCGGGGTCGACGGCGCGCAGCCGCGCCGCTTCCCCGGCGGGGGCGAGGCCCGGCGGCAGGAGGATGCGGTCGCTGTAACGGGCAAGGGCGCCGGGACGCAGCACGCCGAGCCCGTCCAGCGTCTCCCTTCGCATCAGGACGCGGAGCCCGGTGCCGACGAAGCTGGCGAGCCGGTCCGGCTCGTCCCCGATCGTGGCGGCGATCCGTACCGTACCGTCGCCGACCCGCAGGGTGTCGCCGACGGCGACGCCGAGGCGGGGGAGGAGGAGGGGTTCGACGGCGACCTCCCCTGCGGCGAGGCCCGGCAGGACGGGATCAAGCCTGAGTCTGCCGACGAGCGGGTAGGCCCCGTCCACCGCCTTGACCTCGATCGGCGCGCTGCGCCCGTCCGCCCCGAACGCGATCGAGTTCGTGCGCAGCGTGCGCGAGATCCCGGCACCCGGCGACACGGCCCCGATCACGGCGTCGGGCACGGGCACGTTCGTGGCTTCGAGGGCAAGGTCGCCGCCGAGCAGCTTCGCGGCGTCGCGGCCGAGCGCGTCGACGAGGGCGGCGTTGATCCCGCCGACGCCGGCGATGAGGCCGACGCCCAGCGCGAGGCAGGCGAGCACCACCCAGAGGCGGGCGAGGCCGCCCTTGAGGTCGCGCCACGCGAGGCGAAGGAGGGTGCCGGTCCTCAAGACGCGACGGCCGGGGCCGGTGCGGGGGCCGGGGCGGCGCCGCCCGTCGCGGGGGCGACGACCCGCCCGTCCTCCAGCCGCACGCTCCCGTCGCAGCGGCCGGCGAGGGCGGGGTCGTGGGTGACGAGGACGAGGGTGGCGCCGCGCTCGGCCTGGGTGCGGAAGAGAAGGTCGATCACCTCCCTGCCCGTCCGCTGGTCGAGGTTGCCGGTGGGCTCGTCGGCAAGCAGAAGGGGGGGATCGTTGGCGAGGGCCCTGGCGAGTGCCACCCGCTGCTGCTCGCCGCCGGACAGCTCGGCCGGGTAGTGGTCGCGGCGGTGCCCGAGCCCGACCGCGTCCAGCCCCGCCGCCGCACGGTCCAGCGCGTCGAAAGCGCCGCGCAGCTCCAGGGGCAGGGCGACGTTCTCGACCGCCGTCATGTTCGGCAGGAGGTGGAACGACTGGAAGAGGATGCCGACCCGCTCGCGGCGGAACAGGGCGAGCCCGTCCTCGTCGAGGTCGCCCAGATCCCGCCCCGCCACCTCGACCCGCCCCCCCGTCGGCCGCTCGATGCCGCCGATGAGCGCCATCAGGCTCGACTTGCCCGACCCCGACGGGCCGACGATGCTGAGCGACGATCCTGCGTCCAGGCCGAGGTCGATCCCCTTGAGGATATGGACGGGGCCGGCGGCGCTCTTAAGTGTGAGGTGGACGTCGTTCAGGCGGATCATGCGGGTCCGGGCGGGGAAAGAGGGAACGTGAAGGCACAGATGGTTCGATGGTCCGGCGCGGGCAAGCTCGTCCTCCTGCTCGTCCTCCTCGGCGCGGCCCCGGCGACGACGGCCCGGGGGGCCGAACCGTGCCGGATCGCGGTCCTCGGCGACTCGCTCGCCGCCGGCTACGGCGTGCCCCTGGAGGACAGTTTCCCTTCGCGCCTGGAAGACGCGCTCAAGGCCGAGGGCTTCGCCTGCGAGGTGGTCAACGCCGGGGTCTCCGGCGACACCTCGGCCGGCGGGCTCGCCCGGCTCGACTGGGTGCTCGCCGACGACCCCTCGCACCTCGTCGTCGAACTCGGCGGCAACGACGGCCTGCGCGCGCTGCCGGTCGACGCGCTCGAGCGCAACCTGGACACCATCCTCGACCGCGCCGAGGCGGCCGGGGTCCCGGCCTTCCTCGCCGGCATGGAGGCCCCCCCGAACATGGGCACGGCCTACACGACGGCGTTCCGCAAGGCCTACGCCGACACCGCCGCCGCCCACGGCGTGCCCCTCGACCCCTTCTTCCTCAAGGGCGCCATCGACGGGCGGGGCCTCATGCAGGGCGACGGCATCCACCCCAACCCCGAAGGGGTGAAGCGGATCGTCGCGCGGATCCTGCCCCTCGTGACCGCTTGGCTGGAGGCGACGGGACAGAAGCGGGGCTGAGGGCGGATATCGCTTCCGAGCTTAACATATAAGGTCATGCTAACGTATTACGTTAGATGAACCCGCTTGGGGGCGCGATCCATCAAACACTTACCCACATTCTGTGGATAAGTCCTGGGATAGAGTCCTAGGACTGGTTGCAATCGTTCGCGTGGGCACACGCTTCGCGTCCCCCGGTTTTGCGGCAAAACGTCCTTGAATCGTTGAGCCCGCCCCGCTTCCATGCGACCACGTCGTGACCGTTCGAGGGAGGGCAACGAGCATGGATCAGGTCTACCCGGTTCCGAACGCGCTGGCCAAGGCGGCGCACGTCGACAAGGAAGGGTACCAGCGCCTCTACAGGCGTTCAGTCGAGGACCCGGAGGGGTTCTGGGGCGAGCAGGCGAAGCGGCTCGACTGGATGAAGGCGCCGACGAAGATCAAGAACACCTCGTTCTCGGGCGACGTGTCGATCAAATGGTTCGAGGACGGCGAACTCAACGTCTGCGTCAACTGCGTCGACCGCCACCTCGACGAGCGCGGCGACCAGGCGGCGATCATCTGGGAGGGCGACGACCCCGCGCAGGACGCGACGATCACCTACCGGCAATTGCACGAGCGGGTCTGCCGGCTCGCCAACGTCCTGAAGGCCCAGGGCGTCAAGAAAGGCGACCGGGTCATCATCTACCTGCCGATGATCCCCGTCTCCGCCTACGCCATGCTCGCCTGCGCCCGGATCGGCGCGGTCCACTCGATCGTCTTCGGGGGATTCTCGCCGGACGCCCTGAAGGACCGGATCGTCGACAGCGACGCCACCCTCGTCATCACGGCGGACGAGGGGCTGCGCGGCGGGCGCAAGGTGCCCTTGAAGGCGAACGTCGACCGGGCGCTGGAACGGGCGGGCAAGGACGTCCCCGTCCTCTGCTGGCCGCACACGAGGGGCGGGGTCGCCATGCAAGAGGGGCGGGACCACGACCTCGAAGCCCTGATGGCCGGGGCCGACGCCGACTGCCCCCCCGAGCGGATGAACGCGGAAGACCCCCTCTTCATCCTCTACACCTCGGGCTCGACCGGCAAGCCGAAGGGCGTCCTCCACACCACGGCCGGCTACCTGCTGTTCGCCGCGATGACGCACTACTACGTCTTCGACCTCCAGGAGGACGACGTCTACTGGTGCACCGCCGACGTGGGCTGGGTCACGGGCCACAGCTACATCGTCTACGGCCCGCTCGCCAACGGCGCCCGCTCGCTCATGTTCGAGGGCGTGCCGAACTACCCGACCGTGTCCCGCTTCTGGGAGGTCGTCGACAAGCACAAGGTGACGATCTTCTACACGGCGCCGACGGCGATCCGGGCGCTCATGCAAAAGGGCGACGGGCCGGTGAAGGGCACGTCGCGGGCCTCCTTGCGCGTCCTGGGCTCGGTTGGCGAGCCGATCAACCCCGAGGCGTGGCGCTGGTACTTCGATGTCGTAGGCGAGGGCCGCTGCCCCGTCGTCGATACGTGGTGGCAGACCGAGACGGGCGGGATCCTCATCACCCCCTTGCCGGGCGCCACCGCCCTGAAGCCCGGCTCGGCGACGCTACCCTTCTTCGGGGTCCAGCCCGCCATCGTCGACAACGACGGCAACCGCCTCGAAGGCGCCGCCGAGGGCAACCTGGTCATCCTCGACAGCTGGCCGGGGCAGATGCGCACGATCTACGGCGACCACAAGCGCTTCGTGCAGACCTACTTCGGCACCTTCGGCGCCGCCTACGTCACCGGCGACGGCGCGAGGCGCGACGGGGACGGCTACTACTGGATCACGGGCCGGGTCGACGACGTGATCAACGTCTCCGGGCACCGCATGGGCACGGCCGAGGTGGAAAGCGCCCTCGTCCTGCACCCCGCCGTCGCCGAGGCCGCCGTCGTCGGGTTCCCCCACGACATCAAGGGCCAGGGCATCTACTGCTACGTGACCCTGACCCAGGGCTTCGAGCCCTCCGACGACCTCAAGAAGGAGCTGGTCAAGCACGTCCGCGACGAGATCGGCCCGATCGCGTCCCCCGACTTCATCCAGTTCGCGCCGGGCCTGCCCAAGACCCGCTCCGGCAAGATCATGCGCCGGATCCTGCGCAAGATCGCGGCCGAGGAGCAGGACCAGTTGGGAGATACCTCGACGCTCGCCGATCCGGGGGTAGTCGACGATCTGGTGGCGAACCGGCGGGGGGCGGCATAGCACATCAAAATGCGGAGGGAGGCTAAACTCCCTCCGCAGATTCTGCCTTTTTGATACTTTCTTGCTTATCAGAAGATATCTGCCTTTTACTTATTCTCGCTTTAAAAGACTCGAATTTTTTTCTAAATGAAAACAAATAATCATTTATTGCAATAGCAAATTCGAGTAAATCCTTGGCATCATTATGATTTACCTGCATCTGCACATCATGAGCTGCTTCATTGCCAGCTGCTTTAAGCACTTCTGACCATTCTGTTAATGTATTATCAATAATTCCGTCGCTTCTCATTTTTCTTAGCCTGTCTGCTAAAGAACCACCTTTCATATTGAAGTGATTACATACGCCTTCTAACACTTTTCTGCACATGATGGCGCTTGCTGTGTATGCTTTTGCTCTGTAGCAAATAATGGCTTCTTCAAGTGCTACCTTTATAAACTTAGGAATAGCTGTATCTATATTAAATCTTGTTATTGGAAATATTAATTTTGCTGGGCCATGTCCAATTCGATCAAGATCATATTCAACATCTTGCTCGACCAGCAATGGTATATTACATGTTGAGCATTGAATTAAGCTAAAGGACAAATTGGGATATTGATCTTCCCCTAAGTATATTGTTCGTCCTTCATAAACATCAGCAATAAATCTTGTATTGCATTGATTACAAGTTATATCCAATTTTCTTGAGATTTCTGACATTAGAATTGCGCCTTTGAATGTTCTATTTAAACAATAATGTGATCCGCCAGCACCGCCCCCCGCGAGGCCATGAAGTAGAGGCCCATGTGGTGCGTGGGCGCCTTCGGGTGGCTCGCTGTCTCGGGCAGGCCGAGGCCCGCCGCCGCCGCTTGCGGCAGGTCGTAGGTGGCGGTGGCGGGCTCGACGACGACGATGTCCTTGAGCGTCGGCATCAGCCGGTGGTTGCGGGCCGAGAGCAGGGTCAGCACGAAGTCCATGACGCAGACGTCGGTGCAGATGCCGGTGACAAGGACGGATTCGAGGCGGTGGCGGTTCACCCAGTCGACGGCCTTGTTGTGGCTGAGGCCGTGGCCCCTGTAGGCGGCCTCGATCGCGCCGACGAAGCCGTTGATGCAGTCCTTGCGGATCAGCGTCGCCTCGTTGCAGTCCTCGAGCCAGCGCAGTTCCGGTACGAGGTCCTCCTCGCCCGTGCCCCGCTCGCAGTGCGGCGGGTAGGGGGGCTCGGGGACGCCGGGCTCGTGGGTGTCGAGGAAGGCGAGGATCGGGCGGCGGTATTCGGCGAAGCGGCGGGCGAGGCGGTCGGTCTCCTCGACCATCCGGCGCACCTGTTCGTCGGGGGCTGTGGGGGCGAGGTTGCCGCCGCCGACGGCGCAGAAGCCGACGACCTCGTCGACGACGACGAGTCCCGCGGCCTTCGCGCCGATGTCGTAGGGCGCGACCCGGATCGGCAGGTGCGACCGCATCGCCTCGACCAGCGCCGTCTCGTCCATCCCCGTTCCCCCTCGCGGTTCGCGTTCCCCCACCTTGCCTAAGCCGTCGATCCGGGACAAGGAGGGCGTTGCGGGACGAGCGGAGGAAACCATGCGGATCGGGATCATCGGCTGCGGCGGGCGGATGGGGCGGACGAACCTCAAGGAGGTGCTGGCGACGGCGGGGGTGGAGCTTGCGGGCGGCAGCGAGCGGAAGGACAGCCCGCTTCTGGGGCAGGACCTCGGCGTGCTCGCCGGCGGCGAGCCGATCGGGATCGGGGCGACCGGCGACGTGAAGGCGCTCGTCGGGGCGTCGGACGCGGTGATCGAGTTCTCCTCGCCGGACGCGACGGTGCGCCACGCGGCCCTGTGCGCCGAGGCGGGGTGCGCCCACGTCGTCGGCACGACGGGGCTGGACGAAGGAGGGCGGGCGGCGCTCGAAGCGGCGGCGAGGCGGGTGCCCGTCGTCTGGGCGCCCAACATGAGCCAGGGGGTCAACCTCGTCCTCGCCCTGGTCGAGCGGGTGGCGCGGGCGCTCGACCCCGCGTTCGACATAGAGGTCGTCGAGATGCACCACCGGCACAAGGTCGACGCCCCCTCGGGCACGGGCCTCGCGCTTGCCGAGGCGGCCGCGCGGGGCAGGGGGATCGACCTCGCCGGCGCCGCGATCCGGGCGCGCGACGGGCACACCGGCCCCCGGCCCGAGGGCGGGATCGGCTTCGCCGTCCTGCGCGGCGGCGACGTGGTCGGCGACCACACGGTGGTCTTCGCGGGCGCGGGCGAGCGGATCGAGATCGCCCACAAGGCGGGCGACCGCGCCATCTACGCCAAGGGGGCCGTGCGCGCGGCGCGCTGGACCGAAGGCCGCGCCCCCGGCCTCTACGGCATGGCCGACGTGCTCGGCCTCAAGGGCTGAGTTCGAGGACCCTCACCCCAGCCCTCTCCCTCGGGGAGCGGGCTGGGGTGAGGGTCCTTCCAGGATAGGTGCCTAGGACGAAGGTTCCTCTTCGGGGCAGGTGACGACCTGGGGCAGGGCGCGCGCCTGCCGGACCCAGTCCTCGACCTCCTCCGGGGTCGGCGAGCGCCGGGCGATGCGCTCCTGCCGGTTGTAGTCGCGCAGCGACCCGTGCAGGCGGGCGGGGTCCTGCCGGGCGAGCGCGCCCACGTCGAGGATGTCCAGCTCCTCCAGCATCATCCCGAACACGGCGCCGATGCCGTTGACGCGCGACATGTCGGCGCGCCGGACGACGGCCTCCAGCACCAGGGGGTCGATGCCGGTCGCCCGGGCGAGCGATTGCCGCCGCTCGGCGACGGCGGCCGCCGCCAGGAGCTGGCCGCAATTCGTGATCCGCCGCGACTTCAGCCGCACCCTGGCCGTCTGCGGCACGCCGCGCAGCTTGCTGATCGGCAGGGACCAGGCGGGCCAATCCGAGCGCGAGGGATCCTGGGCCATCCGTTGTCTTTCTCTTTCCCCGGTCAACGCCTACGCCATCCCGGTTCCAGGTCTAAGACCTAGCAATCGACATGCCAGAGACGACGACAGCCGTATCCAACGGGGAATGAAAGCGGCCAGAAACCCTTCCTTGAAGGCGAACGGGGGCCGGCATCGGGAAGCGGGCGTTTCTGCTCGACCTCTAAACCTGTAGAATACCTATCATGATACGTCTCTACCGTACCCTTCCACCGCGTGGGACGGGGATCCCTTCATGAACTGTCAAGGCGACCGACACGGTTTCGGCCGTCCCCTATGGGTTATGTCCCGGCCGGACGGCCTAGAAGGGGCGGTAGTCGCGCAGCGCGGCCTTGAGGGCGCGGGCGAAGTCGAGCTTCTCCTCCGGCGTGAGGAAGTGACCGAGCGCGAGGCTCTGGCCCCGGCTCGTGACGACGAGGCGGCTCGCGCGCCTTGGCGGGTCGTCCATGTGGACCCGGGTCCAGGACGGCTCGAAGCGCCAGCGCCGCGTCCGCCCGTAAGGGTCGATCGCCTGGATGTGCAGCCCCTCCTCGTCGAGCCGCACCAGTTCCCGGCGCCGGGTGGTACGGCGGGCGTAGGCGAGGAGGACGACGAAGAGGGGCACCTCGACCCCCATGATCCCGGCGACGGGCCAAGCGCCGGCAAGGAAGAAGCCGCCGCCGATCGCCGACGAGGCGAGGAGGGTGCCGCAGGCGAGCAGCCAGAAACCCTGGGCCGGCAGGGGGCCGTTCGGGTAGAGGGTGGCCTCGAAGGGGGCGCTGGGCGGCACGGGCCTCGTTCCGTTGGGCTTTATCGGGGGAGATATGCGATGGACGCCGACGAAGGCCAGGGTCGAGGCGGGGATCGAGGCGGGGGCCGAGGCCGGGGCGGGACCCGCCTCGACGGGGACGCCGTCGAGGCGCTCTACGAAGCACTCGCGGCGGCAACGCCCGACGCCCGCACCGAACTCGTCCACCAAGACCCCTTCACCCTCCTGGTCGCCGTCGTGCTCTCGGCGCAGGCGACCGACGCCGGCGTCAACCGGGCGACCCCCGGCCTGTTCGCCGCCGCACCGACGCCGGAGGCGATGGCGGCGCTGGGCGAGGAGGGGATCGCGGCCCTCATCCGCACGATCGGTCTCTACCGCACCAAGGCGAAGAACGTTGCGGCCTTGTCCCGCCTCCTCGTCGAGCGCCACGGCGGCGCGGTGCCGCCGATGCGCGAAGCCCTGGAGGCCCTGCCCGGCGTCGGCCGCAAGACGGCGAACGTGGTCCTCAACGTGGCGTTCGGAGAACCGACGATCGCCGTCGACACCCACATCTTCCGCGTATCCAACCGCACCGGCCTCGCCCCCGGCCGCACCCCCGCCGAGGTGGAGGCGGGGCTCGTCGCCGTGACGCCGGACCGCCACCGCCAGGACGCCCACCACCGCCTGATCCTGCACGGACGCTACGTCTGCAAGGCGCGAAAGCCCCTCTGCCCCGCCTGCCCGATCCGGACGGTCTGCCGCTACGACGCCAAGACGGGTTGAGCTTCCAGGGGCGCGGTCGCGTTTCGTTCGCCTGTAACGTTTTATGACGCTTCGGCGCGGGCATGCCCTACGTTCTCACGATTGCGGCTTGAAGTCCTGTTAAGAAGTTTATAAACCTATAACGCCGCCCCGTCGCCAAGGAGCCCGCCCTTGCTGTTCCTCTCGCTCAGCCGTCCCATCGAAGGGCCGCGTTCCACGCCCGGCCGCCCCTTGTCCTTCGACCTGCCGAACGGCGAGCCCGGCATTGCCCCCTACTTCTGCAAGCGCCACGCCGCCCACGTCTACGAGGAGGCGACGGAAGCCCCGTTCCTCGCCCGCCTGGGCACGGCGCGGCAGGCCCTCCTCTATCTGCACGACGGCGGGCGCCGGCCGGAGGAAGGGGCGTTCCGCGAGGCGGCGATCCTGCAACGCGCGCTCGCCGAGGACGGGGTCAGGGTCGTGCCCGTGCTCTGGCCCTGCCGCGAAGGATCCCCCGGCGCCGGGGACGAACCCCTGCTCGCGGCGCAGGGCGGCCTGGCACTCGCCCGCGCGCTCGCCCGCCTCGGCGCCGACGACGCCCGCCCGACCGCCGTCCTGGCGCACGGGATGGGCGCCAGGGTCCTGCAAGAGGCCCTGCGCCGGTCGGGAGTCCCCCGCCTCGACGCCGCCTTCCTCGCCGCCCCCGCTCTGCCCGACGACGCGCTGGAGGCGGGCGGACCCCTCGCCGCCGCCCGCCGCCTCGTCCTCTACCACGCCGCCGCCGACGCGGTGCTGGCGGGGCTGGGAGACGAAGCCGCGCTCGGCCGCACCGGCCCCGCCCTCGTCGACCTCCTCCCCGAACGGGCCGCCGCCGTCGACGCCGGCGCGGTCGCGGCGGGCTGCGACCCCAAGGCCCACGCCTACCACCTGCCCGACGGCGCGGGCCGGCCGGGCCCCGTCCTCGCCCACCTCCAGGCCGCCCTCCGCACCGGCGACATCCCCGGCACCCGCCCCTGGCAGCGCCGCGTCCGCCTTGCGCCCGGCGTGGAAGCTTATGCATAGGACGCGAAGCGTCTACCGGCGCGTGAACAGAGCGACGCCGCCGATGACGAGCAGCGTGCCCAGCGCCTCGAACGGGCCGAAGGGTTCGGCGAGGAGCCAGACGCCGAGGAGGATCGTGAAGACGGGGCCGGCGTTGCCGGCCATCGCGGCGCCGTCGGCGCCGATCCGGCCGAGGGCGAAGTTCTGGATGTAGGAGGGCAGGATCGTCGAGACGACGGCGAGGCAGAAGGCCAACGCCAGGACGTGGCCCGAGACGGCGAGGTCGGCGAAGGGCTGCGCCAGGAGGACGTGCGCCACGACGCCGAGCCCCGCCGCCGTCATGGCGATCGAGGTGTAGAGGCCGGCCCCGATCCGGACGATGAGCCCGCGCCCGAAGAGTTGCGCCAGCGCGAAGGCGAAGGCGGCGCCGAGGACGAGGATGCTCCCGGCGACGAGGTCGGCGCCCCGCGTGGTTCCCATCGCCCGCCAGAAGATGAGGCCGAGCCCGGCGTAGGCGACGGCGAAGGCCGGGAAGGTGACGGCGCGCAGCTTCTGGCCGAAGAACAGGGTGCCCAGGATCACGACCCAGAAGGGGTAGGTGAAGAGGATCAGCCGCTCGAGCTGCGCCGTCACGTGTTCGAGGCCCGTGAAGTCGAGCAGGCTGGCGACGTAGTAGCCGAGCAGGCCGTTGAGCGCGGCCAGCAGGACGATCCTCTGCCCCGGCAGGCCGCCCCCCCGGCGGCGCTTGTGGAGTTCGAGCCCGCCGATCACGAGGTAGGCCGGCAGCGCGAACGCCATCCGCCAGAAGAGCAGCGTCAGCGCCCCCGTCCCGTCGGCGTAGGCGAGCTTGATGAAGACGGGCTTGGTCCCGAACAGGGCGGCGCCCAGCACGGCGGCGCCGATGCCGACGAGGTCGGGCCGGGCCAGCGCCTTCCCGGTGCCGAGCGGAAGCGAGCCCATCCGGGCGGTTCCTTGCGGTAGAGGAGGATCCGAAGCCTTAGCCTCTGGCCGGCTGGATTGTCCATACGCTTCGCGTCGGCCGGCGGGGGCGTCCTCGACGGTCGACACGGACGGACCCGCCCCCGCCCCGCAAGGAAGCACGACCTGGAAACCCCCGCCCCGCGCGCCATCTGCCTGCCGGCTCCCTGGAGGAACGATGGCGCATGGTCCCTCACGTCGCGGCGTTCTTGCGGCGCTGCTCTCCCTGCTCTGGCTCGCCGCCTGCGCGCCCGCGCCCGAGCCGCCCGTCGTGACGCCGAAGCTGGAGGCGGCGGCCCTCGTCGCCTCGGACGGCCGGCGGCTGCCGCTCCGCCGCTGGGGACCGGAGGGCGCGCCCAAGGCCGTCGTCCTGGCATTGCACGGCTTCGGCGGCTTCGGCCTCGTGTTCCAGGGCCTCGGCGAACGGCTGGCGGGCGAGGGCTACGCCCTGCTCGCCATCGACCAGCGCGGCTTCGGCGACGATCCGGACAGGGGAAGCTGGCCCGGCGGCGGGCGTCTCGTTGCCGACGCGCGGGATTTCATTCGGGCGGCGGACGACGCCGACCCGGACCTGCCCCGCTTTCTCCTCGGCGTCAGCATGGGCGGCGCCGTCGCCATCGACGCCGCGGCGGGACGATCCGACCTCGCCGGCCTCGTCCTCGCCGCCCCGGCCGCGCGCGGCCCCGCCGGGCGGCAGCCGTTCCTCGACGCGCTCCTCGGCCTCGGCGCCCGCGTCTTGCCGTGGCTCGGCCTCGCCGTCGAACACGACGACCCCCGCCTCACCGAGCGCGCGAACCGCCTGTTCCGGAACGACCCCCGCGTCGTCCGCCGGATGACGGTCGCCGCCTACGACGGCATCCTCGGCCTCGCCGACGACGCCTTCAAAGCGGCGCCCCGGATCACGGCCCCCACCCTCCTCCTCCACGGCACCGCCGATCCCATCCTCCCCGAGGCCGCCATCGACGGCCTCCAGGCCGTCATGAAGGCGCCGACCCGCCGCGTCGTCCTCGAAGGCGGCATCCACAACCTCCTCAACCAGAAAGACGTCGACGCCGCCGGGCTGATCCTGGCCTTTCTCGCCGATCCCAAAGGTTGAAGACGCGCTTCGCGCCGCTGCGCGGGGCGTGTCCTCCGACTTGAAAAACCCTTCCCTTGTTCGCCGCGAACGGCAAAGATCGCGGGTGGCTCGAACCCCCTTGAAAGGCCGTCCATGCCCCTGCCCCGCCGCACCCTTCTGGCCGCCGCCTTCGCCGTCCTGCCGCTGGCCTCCCCGCACGCCCAGGAGCCGATCGAGGTGGCCGGCGTCTACACCGTGCCCGTCGAGCAGCAGTGGGTCGGGCGGCTGCACGAGGCGCTCCAGGCGGCGGCCGCCAGGGGCGACATCACCTATACGTGGTCGGAGAACGTCGCCAACACCGACTACGAGCGGGTGATGCGGGAGTACGCCGAGGCGGGGAAGGACCTGATCCTCGGCGAGATCTTCGGCGTCGAGCGGGCGGCGCGCGACGTGGCGAAGGACTACCCGGACACGGCGTTCCTGATGGGCTCCAGCTTTCCCCCGCAGGAACCGAACCTCGCCGTCTTCGACAACTACATCCAGGAATGCTCCTACCTGACGGGCCTCGTCGCGGGCTCGCTGACGAAGTCGAACCTGATCGGCATGGTGGGGGGATATCCGATCCCCGAGGTGAACCGCCTGATGCACGCCTTCATGCAGGGCGTGAACGAGACGAAGCCGGAAGCCACCTTCCTCGTCAGCTTCATCGGCTCCTGGTACGACCCGCCGAAGGCGAAGGAGGCGGCGTTCGCCATGATCGACTCGGGCGCGGACGTGCTCTACGCCGAGCGCTACGGCGTCTCGGACGCGGCCAGGGAGCGGGGCGTCATGGCGGTCGGCAACGTGATCGACACGCAAAAGGAGTACCCCAGCACCATCGTCGCCAGCGCGCTCTGGCACATGGAGCCCTCGATCGACCGGGCGATCGGGGCCGTGAAGGCGGGCACCTTCACCGCCGAGGACTACGGCCCCTACAGCAGCCTGGGCGAGGGCGGCTGCACCGTGGCGCCGATGCAGGAGGGGATGGTGCCCTTGGACGTGCAGAAGATGGTGGCGGCGAAGGAGGCGGCGATCCGGGACGGCAGCCTCGTCATCCCCGTCGACGACACGGAGCCCAAGGCGAGCCGGTGATCGAGCCGTCGGGCGGGGACGCGAGGGAGGGCGGCGCGTCCCCCCTCCTGCGTCTCGAAGGCGTCACGAAGCGTTTCGGCGCCCTCCTCGCCAACGACGCCGTTGACCTCGACCTCGCCCAAGGCGAGATCCTGGGCCTCCTGGGCGAGAACGGCGCCGGCAAGACCACGCTCATGAACATCCTGTTCGGCCACTACGCCGCCGACTCCGGCCGGATCCTGGTCGCCGACCGGCGGGGCCGCCTTCGCCCCCTGCCGGGGGGATCGCCCGGAAGGGCGCTGGCGGCGGGGGTCGGCATGGTCCACCAGCACTTCGCGCTCGCCGCCAACCTCTCCGTGATCGAGAGCGTCACGCTCGGCACCGAGCCCCTGTTCCGGCCCTGGCAAGGGCGGCGAGACGCCCGGCGGCGGCTGCGGACGCTCGTCGACGAGACCGGGCTCGACGTGCCCTTGGACGCCGCCATCGGCGCGCTCTCGGTCGGCGAGCGGCAGCGGGTCGAGATCCTGAAGGCGCTCTACCGCGGCGCCCGCGTCCTCGTCCTCGACGAGCCCACCGCCGTCCTCACCCCCCAGCAGGCCGAGCGCCTCGCCGACACGCTGCGCGGCCTCGCGTCGCGCGGCCTCGGGGTCGTCTTCATCAGCCACAAGCTCGACGAGGTCCTGGCGCTTTGCGACCGCGTCGTCGTCCTCCGGCACGGGCAAAAGGTGCGGGAGGCGGCGGCCGACCGGGTGACGAAGGCCGAGCTCGCCGAGGCGATGGTCGACCGGCCGGTCCAGGCGCCGACCCGCCTGCGGGGCCAGCCCGGCGCCGTCGTCGTCGAGATGTCGGCGGTGCGGGTCGGGGCGGCGCCGGGGCGGGAACCCCTCGACGACGTGCGGCTCTCGGTCCTGGAAGGGGAGATCTTCGGCGTCGCCGGGATCGCCGGCAACGGCCAGCGCAGCCTTGCTGCCGTCCTCTCCGGCACGCTGGTCCCCGATTCGGGGCAGATCCGCCTGCGCGGCGTCGCTTGGCCCAAAGGCGGGCCGCTCAACCTGACGAGGGCCGGCGTCGGCCGCGTGCCCGAGGACCGCCACGCCGAGGGCGTCGTCGGCGCCATGACCGTCTGGGAGAACGCCGCGATCGAAACCGTGCGCCTGCGCGCCTCGCAGCGCCTCGGCCTCCTGCGCCGCCGGCACCTGATCGACGACGCCGAGCGCCTCGTCCGCCTGCACGACGTGCGCTGCCGGGGCGTCGACGTGCCGGCCTCCGAGCTTTCCGGCGGCAACATGCAAAAGCTGATCCTCGCCCGCGTCCTCGACCGCGAGCCCCGCTTCCTCCTGGCCGCCCAGCCGACGCGCGGCCTCGACATCGGCGCCGTCGCCGAAATCCACCGCCGCCTCCTGGAGGCCCGCGCGCGCGGCGCCGGCATCCTCCTCCTCACCGAGGACCTGGACGAGCTGCTGCAACTCGCCGACCGCATCGCCGTGATCCACCGGGGCCGCCTCAGCCGCCCCCTCGCCCGCGAGGCCGCCACCCTCCGGCGCCTCGGCCTCATGATGACCGGGCAGGTCGCCGATGCGGCCTGAGCGGCGCGGGCCGCCGATACGATTCGAACGGCGCGAAGCGGCGCCGCCTTTGCTCGCGGCGCTCGCCCCCCTCGTCGCCGTCGTCGCGGCGCTGGGCCTCGCGGCGATCCCGCTGGCGCTTGCCGGCGCCCCGATCCTCGACGCCTACGCGCTCATCCTGAAGGGCAGCCTCGGCAGCGCGTTCGCCATCGGCGAGACCCTCAGCCGTGCGACCCCCCTCGTCCTCACCGGCCTCGCCGTCGCCATCGCCTTTCGCGCCCGCCTCTGGAACATCGGCGCCGAGGGCCAGCTCTACCTCGGCGCGCTCGCCGCCGTCGCCGTGGGGTCCGGCTTCTTCCCGCTCGATACGTGGCCCCCCTGGACCGCCTGCGCCGTCGTCCTCCTCGCCAGCGCCTTTGCCGGAGGCCTGTTCATGCTCGGCCCCGCGTGGCTGCGCCTGCGCTTCGGCGTCGACGAGGTCGTGACCACCCTCCTCCTCAACTTCGTCGCCCTCCTCTTCGTCGGCATGATGCTGGAGGGGCCGATGCAGGACCCGATGAGCCTCGGCTGGCCGCAGAGCGCGCCGCTTTTGGAAGCCGCCGAACTCCCCCGCCTCTTCGCCCGTTCCCGCGTCCACTGGGGCCTGCCCCTCGCCCTCGCGCTCGCGCTGGCCCTGTGGTTCGTCCTGCGCGGCAGCGTGTTCGGCTTCGAGGTCCGCGCGACCGGGGAGGCCCCCGCCGCCGCCCGCTTCGCCGGCATCCGTACCGGGCGCGTGCTCCTGGGCGTCGCCTTCCTCTCGGGTGGCCTCGCTGGCCTCGCCGGCGCCGTCGAGGTGGCCGGGCTCAAGGGCTACCTCACCCTCGACCTCTCGCCGGGCTACGGCTACGCCGGGATCGTCGTCGCCACGCTCGCCCGGCTCAACCCGCTCGGGGTCGTCCTCGCCGCCGTCTTCGTCGCCGCCGTCTTCGTCGGCGCCGACAGCATGGGCCGCGCGCTCGACGTGTCCAGCTACACGGCCAACCTCATCGTCGCGCTCTCGCTCTTATGCATGCTGCTCGCCGGCCTTCTCGTCCGCCTGAGGCCCGTCCGGTGAGCGACAACGCCCGCGGCGCCCTCCTCCTCGCCTTCACGATGGGCCTGTTCGCGTCGAGCGACACGCTGATGAAGCTCGCGCTCCGCCACATGCCGGTGGGGCAGATCCTCGCCATGCGGGGCGCCATCATCTTCGCCCTCCTCCTCGGTTGGCTCCTCTGGCGCCGCCGCGCCGGGAACCTCCAGGGCTGCCTCGACCGGTTCAACCTCCTGCGCGCGTTCAGCGAGGCCGCCACCGCCGTCGCCTTCTTCATGGGCCTCGCCCGCCTGCCGCTCGCCGTCTGCTCCGTCGTCCTGTTCACGGCCCCGCTCATCATGACCGCCGTGGCCGCGTTCGGCCTCGGCGAGCGGGTGTCGTGGCGGCGCTGGGCCGCCGTCCTCGTCGGCTTCGTCGGCGTCCTCTTCGTCGCCCGGCCCCAGGGCGCCTGGAGCTTCGCCCTCCTCTTCCCCTTCGTCGCCGCGGTCTTCGTCTCGGTCCGCGACCTGATGACCCGCTACGTCGACCCCCGCCTCGACGCCGCCGCCGTGGGGCTGACGACGGCCTGCGCCGTGGGCCTCGTCGGCCTCGCCACCCTGCCGCTGGGCGCGCTCACCCCCCTGGCCCCCGCCTGGACGGCGCCGCCCCCTCATATCCTCGGCCTCGTGACCTTGAGCAGCCTTGCCATCGCCCTCGCCTACGTCACCATCGTCGCCGCCTACCGCCTGGGCGAGGCGTCGTTCCTCTCCCCCTTCCGCTACAGCACCATTCCCTTCGCCCTCGTCTTCGGCGCCCTGGTCTTCGGCGAGCGGCACGGCGCCGTCACCCTGTTCGGCGCCGCCGTCGTCGTGGCGTCGGGCCTCCTCCTCTTCGAGCGCGGCCGGGGCCGCCCCGAACTTCGCCCGAGGGCGCCCTGATGGACCTCCTCGACATCCTCCTCCAGACCGGCTTCTGGGTCGCGGCATTTCGCATCGCCACGCCCCTCGTCTTCGGCACGCTGGGCGAACTCCTCTGCGAGCGGGCGGGCGTCCTCAACCTCGGCATCGAGGGGATCATGACGGCCGGCGCCATGACCGGCTGGCTCGCCGTCCACATGGGCGCCGACCTCTGGACGGGGGTGGCGCTCGCGGCCTTCACCGGCCTCCTCCTGGGATCCCTCCACGGCGTCCTCACCATACCCCTCGGCCTCTCGCAGCACGTCGCCGGGATCGGCATCACCCTCCTTGCCACCAGCACCACCTACTTCGCCTACCGCGTGATCCTCCCCGACGCGACGAGCCCGCCCCGCATCGCCCCCTTCCCCCCGGTCGACTGGCCCTGGCTGAAGGCCGTGCCCGGCATCGGCCCCGTCCTGGCGGGCCAGACGGCGCTGACCTTCCTGGCATTCGCCCTCGTCCCCGTCCTCGTCTGGCTCCTCTACCGCACCCCCCTCGGGCTTGCCGTCCGCACCGTCGGCGAGAACCCCATCGCCGCCGAGGCGCAGGGGCTCCACGTCCACGCCCTTCGCATGGGCGCCGTCCTCGCGGGCAGCGCGCTCATGGGCGTCGGCGGCGCGTTCCTCACGCTTTCCGCCTTCAACGCCTTCTTCTTCGAGATGGTCAACGGGCGCGGCTGGATCTGCATCGCGCTCGTCGTCTTCGGCGGCTGGAACCCGGCGAAGGCGCTGCTCGGCGCCCTCCTCTTCGGCGCCTTCGACGCCTTCCAGGTCCGCCTCCAGCAGGCCGTCGGCGGTGCCATACCCTATCAGGTGTTCCTGATGCTCCCCTACCTTCTGAGCATCGTGGCCCTCGTCCTGGTCTCCCGCCGGGCAAGCTATCCCCAGGCCCTCATGCGGCCCTTCATCCGTGGACGGAGGTAGACCCCCATGCAGCCCGACCTGATCCTGCGCGGCGCCGCCCTGCCGAACGGCCGGGAGGGGGTCGACATCCTCGTCGCCGACGGGATCATCCAGGCCGTTGGCCCCGGCATCGAGGCGAAGGGGCGGCGCGAGATCGACGCTTCGGGCTGCCTCGTCGCCCCCCCTTTCGTCGACTGCCACTTCCACATGGACGCCACCCTCTCCCTCGGCCTGCCCCGCCGCAACGTCTCGGGCACGCTTTTGGAAGGCATCGCCCTTTGGGGCGAACTCAAGGAGACCCTCACCGTCGAGGCCGTCGTCGGGCGGGCGCTCGCCTATTGCGACATGGCCGTGGCGCAGGGGATCCTCGCCATCCGCAGCCACGTCGACGTCTGCGACGACCGCCTCGTCGGCGTCGACGCCCTTTTGGAGGTGAAGCGCCGCGTCGCCCCCTACCTCGACCTTCAACTGGTGGCCTTTCCCCAGGACGGCCTCTACCGCTCGGCGGGCGCCAGGGCCAACCTCGTCCGCGCCCTCGACAGGGGCGTCGAGGTCGTCGGCGGCATCCCCCACTTCGAGCGGACGATGGAAGACGGCCGCCGCTCCGTCGTCGACCTGTGCGAGATCGCCGCCGAGCGGGGCCTGCGGGTCGACCTGCACTGCGACGAGACCGACGACCCCCTCTCCCGCCACGTCGAGACCCTGGCCGCCGAAACCCACCGCCTGGGGCTGAGTGGCCGCGTCGCCGGCTCGCACCTCACCTCGATGCACGGCATGGACGACTATTACGTCTCGAAGCTGATCCCGCTCATCGCCGAATCCGGCGTGGCCGCCATCTCGAACCCGCTCATCAACCTGATGATCCAGGGCCGTCACGACGGCTACCCCAGGCGGCGCGGCCTCACCCGCGTCCAGGAGCTTCAGGCGGCCGGCGTCCCGGTCGCGTTCGGCCACGACTGCGTCATGGACCCCTGGTATTCGCTCGGCTCGGGCGACATGCTCGAGGTGGCGCACATGGCGGTGCATGCCGCCCAGCTCACCAGCCGCGAGGCGATGCGGGCCGCGTTCGCCGCGGTGACGAGCGTGCCGGCCGGCATCCTCGGGCTCGACGGCTACGGCCTCGAGCCCGGCTGCCACGCCGACCTCGTCCTGCTCGACGCCGAGGACCCGATCGAGGCGATCCGCCTGAAGGCGACACGGCTCGTCGTCGTCCGTCGCGGCCGGATCGTCGCCGAGACGCCGGCCGCGGTCAGCCGGCTTCATCTCCCCGACCGGCCGCCGAGCGTCTCGGCGCGCCGCTCGGCGCCTGAATCGAGCGCCCACTAACCGACGCTTAACTCTCTTGTGGCAGCTTCGAGGCTGTCTCTCGGGAGCGGTTGGATGTTGAGCTCGAGGCCTCTAGACGAAATGTCCCTGGCGATGGTCAACCGGCGGGCCCTCAATCGGTTCGCCTGGATCCTTGGCTGCGGACTCGCTCTGGCCCTTTCCCTGCCGAGCATTCTCTTCGCCGCGACCTTCGGCTCGTTCACCGGGATCGGCGCCGGGATCGTTGCAACGGTGGCACTCCTCGCCCGGGAAGAGCCCCTAGCACCCCATCTCACGCGCTGGGACATCGCTGCCGCCCTCTATGCGGCGAGCCTGTTCGCCGGGCTCTTCGTCGATGTCGAAGGCGTGCGGCACTACCTCCTGATGCAGCAGCACGGGTTTCCCTGAACGAAGCAGCGAGGCGATGTCGATGCACGACCTCGCCTCGCCGAATGCTCACCGTGCTGTGCGGCAGCGGCAAGGTGTCGAGGGCAGATTCCATTTGGCGATTTCGACGAACGCGGGCGCAAGCTTTGCGCGCAGCGAATGAAGCCTGCCTCCGACAAGGGCAAATCTCCCAAGGATCATTGGTTCCTCGTGAGTTCCCGCTGAGCGCGATGCTTGCCGATACTCGCAGTCACGCCGGCGCGTCCAAGCGCCGTCGGATCGGTCGTAGTTTTCGCTTCCGCAAGCCCGACTCCGCCGGTTTTCGCGACATTGCCCGCGGCAGCGCGCATCGCTTTTTCATATTTGCGCTTGGCGCTTCTTCCAAACTCTGCCATCTACGCCGATCAGTGCGCCGCTCGCCCCGGCAATGACAATCAATAAGACGAAGAGCAACGGCAGACTGATGCTCGCCTTCAACCGAACCGATCTCGAACGCCTGTTCTCCGAAGCGATCTGGCTCAAGGCCGAGCATCTCGTCGGGGACGGGGCGGTGGTCGATGTGAGCGTCGAGCGGGACGGCAAGTCGATCACCGGCCAGATCAAGGGCGGTCGGCGGACGCCTTTTCTCACGCGGATCAAGATCGCCAATGGCCGGGGCGGCCGGGTTCGACTGTCGAGCACCTGCTCCTGCTTCTATCCAGAATGCGAGCACGCCGCCGCCACCCTGCTCGGCCTGCTCGACCAGTCGACCACGCTCGACCCCGAGGACGGCTCGGTGGTCGTCGAAGCCGAGCTCGAGAGCTGGGTTGCCGCGGTCAACGCCGCGACCCGCAATGGCCATGCCGATGCGGCGGACGTCGTCCTCTATCTGCTCGAGCCGGCCCAGCGCTCCTGGCGTGACGGCAGCCTCGCGCAGCCGGTGCTGATCAACACCGCCCGGGCCAAGCGGTTGCGCTCGAACGCCTATGGCCGCGAGAACCCGATTGCCATCGCCAATCTCCTCGCCGATCCTGCCCCCGGCTATGTCGGCCTGCAGGACCAGGTGATCGGGCGCCTGCTCGGCGGCGGCACCGGCCAGAGCCGCCGGCTCGGCAGCCGGGCCGATGGCGAGGCCCTGATCCGCGTGCTGGAGACCGGCCGCTGCCACTGGCGCAACGCCGCGGGCCCGCCGCTCCGCTTCGTCGCCGAGCCGCGGCGCGGCGGCTTCTTCTGGCGGTTCGACAGCGAGGGTCAGCAGCATCTGGTCTGCGAGGTCGACGACCGGCACGACGACCTCGTGGTCGTGGCGCTCGGCGAGCCCTGGTACATCGATCTCGCCACGAGCGAGGTCGGCCGGGTCGAGACCGGTGTCGATGCCGCGCTTGCCGGCCATCTCGTCAACGCGCCGGCGATCCCGGCGGCGGCCGCCACCATCGTCCGCCAGCGGCTGATCCCGAGCGGCGAGCGCCTGCCGCTGCCCGAGCCTTTGAAGAAGCGCGAGCGGCTCGAGACCAAGCCGCAGCCGATCCTGCTGCTGCACTGCCCCAGCCTCGTCGTGCATCGCGGCACGGGCTGGCGGCGCGAGGAGCAGGAGGTCGACTGCCCGCTCGCGCGGGTCGCCTTCGACTATGCCGGAGCCGAGATCGGCTGGCAGGATGGCCGGCCCGAGATCAACCACGTCCAGAACAACCGTCTCCTGGTCCTGCCGCGCGACACGAT
>JAGRGG010000205.1 GCA_020445645.1 Geminicoccaceae bacterium | reverse complement strand
CGAGGTGCGGGTCGTCTGAACGCGCTTCGCGTCCGCTGGGCGTGAATGCCTAGGCCCTGTTAGCATCTGATCCAATCGAGGGCAGCGGCCATGCAAAGCACGCCCATGAAGGAGCAGGCGGTTTTCTCGTGACGAGTGGCCACCGCCCGCCACTCCTTCAGCCTGGCCCGGAGCCGCTCGACCGGGTTGCGGTTGTTGTAGATGTGGTCGGGGCAGGCCACCGGTGCCTCGTCGCGCTTGGGCGGGATCGCGGCCGCGCCCCCAGTTCCCAGACATGTTGACGGAAAGCCTGGCTTGAGTGGCCGCGGTCGGCGACGACCCACTCGAACACCCTCGGCAGACGGTCGAGCAGCGGCACGGCGTGCGGCAGCTCATGTGCCCGCCCCGGGGCGAGGCGGAAGGCGATGGCCCGGCCGCAGCCGTCGGCGATCACGCGGGCCCCTCGGCAGGCTGTAGCCTGCCGCCCTGCGGGGCGGATGATCGGCTTCGCCGATCATGGTGCCGTAGCCGCCACGCGAGCGGCCATTGCAGCGCGAAGCGGTGCAACTGAAACCCAGGTCCCGTTGCGCTTGGGTGCCCCCTTCGCGACGCGCCAGCGGCTTTGTGGTGGGCCCGCAGGTTGGTGCCGTCCAGGAACGTCATGCCGGGCTTCACGCCGCGCTCCTGCACCAGGGCCAGCGGACGCTCCCGGACGCCCGAGCGCGCCCAGCGGATGAAGGTCCGCGCCGCCATCCACCACGATCGGCAAGCCGATCATCCGCCCCGAAGGGCGGCAGCAAAGCTGCCGAGGGGGCCGAGGTCGCTGGGCAGGGCACGCCACTTCGCCCCGTTGTCGTGCCGCCAGATGATCGCGCCGATCGTGCGCCGCAGGTGCTGCAGCGGCACCTTGGCGTGCGGCCGGCACCGCTCGACCCCAGCACTGCCCCTTGCTCGTCTGTCAAACCCATCGCGCCCTCCCCCTCAAAACCAGGAGAACCCCTATGCCGCCCCCGCGTTCAGGCAGGGCCTAGCCGTTTTCCAATGGGGCAAGATGCGCGCGCTTGCGGGCGGCGAGCGCGGCCTTCACCTGTTCCAGCGCCGCCCCGATGCGGGCGACCTCGCCCGGCGCCTTCAGCATGAGGGCGCCGTCGTCGAGGCTGCGCCACGCCGTGCAGGTCTCGTAGAGCCCCGTCGCCCCCATGTGGGCGGCGCTGCTCTTGAGCGCGTGCGCGGCGTCGCGGAACGAGGCGGCGTCGCCACTCCTGGCGGCGTTTCCGAGCTGCTCCATGAGCCTGTCGGCGTCGCTCAGGAACTCGTCGATGACGCCGGCGAAGAACCCGTCGCCGGCGTCGAGGGCTTCGAGGCTGGCGAGCTTGCGCTCGTCGAGCGGGCCGCCCGTCGAAGCGCGCGCGCGCCCTGCCGGGACCGCCGCCGGCCGGGGAGGGGGGGAAGAGGCGGGGATCGCTTCCCGCACCGCCACGCCGGCCCGCTTCGGCCGTGGCCGGACGGCCGCCTGCGCCTCCAGGAGGCCGTCCAGCGCCTCGATGAACGCGGGCGCGTCGATCGGCTTCGTGACGTAGGCGGAGAAGCCGACCCCGAGCGCCTTGCTGCGGGTCGCCTCGGTGGCGTCCGCCGTGAGCGCCACGAGCGGCGGCGTCTCCGGGCCGGACAGGCTGAAGCGCAGGAGCTTGACGACGTCGAGCCCGCCCATGCCCGGCAGGTTGAGGTCGAGGAGGACGAGGTCGAACCCGCCCTCGACGACCCGGTCGAAGGCCTCCTCGCCGGTCTCGACGATGACGGCCTCGTGGCCCGCGTGTTCGAGCACCCGGCCGATGACCTTCTGGTTCGTGCGGTTGTCCTCGGCGAGCAGGATCCGGGACGGGTGCGCCGCCCGCAGGGCGTCGGCCGCGCCCTCGGCCCCGCCCCCGGTCGCGGATTCGCGCCCGGCGAGCGCCGCCCGAAGGGCACGGCGCAGGCGCCGCGGCGAGGGGTTGGGGCCGAGCGCGGCCATCGCCTCGCTCAGGGCGTCGTCGAGCCCGGCCCGGCAGGTGACGACGGGCATGGCCTCCGTCGCCTCCTCGGCCTCCAGGTCGCGGACGAGCCGCTTGAGGTCGACGGGGGCATCCGTCCTGGCGACGAGGAGGACGCCGTGGCCGCGCGCCTCGGCGAGGAGCCGCCGCAGCGCCGCCTCGTCGGCCACCTCCTTGACGCCTTGCGGGTCGTCCAGAAGGCCGAGCAGCGCCCGGCGCGCGTCCGGCTCGCCGAGGACGAGGACCCCGCCCCGGAGCGGCCCCTCCGGCGCCGGGCGCACCCCGAAGGGCAGTTCGACCCAGAAGGTCGAGCCCTGGCCCTCGGTGCTGACGACGCCGATCTCGCCCCCCATGAGCGTCGCCAGCTCGCGGGCGATGTTGAGCCCGAGCCCCGTGCCGCCGTAGACCCTGGTCGTGCCGTCGTCGGCCTGGGTGAAGCGCTCGAAGACCCGCGCCTGCGCCTCGGGCGCGATGCCGATGCCCGTGTCGTGGACCTCGAAGCGCAGCCGCGCCGTCGGCCCCGCCTCGCCGACCAGACGGGCGTCGAGCACGACGCCGCCTGTTTGCGTGAACTTGATCGCGTTGGCGAGCAGGTTGACGAGGATCTGGTGGAGCGGCCTGACGCCGCCTTGCAGCAAGGGCGGGATGTCGGGGTCGACCCTGAGGCGAAGGTGGAGCCCCTTCGCCTTCGCCTCGTGCAGGAGCATCAGGCGCAACGCCCCCAGCCGCTCGTGCAGGTCGAAGGGCTCGGCGTCCACGGCAAAGCGCCCGGCCTCGATCTTCGCCGTGTCGAGCACGTCGTTGACGAGCGTGAGGAGCGAGCCCGCGGCCGTGCGGACGGTCGCCGTCATCTCGCGCTGCTCCGCCTCCAGGGGCGTCAGGCGCAGGAGGTCGTTCATGCCGATGATGGCGTTGAGGGGCGTGCGCAGCTCGTGGCTCATCGTGGCGAGGAACTGGCTCTTCGCCCGGTTCGCCTCCTCGGCGCGGCTGATCGCGAGCCTGAGCTTGCGCAAGAGCACGGCGAAGTAGATCGGCAGCATGACCAGCGAGAGGAGGAGGGCCGCCTCGATCGACGGCAGCAGGCCCCACCCCCTGTGGGCGAGGAGGACGGCGGCGAACAGGGCGAGGCTGATCCCCGCCGAGACGACGAGGTAGCCGACGCCGTAACGAAAGCCGTGGCCGAGGATGTACCAGAGCATGATCGGGTAGAAGACGAGGGTCGACACGCCGCCGATGTGCATGGCGGCGTTCGCGCCGACGGCGTCGAGGACGATGCCCACGAGGCGGCGGGTCGGGTTCGCCCCCGGACGCGCCAGGAGGTGCAGGAAGAGGCCGAGCGAGACCAGGACCGATACGCCGTAGACGACGAGGCCGTCACGGAGCAGGGTCGGGCTCGCCGTGGGCTCGCCCCTCGACACGGTGACGACGTAGGCGATCATCAGCGTGATCATGACGGCGCGGATCGCGATCTGCTCGTGCTCGGTGTCGGGCCGGTTCCGCAGCCGTGCCCACATGCCGCCCGTGGCCCCCTTCATCGTGCGCTTCCTTCCCCCGGCACCCTAGGGGCCGGGAGGTTCGACGACCGCCTCGACGAACCCGTCCTGGATCCTGAACGTGCCGGCTTCGATCCTGGCCTCGAAGGCCTCGGCGCTGATCGGCGGGCAGACTAGGTTGCCCTGCACCTCGTCGCAGCCGAGGCGCTCCAGCCGGTCGAGCTGGCTTCGCAGCTCCACCCCCTCGGCGATCACCTTGAGGCCGAGGCTCTGCCCGAGGTTGACGATGGCGCGGACGATCACCTCGTCGTTGGGGTTGTCGTCGAGGTGCTGGACGAAGCTCTGGTCGATCTTGAGCCGCTGCACCGGCAGGCGCTTGATGTAGGAGAGCGACGAGTAGCCGGTGNNCCGGTGCCGAAGTCGTCGATCGAAAGGGTGACGCCGAGCCGGTTCAGGTAGCGCAGGGACGCCGACGCCGTCTGGCTGTTCTCGATGACGGCGTTCTCGGTCAGCTCGATGTCGAGCGACGCGGGTGCCACCCCGGTCTCGTTGAGGGTGCGCTCGATCAGGTACTCGACGCCGCGCTCGCGGAACTGGATCGGCGACAGGTTGACCGAGAGCTGGATGCCGAGAAGGCCCTTCTCCCGCCAGACGCGGTGCTGGTTGCAGGCGGTCCTGAGCACGTAGGCGGTGAGCGGGGCGATGAGGCCGATGTCCTCGGCGAGCCCGATGAACTCGCCGGGGCGGACGATGCCCCGGTGCGGGTGGTTCCAGCGGACGAGCGCCTCCATGCCGACGAGGCGTTTCGACGCGATGTCGACCTGCGGCTGGTAGTAGACGAGGAACTGGTCGGCGGCCAGCGCCTGCCGCAGCTCCCGCTCCAGGGTGACGGCGCGCCGGGCCGCGAGGTTCATCTCGGCGGCGAAGAAGCGGTACGCGTCGCGCCCGGACGCCTTCGCCCGGTACATGGCGAGGTCGGCGTTCTTCATGAGGTTGTCGACGGTACGGGCGTCGGCGGGGAAGAGCGTGATCCCGGTCGAGCCGCTGAGGTGGATCTCCTCGCCCTTGATGAGGAAGGGCTCGGCGAAGGCCTCGCCCAGGCGGCGGGCGAGTTCGGCCGCGTCGTCCGGGCGCTTGGCGCCCACCTGGATGATGCCGAACTCGTCGCTCTTCAGCCGGGCGATGCTGTCGGTCTCGCGGAGCCTCGTGGCGAGCCGGGCGGCGATGGCGTGCAGCAGCTCGTCGCCGAACGCCTCCCCGAACGCCTCGTTGATCCCCTTGAAGCGGTCGAGGTCGAGGACGAGGACGGCCAGCATCTCGCCCTGGCGCCGCGCCCGGACCAGCTCCCCCTCCAGGCGGTCGCGGAAGGTCTCGATCCCCGGCAGGCCAGTCAGCGGGTCCTGCCGCTGCGGCGGCTGGCCGAGGGCACCCCGTTCGCGCAGCTCGCCCACGTCGAGGCTCAGCGTGAGCACGCCGTCGATCCCGCCGCCCGCGTCGAGGAGGGGCGACTTCACGACGACCAGATCGTGCTCGCCGGCGTTCGTCGTGATCGTCTCGGCGCGCGGGCTCGAAGGCCCGTGCCCGCCCTGCCAGACCTTCTCGTTGAGGACGGCGTGCCGGGTCGCGTAGGCCTCGCCGAAGGCTTCGGCGAGCGAGCGCCCGAGCACGCGCTCGCCCGGCTGGGCGAAGAGCCGCTCGTGGGCGTGGTTGACCATGACGACGCGGCCGAATCGGTCGGTGGCGCTCGCCGCCACGGGCAGGAGGTCGATCAGCCGCTGGAACTCCCCCCCGCCCATGACGGCCTTGTTCGTCCCATGGGTGTGCAGGGCCTGCTCCAGGTCCTGCGCCCGCTGCTGGAGAAGGCCCTGCTGGCGGCGCATGGTGAGCAGGTTGCGGGCGCGGGCGCGGAACTCGACGTGGTCGACGGGGCTGAGGAGGAAGTCGGTGGCGCCGGCTTCGAGCGCCTTGTAGCAGAACTCGCGGTCCTCGTAGACCGTGATGACGACGATCGGCACGTCGCCGAAGCCGCGCTTTGCCCGGAGCGTCTCGATGAACGCCGCCCCGTCCATCTCGGGCATGTTGTAGTCGGTGATGATGAGGTCCGGCGGGTTCGCCGCCTGGAGGCGGGTGAGCGCGTCGATCGGGCTTGCGAACGCCTGGACCTGGAGGCCTTCCTCGACGGAAAGGGCGAGGCGGGTCAGGATGTTGCGGTTCGTCACCCTGTCGTCGATGACAACGATCTTGGCCATGCCGCCCCAGTCTTCCACGTTCCCCCTTCGGGCACCCGCCAAGACTAGCGTGCCGCCGCCGTCCTTCAAGCGCAAGGCGAAACAAGACATAAGTATATCAACTTGGTGTTGCTAGAGATCCGCCCACAGGCAAGCGATGCCTTTCGCGGGCCGCCCGCTGGGTAGATTTCGAGACCGCGGCGGTCCTGCCTTGGGCGGCTTTCGGACGGGAGACCCGCGCACCGCGCGGCCACGAAACGAAGGGCGCCGCCCCCTTGCAGGTGGCCCCCTCGGGCTCCCATCTCATCGATCGACGCGCCGTCGCGTGCCTCGTCCCGCACCCCCGGCCGATGCATATCGGAATAGTGCCTTGACGGTTGATTGTCTGTCAATAACCATAACGATAAGGTTGATCCGTCCCCTCGGGCGTGCGGGACTTCACCCAGGATCCTATCGCTCGCGTCTCGCCGTCGGCCAGTCCCGAGGAACCGCATGAATCCGCCCCAACCGATCGTGGCGTCCGGCCGGCCCTGGCCCTCCTTGCTGCGGAGCTGCCTCGACCAGTTCGGCGCCGAAGCCGCGGGGGCCAACCTCGGCATCGTGTTCCTGGCGGACCCCGCGACCGAGGCCGCCGACGAGATCCTGAAGGCGCTGCGGACGGAGACGGGCGTCTCGAACTGGATCGGGGCGGCGGGCGGCGGGATCATCGCCGGCGGGCGGGAGATCGGCGGGGAAGGGGGCATCGCCATCGCCACCCTGCGCCTCCCGCGGGGTGCCATCCGTCTCTTCGACCTGTCCCGGCCGACGATGCCGCCGGGCGAAGGCGGGCTCGCCATCGTCCACGCCCCCACCGACGAGGCGCTCTCTGCCGACGCGCTCGTCGATCTAGGCCGTTCGACCGGGGCGTTCCTCGTCGGCGGGCGGGGATCCTCGGCCTTCGAGGCCGGGCAGTTCGTCGGGACGCCCGGTGCGGGCGGCCTCGTCGGCGCGACGCTGCGAGCGCCCGTCGCCTGCCGCGCCGGCCTGTGCCGGGCGCACGAGCCCGTCGGCCCGGAGCGTCAGGTCACGGCGGCCTTGGGCGGGCGCCTCCTGCGCCTCGACGGTCGGCCGGCGCTCGACGTCCTGCGCGAGGCGGCGGGCGAACTGCTCGTCCGCGATCCGGCGCGCCTCTTGCGCCAGATCTGCCTTGCCCCCCTCGAAGACGGGGACCGGGTGGGGAGGCTTCACGCGCTCCTCGGCCACGACGCGGCGAACGGCGGCCTGCGGATCGACGCGCCGCAACTGCGGGGCAGCGTCCGCTTCATGCGGCGCTCGCCCGGCTACGCGATCGACGCCCTGCGGGATCAGGCGAACGCCCTGAAGCGGCGCCTCGACCGCAGGGCGCAGCTCGCCCTCCTCTACGTCTCCGAACGGCGCGGCCCCGAACTCCTCGGTCCCGGCGTGGGCGAGGCCGCCGTCCTTCAGGCGGCGCTCGGCGACGTGCCGCTCATTGGCCTGCGGACGCGGGAAGAGATCTTCGACGCGAGGCCGCAAAGCCACGCCGCCGTGCTGTGCCTGATCGGGTAGCGGGGGACGTGGAACAGACAACGCCAAGACCGATGGTCGGCGTCGGGGTCGTCGTCCTGCAAGCGGGGCGCATCCTCCTCGTCCGCCGCTCCAAGCCGCCGCGCATGGGCGAATGGTCCCTGCCCGGCGGACGGCAGGAGTGGGGCGAGACGGTCGAGGAGGCCGGGCGGCGCGAGGTCTTCGAGGAAACCGGGCTGCGGCTCGACGAGGTGCGCGTCGTCGCCGTCGTCGACCTCATCGAGCGCGACGAAGGGGGCCGCGCCGTCATCCACTTCACCCTGGTCGACCTCGTCGGCGAGGCCCTGCCGGGCGAGGCCGTCGCCGGCGACGACGCGGCCGAGGCGGCGTGGTTCGACCGCGTCGAGATCCCCAAGCTCGGCCTTTGGCACGAGACCGAGCGGGTCATCGCCCTTGCGTTGGCGGGCGGGGGGGTGTGAGGGCCGGATACGACGCTTCGCGCCCGCCGGCGCGGG
>JAGRGG010000035.1 GCA_020445645.1 Geminicoccaceae bacterium | reverse complement strand
CAAAAGACTCCGGCGCGCCCACCCCCACCTCGTGCCCCGGATCGAGTCCGGGGCACGAGGTGGGGGTGGGCGCTTCAGGCTCCATGGCTTTCGCACGAGACGCACCCGAAGGGACCGTCACGGCAAGAAAAAGGGCGCCGCCCGCGAACGGACGGCGCCCCCTCGTCGGGCGGGCGGGGGCTACCCCTCCGCCTGAAGGTTCGTCGCCGAGGTCTTGCCCTGGCGGTTCTTCTCAAGCTCGAAGCTCAGCTTCTGGCCTTCGCGGAGATTGTCCATCCCGGCGCGCTCGACGGCGGAGATGTGGACGAAGACGTCCTGCCCGCCGTCATCCGGCTGGATGAAGCCGTAGCCCTTCGTCGCGTTGAACCACTTTACGGTGCCTGCTGGCATGATCTGGTATCCCAGGGTCGTGTCGTGACGGCCCCGCGAGACTGCGCGGCCGGTTAGTCGTGTATTTGGGAAGTGCCAGAGCCGTCGCTGCGAGAGACGAACGTACGAAGGACTGCCCCAAAGTAGACCTTACAATTTCGTATTGTAGCCGCCCCGCGGCGGATTGCAACCGCCCCCGGCCACGCAAGGGCGGAACGACGCCGCCCGGCCGGGGTTGCAGGGGGACCAACGCCCCAGCCAAGGGACCGCCATGAGCGAAGCCTACGCCTTCTCCCCCTACCCCATCGCCATCCTGATCGGCACCGTCGTTCTCGGCGCCCTGCTCGTCTACGGGGTCGTGCAGCGGAACAGGCGCAAGAAGCGGGGCGAGGCGTCGCGGAGGGAGTAGGATCACGCTTCGAGTCCGCCGGCCCGGCGCCGGCGGACTCGAAGCGTGATCTCAAATCGCCAGATATTCCTGCCGCAGCTCGGCGTTCTGCATCACCTCCTCCGCCGGCCCGTCGTAGGCGATCTCGCCCATGTCGACGATGACGGCACGGTCGGCGAGCTCGAGGGCGGCGATGGCGTTCTGCTCGACGATGATGGTGGTGATGCCGATCGCCTTCACCTGCATGAGGATGCCCTCGATCTCGCGGACGATCTGGGGGGCCAGCCCTTCGTAGGGCTCGTCGAGGAGGAAGAGCTTCAGCTCGCGGGCGAGCGCCCTTGCCACGGCGAGCATCTGCTGCTCGCCGCCGGACAGCGTCGTCGCCTCCTGCCGCCGGCGCTCGGCGAGCTTGGGGAAGTGCTCGTAGAGGCGCTCCAGCGGCCAGCCGACCGGCGGCGCCACCTGCGCCACGATCAGGTTCTCCTCCACGGTGAGGCCGGGGATGATCCGCCGGTCCTCGGGCACGAGGCCGACCCCGGCGCGCGCCGCCTCGTGCGCCGCCATGTCGTGCAAAGGCTGGCCGTCGAGCCAGATCCGGCCCCCCTTTAGGGCGGGCTGGTGGGCGCGGGCGATGGTGCGAAGGAGGGAGGTCTTGCCGGCGCCGTTGCGGCCGAGCAGCGCCACGATCTCCTTCTCCTGGACGGCGAACGAGACCCCCTGGACGATGTAGCTCTCGCCGTACCACGCGTGGACGTCCTCGCAGCGGAAGTAGGCATCGCTGCTCATGCGGCGTGGGCCCCGCCCAGGTAGGCTTCCTGCACCCGGGGGTTCCCCCTGATCTCCTCGGGCCGGCCGGTGGCGATCACCTGCCCCTGCGCCAGGACGGTGATGCGCTCGGCGAGGCTGAAGACGACGTGCATGTCGTGCTCGATGACGACCTTGGTCATCCCCGTCTCGGAGATCTCCTTCAGGAGGTCGATGGTGCGGTTGGTGTCGTGGCGGGCCATCCCGGCGGTGGGCTCGTCGAGGAGGAGGAGGCGCGGGTGGGCGACGAGGCAGACGGCGAGCTCGAGCCGGCGCTTGTCGCCGCGCGAGAGGTGCTCGGCCGCGGCGTGGAGGTAGTCGCCGAGGCCGACGCGGGCCAGGAGGTCGCCCGCCTCGTCGACGATCGGGTGGCGGGGTCCCAGGCTCTCCAGCACCTTCGTATTGAACTGGCCGTCGCGCTTGGCGACGGCGGCGATGGCGACGTTCTGGAGGAGGGACATGCCGGGGAAGATCTGCGGCGTCTGGAAGACGCGGGCGATGCCGCGCTGGATGATCTTGTAGGGTTTCAGCCCCCGGATCGGCTCGCCCGCGAAGGTGACGCTGCCCTGGTCCGGCTCGATCAGGCCGATGAGCACGTTGAGGAAGGTCGACTTGCCGGCGCCGTTCGGGCCGATGATCGCGTGGATCGAGCCTTCGGCGACGGAGAAGTCCACGTCCTTCAGCGCCTGAAGCCCGCCGAAGCGCTTCGAGACGCCCCGGACCTCGAGGAGGGGTTCGCCCTTGTTCATGTGTCCCCTCCCCTACTCGCCCGGCTGCCGCGCGGCGCGGTCGCCGCGGTTCTCGCGGACGGGCGCGGGCGCGTCGGGCACGTTGTGGTGCCGCTCCCGGCCGCCCAGCCCGACCGCGCGGCGGATCCGGTTGAACCCGTCGACGAAGCCGCCCGGCAGGAAGATGACGATGAGGACGAAGACGAGCCCCAGCACGAGGCGCCACTGCTCGCCGATGAACGCCTGGATCACGTTCTCGAAGTAGAGCATGAAGGCGGCGCCGATCATCGGGCCGATCAGCGTGTTGACCCCGCCGATCACCGACATGATGACGACCTCGCCCGAGGTCGACCAGTGGAGGAACTTGGTGGCGACGTAGGGCTCCAGCACCACCATGAGAAAGCCCGCGAGGCTCGCGTACATGGCGCTGATCATGTAGGCCGCCATCTTGTAGGCCCAGACGTTGACGCCCGTGTACTCCAGGCGCATCGCGTTCTCCTTGATGGCGCGGAGCATGAGGCCGAACGGCGAGCGCTTGATCTGCCGGGCGGCGAAGAACCCCAGGATGGCGACGATCGCGGCGAGGTAGAAGACGTTCAGCCCCTCCATGCGGATGCCCAGCAGTTCCGGCTTCGTGTGCATGGTGAGCCCGTTGTCGCCCCCCGTGTAGGCCTGGAGGATGGAGAGCGCCGCCGCGTGCAGCATCTCGGCGAACGCCAGGGTCAGGATCGAGAAGTAGATGCCGGAGCGCCGGAGCGTCAGCAGGCCGATGACGAAGGCGACGACGAGCGAGACGCCGCCGGTGATGAAAAAGGCCGGCAGGATGTCGGCCGAGAGGTGCTTGAGGCAGAGGCCGGTCGTGTAGGCGGCGGTGCCGAAGAAGGCGGCGTGGCCGAAGGAGAGGTAGCCGGTGAAGCCCAGGAGGATGTCGAAGCCGAGCGCGAAGACCGCCCAGATGACGATCTTGGTGGCGAGCGCCTCGTAGCCGCCGATCCAGACGATCCAGACCGGCATGGTGAGGACGACGGCGGCGAACAGGCCGACCGCGATCAGGTCGGCGGCGAAGGGGCTGCGGCCCATGGCCCGCGTTCCCGGGCCGTTCACTCGAAGACCCCCTTCTTGCCCATGAGCCCGCGCGGGCGGACCAGGAGGACGACGACGGCGATGAGGTAGACGACGATCTGCTGCACGGCCGCGTACTCGGCCGAGAAGCTCAGCGCGAGGCCCAGGATGAGCGCGGCGACGAGGGCGCCGGGCAGCGAGCCCATGCCGCCGATGACGACGACGAGGAAGGAGGGGACGAGGATCGCCATGCCGACTTCCGGGCTCACCTGGGTGATCGGCCCGCCGAACACGCCGGCGACCCCGGCGATGAGGGCGCCCAGGCCGAAGACGACGGCGAAGCGCTTCGTCACGTCGACGCCCAAGAAGCGCATCATGTCGGGCTCGCGCATCCCGGCCCGGACGGTGAGGCCGAAGGTGGTGAACTGGAGGAGGAGGAAGAGGCCGACGACGACGAGGAGCGAGACGCCGACCAGGATGAGGCGCCACTTCGGGAAGACGACGAAGCCCTCGAGGAAGGGCAGGTACTCGTGGAGGAAGACGACGCCGTTGCCCCAGGGGGGGAGCGGAAAGGGGATGTTGTTGGCGCCGAACGCCCACTTCAGCGCTTCCTGGATAACGATGGCGAGCCCGAAGGTGACGAGGATCTGGTCGGTGTGCGGCCGGTCGTAGAAGAAGCGGATCAGCCCCCGCTCCATGACGATGCCGACGAGGAACAGGAAGACCGGGACCAGGACGACGGCGAGGACGAAGTTCGTGTGGCCGGCGACGAGGACGGCGGCGTACGACGCCAGGATGTAGAGGGCGCCGTGGGCGAAGTTGACGACGCCGAGCGTGCCGAAGATCAGCGTGAGGCCGAGTGCTATCAGCGCGTAGATGGCGCCGAGCTGGAGGCCCGTGATCACCTGGAGCGTCAGCGCGTTGACGAGGCTGCCGGACATCGCGTCTCCCCGAACGTTTTCCTGGCCGTTGCTTGCACGGGCTCTTCCGAGCGACCGGCGGACCCGGTCCCTCCAAGGGACCGGGTCCGAGGCGGGTCGGCCCTAGGCCGGCTTGTACGGGCCGAGTTCGCCGGGGAAGGTGTCGGCCGGGTATTCGATCTCGGCGCGCGGCACGTGCTTGACGATCTCGAGCAGGTCGTACTGGTCCTTGCGCTCGGAGGGCGCCTTGCCCTTCACGACCAGGATGTCGTGGAAGTTCTGGTGGTCCTCCGCCCGGTAGAGCGCCTTGCCGGGGCCGATGCCCTCGCACTCGAAGCCCTCCAGCGCCTTGATCACCTCCGGCGGATAGAAGGTGCCCGCCGTCTCGCAGGCGTTGGCGTAGAGGAGCGTCTGGACGTAGGCCGTGTGCGCCGCCTGGGAGGGCGGGAAGCCGTATTCGTCGGTGAAGGTCTTGATGAACGCCTGGGAGCCGGCGTCGTCCAGCTTCTCGTTGAAGTTCGCCGTGCCGAGCACGCCCTCGATGTTGTCGCCCGCCCCCTTGGCCATCAGTTCGGAGTAGAGCGGCACGACGATCTGCATCTTCTTGCCGTTCTTGTCGATGTCGCGCATCCCGAACTGCGACGCCTGGGTGAGCGAGTTCACCATGTCCTTGCCGTAGTGGTTGAGGACGAGCACGTCGGCGTCGGAGTTGAGCACGGCGGTGAGGAACTGCGAGTAGTCGGTGCTGCCCAAGGGGGTCATGATGTTGTTGACCGTGGTCCAGCCCTGCTTCTCGGTCGCCTGCTTCATCGAGTCGTACTGGGTGTGGCCCCAGGTGTAGTCGGCGGTGAGGTGGTAGGCGCGGCGGTCCTTGCCGTAGTCCTCGGCCAGGATCGGCCCCAAGGCCACGCCCGACATGTAGGCGTTGAAGAAGTGGCGGAAGCCGTAGCGGCGGCGGTCCTTGCCGGTCGTGTCGTTCGAGTGCGTGAGCGCGCACATGAAGACCACGCTCTTCTCTTGCGCGAGGTACTGCTGGGCGATGGCGACCGCCGAGGAGGAACCGCCCGAGAACATGATGACGCCGTCGCGCTCGATCATCCGCTGCGCCGCGGTGCGGGCGGCGTCCGGGTTGGTCTGGGTGTCGCCCGTGACGTAATCGACCTTCTTGCCGAGCACGCCCTGGCCCGTGAGCTTCGAGGGCTTGAGCGTCTCCAGCACGCCGCCGCCCTCGTTCAGGTGCTTGACGGCCAACTGGTAGGCGCGCAGCTCGTCGGCGCCCTCGTCGGCGTAGGCGCCGGTCTGCGGCACGCAGAAGCCGAACTTCACCGTGTCGCCCTTGACCGGGAAGGTGCCGAGCGGCCCCTCCTCGGCCCAGGCGCCCCTGACGAAGCCCAAAGGCGCGAGGGCGAGGCCGCCGAGCGCGGTACCGGTCTTGAGGATGCGGCGGCGGGTCGCCGCGGGGATGATGAGCTTGCCTGGCATCTGCCGCGATGCTCCTTCTTCGGGTTCTTGGTTCAGCCTCTCTCGTGCCCCGGCAAGGGGCCGCTGGCCCATATAGAGCGCCCCCCGCCCTCGCCCGCCAGCTTTATGTTCGCTTTTGTCGCACCTTGAGCGCCATCCGACCCTTTTTCCGCTAGGATGGCGCCCCGCCCCGGCGGTGTTGCCGGCCGCCGGGACCGGGCCTACGCTGCCCGACCGCCCAAGGGAGACGATCGATGGGTCAACGCACGCTCGCCGCCGCCCTGCTCGTCCTGCTGCCGCTCGCCGCCGCCGCCCAGGAGCGCGTCCCCTGCCGCTGCCGCGCCAACGGCCAGAGCTACGCGCTCGGCGGGGTCGCCCTCATCAACACGCCGGGGGCGCCGCACTGCGCCGTGTGCGTGATGTCCGCCAACGTCCCCTCGTGGCAGGCGCTGGAGAAGGGCTGTCCCCCCGTCGCCGCGGGCCCGCCGGCCCGGCCGAAGGCGCCCTTCGGCTGAAGGCCCGATGACGCCCCGCGCCGGCGGACGCGAAGCGTCATCGGGCCTGACCCTGGGCCGCGACCTCTCTGGCGAGGCTGACCCGGTTGCGGCCGCTCGCTTTCGCGGCGTAGAGGGCGTGGTCCGCCCGGCGCAGGAGCCCGTCCAGGCCCTCGCCGCCGCCTTGGGCGACGCCGATGCTCACCGTGGGCGACACGACGCCGCCCGTCGTCTCGAACGCGATCGCCGCCACCGCCGCCCGCAGCCGCTCGGCGATGGCCTGCCCTTCGAGGAAGGTCGTCTGCGGCAGGAGCACGGCGAACTCCTCGCCGCCCAGGCGGGCGACGAGGTCGGAGGCGCGCACGACGGCGAGGAGGCGCTCGCAGACGAGGACGAGGACCCGGTCGCCCACGGCGTGGCCGTGGGCGTCGTTGACCCGCTTGAAGTGGTCGACGTCGAGCATGAGGAGGGTCGTGGGCCGGCCGTCGGCGGCGGCGCGGTCGAGGAGGCGGCGGCCCTGCTCGACGAAGTGGCGGCGGTTGAAGACCCCGGTGAGCGCGTCCACCGTCGCCAGCCGCCGGAGATCGGCCTCGGTCCGCCTGCGCTCGGTGACGTCGCTGCGCAGGACGACGATCATGCCGGACGCCGTCCGGTTGCGGCGCAGCTCGTACCAGCGCCCGTCGCAGACGGCCTCGACGGGGGTGCCGTCGGCGTTCAGCCAGCCCGGCTGCGCGTGCGCCGCCTCGAACGTCGCGCGCTCTCCTGCCGGGAGACGGGCGTACATACGTTCCATAAGCCCCCGGAGCGTCGTGCCGAGCAGGCGCTCGGGGGGCAGGTCGTAGGGCCGGGCGAAGGCGGGGCTGCACGTCACGAGGCGCTCTTTGGCATCGAACAGGGCGAAGCCGTCGAGGAGGCTCGTCACCGCCTCCTTCAGCCGGTCGCTCGCCGCCTCGGCCTCGGCCTTGGAACGGGCGAGCGCCGCCGCGAGGTCCGCCTTCTCACGGGCTTGGCGGACGAGGAGGTGCTTCTCGCGCTTCAACTCGACCTCGTAGGCCACCTGTTGCGTCACGTCGATCATCGTCACCTGGAGGGCAAGCGCGCCCTCGCAGACCACGCCGCGCACCTGCACGTCGGCCCGCCGCCCCCGCCCGTCGGCGTCGCGGACGCCGAGGCGGGCGCGGTCGTCGACGGGCTTGCCGAGCAGCGCCCGCCCCATCCAGGCGGCGAGGTGCCGCCGGGTCGCCCTCGGCTGCCGGGCGTAGGCGTTCCGCACGCCCGTCCGGGCCTCGTCCGGACCCGAAAATCCCATGAAGGCGAGGAAGGCCGGGTTGGCGAAGACGAGCCTGCGGCCGGCAAGGATGCAGATGCCCTGGAGCGACCCGTCGACGAGGTCGCGGTAGCGCCCTTCGCTGGCCCCCAGCGCCCGCTCGGCCCGCCGCTGCTCGGTGACGTCGCGGTCGACCCCGATGAGCCCCGTCGTCCGGCCCTCGGCGTCGCGGATGGCGAGCTTCAGGGACGCCATCCAGCCCTCCTGACCCTCGGCATCGAAGGAAGGTTGGAGAAGGCGGACGGGGCCGTCCGCCGCCATCGCCCGAAGCTCGGCCTCGCGCCACCGCGCCGCGTCCTTCGCGTCGTAGACGTCGAAGTCGCTGCGACCGACGAGGTCGGCCGGGCTCTCCCGCCCCATGAAGCGGGCCGTAGCCGCGTTGGCGATGAGGAAGCGGCCGTCCGCGTCCTTGACGTAGATGAGGTCGGGCAGGGCCTCGATCACCTGGCGGTAGAGCGCGTTCTCGCGGCTCTTGGCCTCCGCCGCCTCGCGCGCCTCGTGGAGGTCGGTCACGTCCTTGTTGACGCCGACGAAGCCGATGAGCGCGCCGGCCTCGTCGTGGAGCGGGACCTTGGTGGTGAGGTGGACCCGCCGGTCGCCGTTCGGGCGGCGCGCGACGTGGACGTCCTGCCTCGGCACCCCGCCCGCCAGCACCGCCCGCTCCTCCTCCTGGAAGCGCGCCGCCTCGTCGGGCGGGAAGAAGTCGAAGTCGGTCTTGCCGATCAGCTCCGCCGCCGTGCGGCAGCCCATGTCCCTGACGGTGGCGGGGTTGGCGAGAAGGAAGCGGTGCTCCGTGTCCTTGAGGTAGGCGTCGTCCGGGACCGCCTCGATGAGCCGCCTGTAGAGGTCGTTTTCCCGGCTCTTGGCGGCCAGCCCCCGCTCGGCTTCGACCTGGGCCGTGATGTCGCGGGCGACGCCGCGGTAGCCCGTAAAGGCGCCGTCCCCGGCGAAGACCGGCCGGCCGCTGATCCGCCGGTGGACGACGCCGTCCCCGAGCGGGTGGCTGTAGACGAGGTCGCGGAACGGGCGGCGGGCCGCGAGATCCGCCAGATGCGCGGCCCAGAAGGGGTCGGCCTCCGGGGCGGCGACGCCGGCGACCTCCCAGCGGGTGCGCCCCTGCAGCGCCGACCAGACCGGGGTGGCCTCCCCGTCGTGCGCGGAGACGAAGACGAAGCGGTGGTCCCGGTCCGTTTCCCAGAGCCAGTCGCTCGCGGCGGCGAGGTAGCCCGCGAGCCTCGCCTCGCTCTCCGCCAGCCGCCGCTCGCGCAGGACCCCCTCGGTCACGTCCTGGGCGACGCCGAAGAAACCCCTGAGCCGGTCCGACCGGTCGAAGATCGGCTGGCCGCGGCTGACGACGTGGCGCACCCCGCCGTCCGGCCGTTGGACGCGGGCCTCGAAGCGGAAGGGCGCGCCCTTTCGGGCGGCGTCGCCGACGATCGCCGCCACGCGCGCCCGGTCGTCGGGGTGGAAGACCGAAAAGCGGGTGTCGGCGGTCGGCGTGAAGCCCTCGGGCGTGCGCCCGACGATGCGGTAGAAGGTCTCCGACCACGTCACCCGCCCGGTTTCCAGGTCGACCTCCCAGTGGCCGATGCCGGCGATCTCGGCGGCGAGGCCCAGTTGCGCGGTCTGGCGCTCCAGCGCCTCCTCGGCCTGCTTGCGGTCCGTCACGTCGCGGACGACGCCGCGGTAGCCCGTAAAGGCGCCGTCCTCGGCGAAAACCGGCCGCCCGCTGACCTGCCGGTGGACGACGCGGCCGCCGAGCGGGTGGCTGTAGACGAAGTCGCGGAACGGGCGGCGGGCCGCGTGGTCGGCCGCGTGCGCGGCCCAGAAGGGGTCGGCCTCCGGGGCGGCGACGCCGGCGACCTCCCAGCGGGTGCGCCCCTTCAGCGACGCCCAGGCCGGGGTGGCCCCGCCGTCGAGGTCCGAGACGAAGGTGAAGCGGTGGTCCCGGTCCGTTTCCCAGAGCCCGTCGCTCGCGGTGGCGAGGTAGTCGGCGAGCCTGGCCTCACTCCGCCGCCGCTCGCGCTCGGCCTCGACCTGCTCGGTGATGGGCTCGCTGAAGATGATGAGCCCGGCCGTGTCGCCGAACGCGGTGTGGAAGGGGTGGACCTCCCAGCGCAGCCAGACCGTCCGTCCGCCCGGCGTGACGTGGCTGTCCTCGTCGCTCCGCTCGACCTTGCCGGTGGCGAGGACGCGGCGGTGGCCGCGCCGCCACTTCTCGGGGGTATCGGGCAGGACGTCGTAGTGGCAGCGCCCGACGACGTCCCCGTCCCCGATGCCGTAGTCCTTGAGCCAGCGGTCGGAGGCCGCGAGGTAGCGCATCTCGCGGTCGAACATGGCGACGGCGGCCGGGACGTGCTTGACGAAGAGGCGCAGCGCCGTCTCGTGGTTGTCGGTGAGCAGGCGCGGCAGGCCCCGCGCCTTCGGCCAGAGCGCCGCCTCGAGGGCGTCTTCCGGGAAGCGGAACGTCTTGAGCCAAAGGGCGAGCTCGGCCGCCGCGAGCGGCTTGGCGAACAGGTAGCCCTGCATCCGTCGGCAGCCCTTGGCGGCGAGCATGGCGAGGTGGTCCGCCGTCTCGACCCCTTCCGCCACCACGTCGAGGCCGAGCGCCTGGGCGACGAAGAGCATGGCCTCGACGAGCTTGCCCGCCTCCAGGCTCGTTCCCATGCGCCGGACGAAGGACTTGTCGATCTTGATGCAGTCGATCGGGAACTGGTCCAGGTAGCCGAGCGAGGAGAAGCCTGTGCCGAAGTCGTCGAGCGCGATCCGGCACCCGGCGGCGCGCAGGATCGAGAGCGCCTCCTGCGCCGGGTCCGCGTGCTCGAGGAGGGCGCCCTCCGTGACCTCGATCGTCACCCGCCCGGCGCCGACCCCGCCCGCCGCCCCGAACTGCCCGCAAAGGCCGTGCGCGACGGCGGGCTGCGCCTGGAGCGCCGAGAGGTTGACGTTGAGGCGCAGGTCCGGGTGGGCGCGGAAGATCGCCCGCAGTTCCGCCTGCGCCCGGTCGACGAGCCACGTCGTCATCGCCCCGATGAGGCCGAGGCGCTCCGCCATCCGGACGAAGCGGTCCGGCGGCACGTAGCCGTGTTCGGGGTGGCGCCAGCGCAGCAGGGCCTCGACGGCGGTGACTTGGTAGCGCTCGGCGTCGACGATCGGCTGGTAGCGCAGTTCGAGCTGGCCCCGGGCCAGCGCGCGGCAAAGGTCGCGCTCGAGCGCCGGCACCGCGTCGCCGTCCAGGCCGGGACCGCCCGTCGCGGCCGATGCCCCTCGTTCGTTCGTCAACCCAACCGCTCCGTCACCGTCAGCGCCGCCCCGTCGGCGATCATTCAGCGGATTTCATGGAGCATAAACCTTAAAATCCCGTTTATCCCAAGGTGGCAGGCCGGCCGATGGGCTGCCAAGAAGGGTCCAGGGAGGCGGGTCGGGGCTGTTCCCCCCGCCCGATCGACGACAGGAACGGGAAGAAGACCATGCACGAACCCGGCGCGGGCGGCCTCGCCCGCAACACCATCGCCTACGTGCTCGCCGGCGGGCGCGGGTCGCGCCTGAAGGAGCTGACCGACAACCGCGCCAAGCCCGCCGTCTACTTCGGGGGCAAGAGCCGGATCATCGACTTCGCGCTTTCCAACGCCGTCAACTCGGGCATCCGCCGCATCGGCGTCGCCACGCAGTACAAGGCGCACAGCCTGATCCGCCACCTGCAGCGCGGCTGGAACTTCTTCGGCGCCGGGCGCAACGAGAGCTTCGACATCCTCCCCGCCTCGCAGCGGGTCTCGGAGACGCAGTGGTACCTCGGCACCGCCGACGCCGTGACCCAGAATATCGACATCCTGGACGACTACAACTGCGAGCACATCGTCATCCTGGCGGGCGACCACGTCTACAAGATGGACTACGACATCATGCTCCAGCAGCACGTCGAGAGCGGGGCCGACGTCACCGTCGGCTGCCTCGAAGTACCGCGCATGGAGGCCGTCGCGTTCGGGGTGATGCACGTCGACGAGCGGAACCGCATCGTCTCGTTCCTCGAAAAGCCCGCCGACCCGCCCTCGATCCCCGGCCGCCCCGACGTGGCGCTCGCGTCCATGGGCATCTACGTGTTCTCGACCAAGTACCTGTTCGAGCGGCTGAAGGAGGACGCGAACGACCCGGAGTCCGAGCACGACTTCGGCAAGAACATCATCCCGGCGATCGTCGCGCACGGCAAGGCGGTCGCGCACAGCTTCGAGCGTTCCTGCGTCAAGAGCCCCGGCGAGAAGGAGGCCTACTGGCGCGACGCGGGCACGGTCGACGCCTATTGGGAGGCGAACATCGACCTCACCAACACGATCCCGGCGCTCGACCTCTACGACCGCGAGTGGCCGATCTGGACCTACGCCGAACTGACCCCGCCCGCGAAGTTCGTCCACGACGAGCCGGGGCGGCGCGGGCAGGCGGTCAGCTCGCTCGTCTCGGGCGGCTGCATCGTCTCGGGCGGCACCCTCGACCGCTCGCTCCTCTTCACGGGCGTCCACGTCCACTCGCACGCCGCGCTCGACGGGGCCGTGGTCCTCCCCTACGCCGATATCGCCAGGGGCGCCAAGCTCTCCAGGGTCGTCATCGACCGGGGGGTGCGCATCCCGCAGGGGCTCGTCGTCGGCGAGGACCCGGACCTGGACGGCAGGCGATTCCGCCGCACCGACAGGGGCGTATGCCTCATCACGCAGGGGATGATCGACGCGCTCTGAGGCGGGCCGGGACGGCGGGGGAAGGCGCCGCTTCCCCCGCCGTCCCCCGGGTCCTTCAGGCCGCCAGCGCCTCCGGTCGGGGCGCTTCCGCCCGGGGGCGGGCGAGGCTCACCCAGACGGTCTTGGTCTCGGTGTAGTTCTCCAGGGCCGCCTCCCCCAGGTCGCGGCCGAGGCCGGAGTCGCCGCCGTGGCCGCCCCAGGGCAGGCGGGCGTCGGTGTGGCCGTAGGTGTTGACCCAGACGGTGCCGGCGCGCAGCCGGCCCGCGACGTGGTGGGCGCGGCCGAGGTCCCGGCTCCAGAGCGCGGCGGCGAGGCTGTAGGGCGAGTCATTGGCGAGCCGAACGGCCTCGTCCTCGCCCTTGAAGCGGATCACGGCGGCGACGGGGCCGAAGATCTCCTCCCGGGCGAAGCGCATGTCGTTGCCGGCCCCGGCGAAGACCGTGGGCTCCAGGAAGTGGCCGCGGTTGCCGACGCGCCCGCCGCCGGCGACGAGGGCCGCCCCCTCGCGCCGGCCCGTCTCGACGTAGCCGAGCACCTTGTCGAGCTGCCCCGCCGAGATCAGGGGGCCGAGCGTGGTCTTCGGGTCGAGCGGGTCGCCGACGACGAGCGCCCCGGCGCGGGCGGCGAGGCGCTCGACGAACTCGTCGTGGACGCCGTCCTCGACGTAGAGGCGGGTGCCGGCGGAGCAGACCTGCCCCGCGTTGAAGAACACGCCCGCCGCCGACTGCCGCACGGCGGCGTCCAGGTCGGCGTCGTCGAAGACCACGTTCGGCGACTTGCCGCCGAGCTCGAGGCCGACCCGGGTGAGGTTGGCGGACGCCGCCCCCATGATCCAGCGGCCGACGCCGGGCGAGCCCGTGAACGAGATCTTGTTGACGCCGGGGTGCTCGACGAGGGCGGCGCCTGCTTCCTTGCCGAAGCCCGGCAGGACGTTGAGCACGCCCGGCGGCAGGCCGGCGTCGAGGGCGAGTTGCCCGAGGCGCAGCGCCGAGAGCGGCGTCAGCTCGGCCGGCTTCAGCACCACCGTGCAGCCGCAGGCGAGCGCGGGCGCGATCTTCCAGACCGCGTTCATGAGCGGGAAGTTCCAGGGCACGATCGCCGCCACGACCCCGACCGGCCCCCTCGTCGTGAAGGTGAGCGCGTCGCGCCGGGCCGGCACCACCACGCCGTCGATCTTGTCGGCCCAGCCGGCGTAGTACTCCAGGCAGTCGATCGCCGCCGGCAGGTCCTGGCGCCGCGTCGCCCGCACGGGCTTGCCGCCGTCCAGGGCCTCGAGGCCGACGAGGGCGTCGGTCTCGGCGCGCAGGAGGTCGGCGAGGCGGCGCAGGATCCGGCCGCGCTCGGCCCCCGTCATCGTCGCCCAGGGGCCGCTTTCGAGCGCGTGCCGGGCGCTCGAGACCGCCGCGCGCGCGTCCCGGCGGTCCGCCCGCTCGACCTCGGCGACGGGGTCGCCGGTCGCGGGGTTGTAGGTCGTGAACCGCTCGCCGGACAGGCTGCGGCGCCATTCCCCGTCGATCAGCAGCCTCGTTTCCAGATCGTCGAATCCCGTCATCGCGTCCGTCTCCCTCTCGCAGGCGGCGTAAAAGCCTTTTCGGTGACACCACCATGCCCCGGGCGCGGCCGGGCGCGCCAATCGGAATATGCCGTCGATTGATAGGAGAACCCGATCAGACGCCGGCCGCCCCCCCGCCGACGAGCCCTTCGATGGCGGCCGCGATCCTGGACCGGCGGATCTCCTTGATCAGCGCGTCCACGACCGGCCCCTGCGGGTCGCGGTCGGGCACGACCAGCCCGACGCCCTGGCTGGCGTCGGGCTCGGTCAGCGGGATGCGGCGCATCCCGGCCACCTCGCCCAGGAGGTAGAGGAAGGTGTGCGGCAGGATGGTCGACCAGCCGCCGAAGCGGACGTGGGCGTGGATCGCCATGAACGAGCTGGTGTCGATCCGGACCCTGGGCTGGGCGCCGGCCCCGGCGAACAGCCGGTCGAGGATGCGCCGGTTCTGCATGTCCGGGTTCAGAAGGCACAAGGGCAGCGTCGCCGCCTCGCGCCACGCCACCGTCCGGCGCCCGTCGAACAGGCCGCCCTCGGGCGTCAGGAGCACGTAGCGCTCGCGGTAGAGCGGGACCGAGCGCACCCCCTTGAGCGGCTCGTTGTCGAGGTAGGTGAGGCCGGCGTCGAGGCGGTAGGTTTCGAGGCCGGCCTGGATCTCGATCGAGGTGAGCGACGGGAGCGTCACCGACACGCCGGGGTTGCGGCGGCAGAACGGGGCGGTGACGAGGGAGACGACCGGCATCGCCGCCGGGATGGCGCCGAGCCGCAGGCGCCCCTTGAGCCCGCCGCGCAGGGCGTCCAGGTCCTGGCGCAGCCCCTCGCAGTCGGCGACGATGATCCTGGCCCATTCCAGGATCTGCGCGCCCTCGGGCGTGAAGCCGATGAACCGCCTGCGGTTGCGCTCGACGATCGGGACGCCCAGTTCGTCCTCCAGCTGGCGGAGCGCCCCCGACAGGGTTGGCTGGGTGACGTGGCACGAGGCCGCCGCCCGGCCGAAGTGCCGCTCGCGTTCGAGCGCGATCAGGAAGGCGAGGTGCCGCAGGTTCATGGCGCCGCGCGGGCCGCGATGGCCGGAATGGAAACCCGCATTCCCCCGCCCCCCGCCCGGCGGGGATCACGCGCCGGGGCGGCGCCGGGCGCCCGCCCTACCCCCCGCCGATGCCCTCGACGACCTTGCCCGTGCCGTCGCACGCCGGGCAGGCCTTGCCTTCCGCCTTCCCCGTGCCGCCGCAGCGGGGGCAGACGCCCTCGCCCGTGCCGGGCGTGCCGGGTTCGGCCTCGTCGCCGGGGCGGGCGCCGGCGGTCTCGCGGTCTTCGGTCATGATCCGTCTCCCTTTCGATCTCAGCGGCCGGGGGCGCGGGGGCGTCGGCGCCCCCGCGCCGGCGGACGCGAAGCGTCCGTGCCGTCTAGCTGCCGCCCATCTTCCCCTGGATCTGCTTGGCCATGTCGAGGTGCTCCTGGAGCGTCGGCAGCGTCTTGGAGGCGAAGCCGGTCAGGTCGGCGTCGTCGCCCTCCTTGGCGTAGGCCTGGAACGTCTCGACCGTCTCCTCGTGGCCCTTGACCTGCGCGTCGACGTAGCCCTTGACGAAGTCCTCGCCCTGCATCCCCTCCACCTCGTCGAGCGTCTCCTGGTGCTTGGCGTCGAGGCTCTCGGGCACCGTCACGTCCTTGCCCTTGGCGACCGCCATCAGCTCGTCGTTGGCCTTGGTGTGGTCGACGATCATCTTCTGGGCGAAGTCCGCCACGTCGGTCGGCACCTTCTGGTCGAGCGCCGCTTGGCTCGACTTGATCTCGAACAGGCCGCTGTTGGCGGCGGCGTCGACGAACTCCTGCGCCGACATCGCGGCGAGGGCGGGCGCCGCGAACCCGAAGGTCATGGCGGCGACGGCGAGTGCGCGCTTCATGGGTCGTTCCTCCGTTCCCTGGACGTTCTCGTTTCCGCCGCTTCGAGCGGAACAGAACGGTAAGGGCGGTGCGGGCGAAACGTTCCGCCGGCGGGCCGTCGGGTCGCGGGATCCGCGCTCGGGGCCAGCAAGGTGCGCGTCCCCGTCATTGTCGGGGTTTCAACGCTTCGAGCGCCTCCCGGCAGGCGGCTTTCAGATTGGGCAGATGATCCTCGATCGTGTACCAGATGCGCACGGTGTCGATCCCGCCGTAACCGTGCCGCAGGTGGTTGCCGAGGCCGCGGACGTTCCGCCACGGGATGCCGGGCATCTGCGTTCCGCTTCCGCGCCCAGCTTGACGGCGGCCTCGCTGATCCGGGAAAGGCACCGCTCGACGGCATCCACGGTTTTCTCGTCGCCGACGAAGGTCTCCGCGGTCATGCCGGCCGCGTGGCGCTCGATGGGGCGATGTTGTCGAGAATGTCCCGAAACCGCCGCGCCGGATCGCTAGAAGGCATGGATCGCGTCCCTCGCCACCTCCGCCCGAAGGCGCGGCCCCAGGCAACCCTCCTCGACGAGGTCGACCGGGCGGCCGAGGAGGGCGGCGAGGCACTGTTCGAGGCCGACGACGTCGAGCAGGGACAGCCGCCGCCTCACGTCGAAGGCGGCGACGAGGTCGATGTCCGAGGCCGCCCCCGTCTCGCCGCGCGCGACCGCGCCGAACAGCGAAAGCCGCACGACGCCGGCCCGCCGCAACTCGTCCCGGTGCGTGCGCAGCCGGGTCAGGACGTCGTCTCGCGTCATGGCAACGCCCTTCGTGATCCGAACGTCAGGATAGGCCGCGAGAGCCATCGATGGAAGCGGGGCGCCGACCGGGCAGCCGGCCAAGATCGAATCCGAACGAAGACGTGCCCTAGGACGCCATTCCGGTTTTGCGGTCCGGCCCCCATCGCCCCGGAGCGAGGCGCCGGACGCGGGCGAACCCGATCCAATCAGGTCAGTATCACTCTTCCTCGATCGGCCAAGCTTTGAAAGCAAGAATATACAGCATGATCATATTGATCAAAGGCACGAACAGAAATAGCACCCACCAGCCCGAATGGCCGGTTCTTTGAATTCCTTTGTAAATCATTGCATAGGGTAGAAAAACCAGAAAAATCAATAACAACTGCCACACGCCGACGGACATGTTTACCTCTTGGGAAAGCGGGGCCAACGCCCGAAGCTGAATATCGCAATGACGATCGCGGGTCCTAGGTAAGGGAGCAGGCAAACAAGCGAGAGAAAGGGGTTGCGGCCGATCCTCTTCATCAGCACCCAGAAGGGCACGATCAAGATCACGATCGAGATAATAGCAACCGATGCATCGTACATTTTTGCCTCGAAGTTGATGTGCTGGCCTCATAGCCCATGGCATCGGCGATGGCAACGCTCGCGGCCCAATGCCCGAGCGAGCAGCGCGAAGAGGGGAAAACCCTTCCCTTGCCCCGGCGGGGCCTCCCCATCCCCGATCAACGGAACAGGGGAGAGATCCAAGCGCCCGCGGGCGCGGGGCGCGATCCCCGCCTTCCCGCTTCCGCCCCCGCGCCCGTCCATGCTATCCTGCTCCGTTCGCCGATGTGCGGCGATAGGGGGCGAGAGGCGGCGCGTTGAAAACGGTTTTTGCGAAACGAACCCGAGCGGTCGGATAATTATTCCATTTCAGTACCTTAATGGCACACCGCCCCTATCCGACGTCGGATGCCTCCCCCTCCTCCCCGTCGTACCCGACCAGCGCCAGCGCCCTCGCCTTCCGGCCCCTGCCCGCGAGCGCGTGGATGAGCGCCTCCTCGCGGCCGTGCGTGACCCAGACCTCCTTCGGGTCCAGCTCCTCGACCGTCGCCAGCAGTTCGTCCCAGTCGGCGTGGTCGGAGAGGACGAGGGGGAGTTCGACGCCGCGCGCCCTCGCCCGCTGCCGGACCCGCATCCAGCCGGACGCGAGCGCGACGACGGGGTCGGGGAGGCGGCGCGCCCAGCGGTCGGCGATGGCGCCGGGGGGGGCGATCACGACCTGCCCGCGGAGATCCTCCCGCGCCCGCCCCTTGGCGCCGGCGGTCGCGGGGCGAAGCTCGCCGAGGTCGACGCCGTGGTCCCGGTAGAGGTCGCAGAGGCGCTGCAACGCGCCGTGCAGGTGGATGGGGCGGTCGTAGCCGAGGAGGCGCAGCTCGCGGATCACCCGCTGCGCCTTGCCGAGCGCGTAGGCGCCGACGACGTGGCAGCGCTCGGGGAACACGGCGAGGCTGTGCAGGAGCTTGCCCAGTTCGTCCGCCGTCGCCGGGTGGCGGAAGACGGGCAGGCCGAACGTGGCCTCGGTAATGAACACGTCGCAGGGCACGGGCAGGAAGGGGGCGCAGGTAGGGTCGGGGCGCCGCTTGTAGTCGCCGGAGTAGACGACGCGCGTGCCCTGGTAATCCAGGACGGCCTGCGCCGAGCCGAGCACGTGCCCGGCGGGGGCGAGGCCTACCTCGACCGAGCCCAGCCGCACGACCTCGCCGGGCGCCAAGGGCCGGGCCTCGCCGATCGCGTCCGGCCCGTAGCGGGCGCGCATGACGGCGATCGTCTCCGGCGTGGCGACGACGCAGCCGTGGCCGGGGCGGGCGTGGTCGGCGTGGCCGTGGCTGACGACGGCGAGCGGCACGGGGCGCTTCGGGTCGACGTGAAACCCGCCCTCGGGGACGTGCAGGCCCAGGGGCGTCACCTCGATCCAGCGGTCGGCGGCGAGCGGCATGGCGGGGAAGGTAGGGGGACGACGCTTCGCGTCCGCTGGCGCGGGGCCTTTTTCCTTTCTTTTTCTCACTTTTGGGAGAGGCGGCGGGGGCGGCGCGCGGAGCGTTGGGCACGGGCGCGGTTTTGGTCCATATATCCGGGCGAAGCCGTCCGCCGGAGCCCCGACTTGATCCGTCTTCTCTGCCTCGTGCTCCTCCTCTGGCCCCTCGCCGCCCTGGCGCAGGGGTTCGGCGGACCGCCCCGCGTCGAGGCCCGCCTCCTCGCCGACGTCGCCGTCGCCGCCCCCGGCGTGCCGTTCCGCGTCGGCCTCGACCAAGCCATCGCCCCCGGCTGGCACACCTACTGGAAGAACCCCGGCGACTCGGGCGCGCCCACCGAAATCGACCTGAAGCTGCCGGCGGGGGTGACGGCGGGGCCGATCCTCTGGCCGGCGCCGGAAGCGATCCCCTACGCGGGGCTCATGAACCACGGCTACGAGGGCGGGGTCCTCCTCGCCCGCACCCTCACCTTGCCGAAGGACTGGCCGACCGGCATCCCGCTGCGCGTCCGGGCCGAGGCGCGGTGGCTCGTCTGCGCCGACATCTGCGTGCCGGAGCAGGGCGACTTCGACCTCCTGATCGACACCGGGGAATCCCCCGTCCCCTCGGCCGAGGCGCCCCGGTTCCGGACGGCCGAGGCCGCGCTTCCCCGCCCGAACCCCTTCCCCGCCCGCTTCGACGGGGACGGGAAGACCCTGCGCCTCGGCCTCGACGGGCGCTTCCCGGAGGGCGTCGAGGCCCACTTCTTTCCCGACGAGCCGGGCGTCGTCGGGGCGGCGGCGCCGCAGACCCTGGCGCGGACGGCGGACGGGCTCGCGCTCGACCTGGTCCCCGAAGAGGGCGCCAAGCCGCCGGAACGGCTGCAAGGCGTCCTCGTCCTCACCGAGCCCCTCCCCGACGGGCCGGGGCGGCAGGCGCTCGCCGTCGACGCGCCGCGGGGCGCCGTGGCGGCCGCCCCCGTCGCCCCCGGCACCCTCGGCCTCGTGGGCGCGCTCGGCCTTGCCCTCCTGGGGGGGCTCGTCCTCAACCTGATGCCGTGCGTCTTCCCGGTCCTGTCGCTCAAGGCGCTCCACCTCGCCGCGCACCGGGGGCGGGCGGCGAGGCTCGGCGGGCTCGCCTATACGGGCGGCGTCCTCCTCGCCTTCCTCCTGCTGGCCGCCCTCCTCCTCGCCCTCAAGGCCGGCGGCGCCGCCGTCGGCTGGGGCTTCCAGCTCCAGGAGCCGCTCGTCGTCCTCGCCCTCGCGTGGCTCACCGCCGGGATCGGCCTCTGGCTGCTCACGGGCATCAGCCTCGGCACCCGCCTCATGGGGGTGGGCGCCGGCCTCGGGCGAAGCGGCGGGGCCGGCGGCAGCTTCGTGACCGGGATGCTCGCCGTCGTCGTCGCCACCCCCTGCACCGCGCCCTTCATGGCGGGCGCCGTCGGCTTCGCCTTGACCCAAGGCCCCGCCACCGCGTTCGCCGTGTTCCTCGCGCTCGGCCTCGGCCTCGCCGCCCCCTTCCTCGCCCTGAGCTTCGTCCCGGCCCTCCAGGCGCTCCTGCCCCGCCCCGGCACCTGGATGGAGCGCCTGCGGCAGGCGCTGGCCTTTCCCATGCTGGCAACGGCGGCGTGGCTGCTCTGGGTCCTCAGCCTGAGCGGCGGCGAGGGCGCCCTCCTCATGGCCCTCCTGGGGTTCGTCGTCCTGGGCTTCGCCTTCTGGCTCGCGGGGCTGTCCGGGCGGGCGGCGCGGGGGCTCGCCCTCGTCGCCCTCGTCGTCTCGCTCGTTCTGCCCGCGGCGCCGCTGTGGTCCGCGCCCGAAGGGGAACGGGCGGACGGGGCCGCCGCCAAGGGGGTCGTCATCGCCCCCCCGGCCGAGCCCTTCAGCGCGGCGCGGCTGGCGGGCCTGCGCGGCGAAGGGCGCCCCGTCCTCGTCAACATGACGGCGGCGTGGTGCCTCACCTGCCTCGTCAACGAGCGCGTGGCGCTCTCGGGCGGCGGCTTCGAGGCCGCGCTGAAGCGCTCCGGCGCCGCCTACCTCAAGGGCGACTGGACCCGCCAGGACCCGGCGATCACCCGCCTGCTGGCGGGCTTCGAGCGTTCGGGGGTGCCGCTCTACGCCGTCTACCCGGCGAAGGGACCGCCCGAGCTTCTCCCCCAGCTCCTCACCCCCGCGATCGTCGAGGCGGCGCTGGCCAGGGCGGCGGGGTAGGCGCCGCGCAACGTCGAGGCGGGGGATTGCGGCGGGGGGCGGGCTTGCTGTAGGGCACGGTACATCGTTCACACTCTGCCCCCGAAGGCCCGGCCCTTGAACGACAAGCAGGTCGACCTCTTCCTCGACAGCATCATCAACGCCCCTTTCAAGGACGACCGGGCGCTGATGGAGTTCCCGTTCTTCTCGCTCCAGAAGACGCCCCGGATGAAGCCGCTCGTCTACGACGACGGCAAGGTGAAGATCGAGGTCCGCCCGGGCGACCGGGGGATCGCCACCATCTGGGACAAGGACGTCCTCATCTACCTGGCAAGCATCATCAACGACCGCCTGGAGCGGGGCCTGCCCGTCGAGCGCACCATCCGCTTCAACGCCTACAACCTCCTGAAGGTCACGGGCCGCGGCAACGGCAAGCGCGCCTACGAGCTGATCCTGGACGCCATGTTCCGCCTGCGCTCGACGACGATCCTGACGACGATCGCGTCGGGCGACACGAAGGAGCGGCGCGGCTTCGGCTGGATCGAAACCTTCCGCGTGCTCGAAAAGCGCTCGGCGGCCGGCAAGCAGGTGATGGCCGCCTGCGAGATCACCCTCAACGACTGGATGTTCCGCGCCATCGTGAAGGACCGGCGCGTGCTCACGATCGCGTCCTCCTACTTCGACCTCAGCATGGGGCTGAAGCGCCGCCTCTACGAGCTGGCGCGAAAGCACTGTGGTTACCAGGACCGGTGGATCATCACCCTGCCCAAGCTGATCGAGAAGTGCGGCTCGGTCCTGGAGCCCCGCTTCTTCAAGCCGCAGCTTCGGAAGGTCATCGAGGACGACGACCTGCCGGAATACCACATTACCATGAATTTCAATCCTAGGGACCGGCAGGCCGACGGGGACGCCGACGCCTTCGAGGGACGCCGCTGGGCGTCCAACGAGCGCATCATCGTCTCGATCTGGCCACGCGCCGAGACGCTCCCCGAGGTGCTGGAGCCGCTGCGCCTCGACGCCGGCTAGCCTCCCCGGGCACGGTACATCGTTCACGCTTCCGGCGGCCGGCACCCTCGAAGGCACGGTACATCATTCACATTCCGGCCCGTCGCGGCCCGTCGCCCGCGCCCCGCCGGGCGCCTTTCGAGGCACGGTACATCGTTCACATTTCGGCCCGCCGACGCCCGGATCGACACGGTACATCGTTCACATTTCGGTCGCCGCCCGTCGTCGCCGAGGCAATTTAGGCTTGAATTCCCTCTACTTATCCACATTTCATCCACAGGAGGCCAAAAGTTATCCACAAAAAAGCAGAATCCATCAACCGTCCACGTCATTTTACCCACAAGATCGGCAGAGTTTTCCACATTTCGAGGGATTTACGTTATGTCAAAGGCACGGTACATCATTCACATAGACACGGTACATCATTCACACTTTTCGGCCCCAGACACGGTACATCATTCACATAGACACGGTACATCATTCACATTTTTCGCTGCAACCCCTTGATCCGTAAGGCGGATTCCGCCCTCTAACTTACTAACTTAAGAATCCTAACTCTCTAACAAGATTCTGAGGAGTCCGCCCCGACCGCCCGCGACACCCCGTAGGCAAAAATACCTTGGATCGACGCCGGCGTCGGAGAGGCGCCCTCCCCCGCCGACGACGCCCAGGTGCCAGACGGAAGGCACAAGACCGACGCCGGTATTGGAGCCTTCCAGGGGGTGCCCGATCCGGACGACGGCGCCGGAACGACCCCAGGCGGGGAAGCGTAGGCGGATACGAAAGTTAACCAGCCCTCTTAACACCTTCGTCGCTGGACTATGGCATCGTCCGCTCGACCTCGTCTCCTCAGCGACTGGCCGGTGGCCTTCCCCCCCGAAGGGGAGCCACCGGCGCCTTTTCGGCCGGACCTTCGGCGCGGGGGCGGGATGACGGGGCGTCCGGCCTATCGCCCCTGGCCCATCGTCCCTGGCCCATCGTCCCTGGAGGTGCCCCCCTTGACCGCCGCCGACCTCTTCGGGCTGCCGCTCAGCCTGGCCGCCGACGAACCGGCCGTGCTCGCCCGCGTCGACGCCGCCTTCGCCGGCGAGGCCACCTTCGTCACCTTCGTCAACCCGCACGCCTGGACCCTCAAGGACCGCAACGCCGACTACGCGGGCCTCCTCGCCGGGATGGACCTCGTGCTCGCCGACGGGATCGCCGTCGCCAAGGCCGCCGGCTGGACGACGGGCGCTTCCGTGCCCCGCCTCAGCTTCGACGCGACGTCGCTCTATCTGCCCGTCCTCGGCCGGCTGGAGGCGAAGGGCGGCGGCCTGTTCGTCGTCGGCGCCAAGCCCGGCGTCGCCGAAGGGGCGGTGGCCCGGATGCGGCGCACCTTCCCCCTGATCGACTACAAGGGCGTCCTCGACGGCTACCAGCCGCCCGAGGCGGTCATCGAGGCCATCCTGGCCGCCCGCCCGCAGATGGTGCTCTGCGGCATGGGGGCGCCGCACCAGGAGCGCTTCCTCGCCCGGCTGCGCGAAGCCGGCTTCTCCGGCATCGCCTTCACCTGCGGCGGCTTCCTCGACCAGCTCGCCCTGACCGAGCGCTACTACCCCGCCTGGGTCGACCGTCTGGAGGCCCGCTGGCTGTATAGGCTCTTGCGGGAGCCAGGGAGGCTCTGGAGGCGCTATCTCGTCGAGTACCGCCCCTTCCTAGCCAAAGCGCTTCGCGCGCGTCTGAGGGGTGCTACAGCCCCGCTAACGCGGCCTCTCGCGCTGCCCGGTCGACGGGGGGCGTAACCCCACCCCAGTGGGCGAAGCCGGGGACGGCCTGGTGGAGGAGCATTCCGAGGCCGTCGACGACGGGGTTGCCCCTCGCCCGCGCCCTGGCCAGCAGGTCGGTTTCGAGCGGACGGTAGACGATGTCGTAGACGGCGGCGCCTGCCGGCAGCGCTTCGATGTCGAGCGGGAGCGGCCCCTGGCCCGCCATGCCGAGCGGCGTGGCGTTGACGAGGAGGTCGACCCCCTCCAGGGCGGCCCCGCGCGCTTCCCAGGGCACGACCTCCCCCCCGCCGAGGAAGTCGGCGAGCGCGCGGGCGCGGGCCTCCGTGCGGTTGGCGAGCAGGAGCGTTTCGACTCCGGCGCCCCCGCCGGGGTCGAGCAGGACGCGGCCGATGGCGCGGGCCGCGCCGCCCGTGCCCAGGACGAGGGCGCGGGCGCCTTCGAGCGCGAGCCCCGGCAGGGTCGCCCGCAGGTGGGCGAGGAAGCCGAGCCCGTCGGTGTTGAGGCCCTTCAGCCGCCCGTCCGGGAGGACGAGCACCGTGTTGACGGCGCCCATCGCCTCCGCCGCCGCATCGCGCTCGTCGACGAGCGCGAAGGCGTGCTCCTTGTGCGGGATCGTCACGTTGCAGCCGAGGAAGCCCAGGGCCGGCAGGGCGCGCAGCGCGGCTTCCAGCCCCTTTGGCGCCACGGCCAGCTTCACGTAGGCGCCGTCGATCCCGTGCGCCTCGAACCAGTGCCGGTGCAGAAGGGGCGAGAGCGAGTGGCCGACCGGCCAGCCCATGATCCCCGCCAGCCTGGTCGTTCCCGCCATCCCCGCCCCTCCCGCTCAAGCCCCGGTGCCGGCAGGGTTTCGGACCCTTCGCGCGTTCGGTCAAGCCGCCGAAAAGGATCCCCCTAGCCCGCAAGGCGAGTTCATCGGCGGATGTTCGTGTTGAATCCTCCGGGCCGACGTTCCATTGTCGTCGACAATGGACGGGGCGGGAAAGCGGGGCGATGAACGAATCGATCCAAAGACGCGGGTGTCGGATTTCTTTTCATGTTCTCGCCCTCACGGCGGCGCTCACCGTCGTGCCCGCCCTTGCACCTTTGGGGGTCCGCGCGGCGACGCTCGCCGTCGTCACCGGCAACGACTTCCGCCCCTTCAGCGACCAGGGCCTGCCCGAGGGCGGGCTCGCGACCGACCTCGTGCGCGCCGCCTTCGCCCGTGCCGGCGACGACCTGACGATCGCCTGGAAGGACTGGCAGGAGGGCTACGACGACACGCTGGCCGGGGTCTACGGCGCCACCTTCCCGTATTACCGCACCGACGGGCGCGCGCGGCAGTTCCTCTACTCCGAACCGTTCTACGCCGTCGAACGCCGCTTCTTCTACAAGCCGGCCCGCCACCCGGACCTGAAGCCCGACGCCGCCGGCGTCACGGTCTGCTCGCCCATCGGCTACGCGCTGGCCCCCCTGATCGAGGCGATGCTGGCCGACGGGCGGGCGAAGCTCGAGCGGCCGCTCGACATGACGCGCTGCTTCGAACTGCTCGCCCTCGACCGGGTCGACCTCGTGCCCACCTACGAGATGCAGGGCTGGGACGCGGTGCGCGCGACGCCGGGCCTCGATGCCGGCGACGTGGCGACGAGCGGCTTCATCGTCGAGAGCAGCCGGCTCCACGTCATCGCCCCCCGCTTCGACCCGGCGAGCCGGGAGATCCTCAAGCGCTTCAACGCCGGGCTCGCCGCCCTTCAGGCGGACGGGGGCTACGACGCCATCGTCCGCCGCCACCTCGGCGACGCGGCGCCGGGGCGCGTCGCAGGGAAGGGGGACGGCGGGAAAAGCGCCACGGCGGGCGACACCTCCTTTGTCGGGCGCGAGGTGCGGCTCACCCTGAAGAACGGCACCCAGGTGCAAGGCGCGATCGAGGGCTTGGCCCAGGGGCGCTACAGGGTGACGACGCCCTACGGCACCCTGCTCCTGCCGAGCGCGGAGGTGGCGAGCCTCGAAGGGAGCGACGCTGCCCCGCCCCCCGCCCCGTCCCCGACGCCCGTTCCCGCCGGGGCGGAGACCCTGCGGATCGCGGGCGCGCGGGTGGTCGCGGAGGCCCTCGTGCCCGGCCTGATCCGGGGCTACGCCGAGGCGAACGGGGTCGACCGGGTCACCCGGGGCGTTGTCCGCGCGGACAACGCCGAACTCGACCTCGCGGGCGGCCCCCCGGACTTCCCGACGCGCGTCAGGATCGCGGCGCTCGACTCGGACGCGGGCCTCGCGGCCCTCGTCAACGGCAGCGCCGACCTCGCCTTGAGCACCAGACCCGTGCGCGAGGCCGAGGCCGAGGCGGGAAAGGCGCTGGGCGGGCTCGCGGGCGACGCGGGCGAGCACGTCGTCGGCCTCGACGCGCTCGTGCCGCTCGTCCACTCGGACAACCCGGTCCGCCTTCTGTCGCGCGCCCAGCTGAACGGCCTGTTCACCGGGCGGATCCGGAACTGGGCCGAGGTCGGCGGCCCGCCCATGCCGGTCGTCGTCCTCGGCCTCGACGAGGAGGCCGGCGGCTACGAGGCCTTCGACGCGGCGGTCCTGCAAGGCGCTTCGCTCGCAAGGGATGCCCCCCGCTACGAACGCGCCACCGACATGGTCGACGAACTCATGAGAGTGCCCGGCGCCGTCGCCTTCGCCAGCCAGAGCGAGGCGGGGGGCGCCAAGGCCGTCCCCCTGGCCGAGTGCGGTCTCGAGAGCGGGGCGACCCCGTTCGGGCTCGAGACCGAGGACTACCCGCTCACCCGGCGCCTGTTCCTGTACCTGCCCCCGGCGCGGACGACGCCGGCGGGCGCCGCGTTCGTCGCCTTCGCCACCGGCGGCGGGCAGGCGCGCCTGGAGGGCCTCGGCTTCGCCTCGCTCGCCATCCGCCCCGCCGGCGACGCGGAGCAGGCGGCGTTCCAAAAGCGCCTCGAGGGCTACCGGCCGCAGGTCGCGGGGGCGCTCGATCCCTTCAGGGCGCGCCTCGGCAAGGCGCGGCGGCTCACCGCGACCTTCCGCTTCGCCACGGCGTCGAGCGGCCTCGACGCGCGCGGCCGGCGCGACCTGCGCCGCCTCGCCGCGTGGCTGCGCGGGGCGCACGAGAAGGCGGCGGCCGTCACCCTCGTCGGCTACGCCGACGGAAGGGGCGGCTACCAGACCAACGCCGAACTCGCCCGGCAGCGGGCGCGGGCGGTGGCCGACGCCCTCGCCGAGGAGGGCGTGCGGGTCGGCCGGGTCATGAGCCTCGGCGAGGAGCTGCCCGTCGCCTGCGACGACGACGCCACCGGGCGGGCGCGCAACCGCCGGGTCGAGGTCTGGATCGAGCCCGAGGAGTCCTGAGCCATGCCCCGCCCCCCGGCGCGCCGCCTGCCCGCCCTCCTCCTGGCGCCGCTGGCGGCGGTCCTGGCGCCGCAGGCCGCGGGCGCCGCCTGCGGGGAACCGGTCCGGGTCGAGGTCGAGCGGCCGACGCGGGGGTCGGTCGAGGTCCGGGTCGACGACCCCTGCGCCCCCGGGCGGCTCGTCCGCTTCGTCCACAACGGCAGGCCGGTGGCCCGCCTCGCCGACGAGGCCGGGCGGGCCGTGCTCTTCCGCCTCCTCGGCGACGGCCCCGACGCGATCGGCCTCGTCGACGAGGCCGGCAACGTCCGCACGGTCTTCGACGAGGCGGCACCGGCCGATGCCCGACCCCCTGTATCGCGGGCGGCCGCGCCTCCGCCACCCGAAACGGCGTCCGGGACGGCGCGCGCCACCCTCCTCGCCGCGCCCCCGGCACTCGGCCGTGCCCTCCTCCAGGACCTGCCGCCCTGCCGCTTCGCCATGCTCAGGCCGGAGAACGAGGACGGCCTCGTCCGGCTCCGCGTCGAGAGCGGCTGCCCCGGGGGCGGCGTCGTCAGGCTGGAGGAGCGGGCGCACGGCCTTCGCCTCTACGCCCGCCTCGACGAGAAGGGCGGGGCCGGCTTCGTCCTGCCGCTCGTCGAGGTCGCCACGCCGGTCGAGGTCGAGGTCGAGGGCGGGCCGCAGACCGAGGCGTCCCTCATCTTCGCCGACCCCGAGCGGGTGACCCGGGTCGTGCTGGCGTGGCAGGATGCCGTGGACCTCGACCTCGTCGTCCACGAACCGGGCGCCGTCGGCGGCGGCCGGGACGCGGCGGGCGACGCCAAGGGCCGGATCGAGCGCCGCGACGGGGGCAAGGACAGCGGCACGAAGCTGGAGAGCTACGCCCTGCCGGCGGGCGGCCTGCCGTCCGGCACCCGGCTGCGCGTCGCCGTCGTCAACAGGACCGCCGGCCGGCGCCCGGCGCCCCCCCACTGCGGCGCCGGCAGCGGGGTCGCCTTTCGCCTCTTCACCCTCCTGGGCGGGACCCTCGACGAGCGCCGCTTCGCCCTGCCGCCCCCGCCCTGCGGCGTGGCGCTCGCCGCCTCGGCCTACGAGCGCGCCGTGAGCGACCTGCGCCTGCGCTGAGACGCTCCCGCGCCGGCGGACGCGTAGCGTGCCCACGCCGCCCGGTTGTGCCGCCCCGCCCCGGCCCGCTATGATGCCCCCGCCCCTGCGTTGCGCGGCGGGACGTCGGTGGGAAGAGGGGGCGCTCGGGCGTGCGGCAAGGCGGTTCCATCGGCGAGCGTTTCGCGGCCCTGCGCTCGGGGACGCCCGTCGGCGCGGCCCCGATCGACGCCGACCTCGACCGCGTCGCCGCCGGCCTCGACGACGGCCACCCCGTCCTCGCGCCCCTGCTCGTCCCGCCGAAGGACCCGGCCGACGACGGGGGAGCCTTCGACCCGGACGAGGTCCTGGGCCTGCGCCGGAGCGTCGTCCTGGCGGCACCCTTCGGGCGCGCGCGCGCCGACCCGATCGCCGCCCTTGTCGCCCGCGCGATCGGGGGGGGATCGCGCGTCCTCGTCGCGGCGTCCCGCCCGGCCGCGCTCGAGGCCCTCCGCGCGCGGCTGGCGGCCCTGGGGCTCGGCGGCGCCTGCCGTCTGGACCCCGAGGCCGCCGCCCCGCCTTCGCGCCCGGACGGCGCGGTCCTCGACGAGGCCGCCCGCATCGGCGGCAGGCTCGACGCCTACGCCGCGTTCATGGGCGGCCGGCCGGGCCGGATGGGCCGCACCCTCTTCGACTTGGTCTGGGCGGCGCGCGCGGCCGAGCGCCGGCTGGGGCGGGCGCCCGAGGGGATCGACGCCGCCCTGCCCGACGCGGCCG
>JAGRGG010000204.1 GCA_020445645.1 Geminicoccaceae bacterium | reverse complement strand
GCCTGCTGGTAGGTGACGCCGATGAGTTCGGCCATCTGCTGCTGGGTGAGCCCGAGCATGATCCGGCGCTGGCGGATGCGCAGGCTCACGAAGTGGTCCACGTCCAGGGCGCGGCTGCGTCCGCCGGTGCTGCGCCCTACGGCCTTGCTGGCAACCTGGGTCATGGTCTGGCTTCTCATCCTCTGCTCGTCCCGAACCTGCGGCTTGGCTTTGAACCATATTTAGCTAAAATACCGACCAGTTTTTAAACTTCCAAGCATTAAGAGAATTTCTTATCAACCATAAGACTTGTAGGCCCCGTCCGCCCCCTGCGCCGGCGGCGCGAGGGCCTCGGGCTCCAGGACGCCGAGGACGGGCCGGGCGGCGAGCAGGCGAACGTCCTGGATCGTCGGCGCCGCGTAGGCGGCGAGGTCGAAGCGTTCCGGCGCCCCCGACGGGGCGAGCCGCCGGAGGAGGGCGCGGCCGTCGGGCAGGTCGACGAGCGCGTGCCGGCCCAAAAGGGCCTCCGGCTCCGGGGCGGGCTCGCGCGCGACGAGGAGGTGCTGTCCCGGCCGGAACACGGGCGCCATGCCGTCGTCCGCCACCTCGTAGGCCAGCATCGCCTCGTACCGCACCTGGACGGCGAAGCGTCCGCCGGCCGGCGCGAGCCCGCGCAGCGCCCCGGCACGGCCGCCGAACGGGATGGTGCGGCGGTCGGGCGAGCGGCCGAAGCACAGGTATTCCGGGGTGGTGTCGAGCCTCGCCGCGAGGCGGTCGATGACGTCGCGCGCCGGCAGGTACTCGTCGCGCTCGTAGGGGCCGATCGCCGTCTGGTGCCGGCCGATGAGGCGGGCGAGGTCGGCTTGGCTGATCCCCTTCGCGTGGCGCAGCGCCTTCAGGCGGTTGCCGAAGCTGCCCAACTCCACCATCGGCATGGACGTTCTCACGTCGGCGCCCCTCCAAGAGACTGGTACTAACCCCATAAGAGCCCAGCCCCGTGGAAGAGGCAAGACCCGCCGTTGTACGCGGCGGCGCCACTTCAAGCCCAGGTTGGGATTCTCCCCTCTGGCGCGATAGAGGCGGCACGGGCTCGCCACGCTTCGCGCTTTCGGCCTACCCGCGCAACGCCTGGTCGAGATCGCCCAGGATGTCCTCCGCGTCCTCGAGCCCGACCGAGAGGCGGATCAGGTCGTCGGTGATCCCAAGCGCCGCGCGCTCGCCCGCGGCCAGCTTCGAATGGGTCGTCGTCGCCGGGTGGGTGACGAGGCTCTTGGCGTCGCCCAGGTTGTTCGAGATGGCGACGAGGCGCAGCCGGTTCAGGACCTCGAACGCCCGGTCCTTCCCCCCGCCGACGCGAAAGGCGAGGACGGAGCCGCCCGCCTTCATCTGCCGCCGGGCGAGGGCGTGCTGCGGGTGGCTCTCGATGCCGGGGTAGAGCACGCGCTCGACGCCGGGGTGGTCCTCCAGGAAGCGGGCCACCTGAAGGGCGTTCTCGCAGTGCTGCCGCAGCCGGAGGTCCAGCGTCTCCAGCCCCTTGAGGAGCACCCAGGCGTTGAACGGGCTCAAGGAGGGGCCGGTGTGCTTCAGGTAGGGGTGGAGGAGGTCGTCCTTGAACGCCTTCGAGCCCAGGACGACCCCGCCGAGGCAGCGGCCCTGGCCGTCGATGTGCTTCGTCGCCGAATAGACGACGACGTCGGCGCCGAGGTCGAGCGGCTTTTGCAGGAGCGGCGTGGCGAACACGTTGTCGACGACGACCCGTGCCCCCGCCCGCTTGGCGAGACCGCACACGGCGGCGCAGTCGACGAGTTCGAGCGTGGGGTTGCCCGGCGTCTCGAAGAACACCATGTCGGCCGGCCGCGCCAGCGCCCGCGCCCAGGCATCCGTGTCGGCGCCGTCGACGAGTTCGGTCTCGACCCCGTAGCGCGGCAGGATGTCGGTGAGGATGTAGCGGCACGAGCCGAAGAGCAGGCGCGAGCCCACGACCCGCATCCCCTGGCGGACGCCGCAGACGAGGGCGGCGTGGACGGCGGCCATGCCCGACGCCACGGCGCAGGCCTCCTCGGCGCCCTCCAGCGCCATCATCCGCTCCTCGAAGACGCGCACCGTCGGGTTGCCGTAGCGGCTGTAGAGGAAGCCCGGGCGCCGGTCCCGAAAGCGGTCCTCGGCCATCTCCGCCTCGGCGTAGACGAAGCCCGAGGTGAGGAAGATCGCCTCCGAGGTCTCGCCGTGGCCCGACCGCCCCCGGCCGGCGTGGATCGCCTGGGTGCGCGCCCCCCAACCCTTCGTCATCGTCCGTCGTCCCCGCAACGAAAAAACCCTGGCCAAGAGCCAGGGCGTCGGACGTCCCGGCCTTTTAGCGGCGTGTTTAACGTGGCCCGCAAGCCGACCGGCCCAAATCCCCACGTAAGGGAGTGCATAGGCGGGCGCCGGGGGCGGGTCAAGGTTGCGCTTCGCGCCAGCGGACGCGAAGCGCAAGCCTACCGCTCCTTGACCGTCAGCAGCCTCGCCGGGCGCCGCGCCTCGGCCTCCTTGAACAGGGAGAAGGTCTGGTTGACGTAGTTCACCGCGCTGGAGATGGTATCGAGGTACTCGGTGAGTTCCGGCGTCTTCGCCGCCTCGACCAATTGCACGGGGCGGTCGGGAGGGTTCGTCTCGAACAGGGCGTAGAACAGGGGCTCGCCGCGCGCGAGGCGGATGTCCTTGTCCGGCTCGTGCCACTCGAAGGCCCACATCAAGGGGCGCGGCCAGACGCTGATCGGGTAGCGCCCGCCGAAGATCGTCCCCGGCAGCGGCTCCTTCCGGTAGTGCATGAAGGGCGCCACCTGCGAGAGGTAGACGAACTCGTCGGCGATGAAGAGGTAGGGCAGGGAGAGCTGGATCGTCGGCCGGTCCTTGTAGCGCCACTCCTGCTCCGCCGTCACGTGCAGGTGCTTCGCCAGCTTCGAGCCCCGCACCGGGCTCATGTCGCCCAGCACGTTCTTCAGGGCCGGCTTGCCGTCCTTGTCGCGGACGAACTTCAGGTGCAGGTCGAACGGGCAGCGGACGACGAAGTAGCGGCTCTCCAGGTTGATGACGGCGGGGCAGCGGGACGCGGACTTCGCGTGGTGCCGGTTCATCTCGACCGAGCGCACCCGCTCGGGCGGCAGGAACACGACCCCGGCCTTGTCCTCGTCGAGCAGCCAGCCGACCCGGACGGGACCGGAGCCGGTGCCTTCCTCGGGGCGCTCAAGGGTGATGGTGACGTTCATGCAAGGCTCTCGCTGCCGTTCGCCCGCGGGCACGGGAACGGGCGGGAGGAAACCAACGGCCGCGGCCGGCGTCAAGGGGCGCGTCCCGCCCCCCTAGAGGCCGACGAAGTCACCGGCGTCGATCTTGGAGCTGTCGGCGAAGCCGGGCAGCAGGATGCGCTCGACCAGGACGTCGGGGGCGCCGGGGAAGGGGTCGTCCCTGTAGAGGTCGATCCGCGTGTCGCGGCCGAGGTCGACGACGACGAAGCCGTCCGCGCCCAGCCCCGACACGTCGAACCGGTCCTGCCCGTTCTGGAAGTCCCGCACCGTCTCGACGCTGCCCCCGTCCCTGTCGGCGAAGACGAAGGTGTCGCGCCCCGCCCCGCCGACGTAGGTGTCGGCCCCCGCCCCGCCGTCGAGCCGGTCGTTGCCGCCGAGCCCGTAGATCTCGTCGGCGAAGGGGCCGCGCGTGGGGGTGGCGTGTAGAGCTGTGCCGCGGATGGCCTCTTTGGAAAACGTCACCGTCACCGTCACCGTGCCCGTGTCGCTGCACCCGTGGCCGTCCGAG
>JAGRGG010000203.1 GCA_020445645.1 Geminicoccaceae bacterium | reverse complement strand
ACGTCGGTCGAGAGCACCTGATAGACGATGACGAGGCCGACGATGACGCCGATGACGACCCCGAACGAGAACACGAAGCCGACCGGCCGCTTGCCCAGCTGGTACGCCTTCTCGATCGCGATCGTCTCGGCCCTGGTGCGCACGGCCGTGTCCTTCGCCGGCAGCACCGCCCGCAGCCGGGCCGCCACCCTCGTGGCGTCGGCGCCGGACGCGACCTTGACGAAGATCAGGCTCGGCGCGCCCGCGGCGCGCTTCGGGAAGAAGCGCAGGAACGTCTGGTCGGAGACGACGAGCGTGCCGTCGGCGGTGAAGGTGGCGCCCTGGCCGAACAGGCCCGTGAGGGTGAGGCGGCGGCCGTTCGCCTCGAGGACGACCGGCCGCCCGGCGTCAACCTCGGCCACGAGCCGCTCGAAGTTCCCGCGCGACAGCCGGTCGAACAGCGCCGTGTCGGGCAGCGCCAGTCCGGCCTGCCGGTCCTGGATGTCCCGGTCGAGGAAGGCCGGGAAAGCAGGATCGATGCCGAAGGCCCGCGTCTGGACCTCGTCGCCTGTCTCAGGGTCGCTCCATGACAGGCTGCCGACGTAGACGGGCGACGCTTCGGCGACCCCCTCCACCGCCAGCGCTTGGTAGAGCCGGCGGCGCGGCAGGGTGCCCGCGATGTCGAGGGTCTCCATCTCGCTGGAAGCGAGGACGATGTCGGCGTTCCAGTCGACGTTCGAGGCGATGCTTGCCGCCGTGAGCGCGCCCAGGAACCCCAGTTGCATGAAGATCAGGATGTCAGCGAACGCGACCCCGGCCAAGGCCGCCGCGAGCCGCGCCTTGTTGTGCCGCAGTTGCAGCCAGCCGAGCGGCGTGCGGGCGCGAAGCGCCACCAGCGGCCCGCTCACCGCCCGTCTCCGATGCGCGCCGTGACCTGGAGGTTCGTCAGGCCCTGGGCGCGGTCGATCGAGGCGGGATCCAGGACGGCCCAGACGTCGATCACCCTCGCGTCCGTGTTCGCCGAGGGGTCGGCGTCGACGACCGTCTGGCGCCCGACCTGCCGGCCGATGCGCTCCACGCGGCCCCGCAGGGGTCCGGCGAACGGCGGTGCCGCGAGGGAGACGGGGTCGCCCAGGACGACGCGGGCGATGTCGGTCTCGTAGACCTCGATCCTCGCCATCATGTGGGCCACGTCGCCCATGTCGAGCAGCCCCGCCCCCTCGATCCGCTCGCCGGGCCGGGCGTGGATGTCGAGGATCCGGCCGTCGATCGGGGCCGTGACCCTCGACGCGGCAAGATCGGCCCGCGCCTGTTCGGCCCTGGCACGCGCCGCCAGAAGGCCCTGCCGGGCCAGCGCCACGTCCGGCTGCTCGCCCTCGGGCGCCCGCACCCTGCGCAGCGCCGCCCGCGCCTCGTCCTCCGCCCGGTCGGCCCGGTCGGCGTCGAGCACCCGCCGGTCGCGCACGGCGCGCGCCACGGCGTTGCGGGCGAACAGCGCCTCGGCCCGCCGGCGCTCGTCCCCCGCCGTCCGGGCGGCGGCCTCGGCGCTGCCCAGCGCCGCCTTTGCTCCGGCGAGCGACGCCGCCACGTCGTTGCGCGCCTTGGCGAGCGTCGCCGCCGCGACGCCGATCTCGGCCCGCGCCGCGCCCAGCGCCGCTTCCAGATGCTCCTTGTTGTCGAGCACGGCCAGCACGTCGCCGGCCGTCACCGCGTCGCCCTCGTTCACCGCCAGCCGGGCGATCCGGGCGTCGCCCGCCCCCGAGGGCGCCGCCACCCGCACCACCTCGCCCCTGGGCAGGAGCCGGCCGAGCGCCATCACCGCAGTGGGCGCCGCCGTCGCCGTCAACGGCGGGGGCGGCACCTTGAGCCCGACGCGCTCCAGGAAAGGGTCGATCGTCCCCGACCACCACAGCGCAAGGCCGATCGCAACGGGGATGAGCGGCAGGAAGGGCGGCAGGAAGGGAAGGAAGCGCCGCTTCTTCGCACGCTCCGCCGGGGCCGGATGTGCGACCGGACGCGGCAGGTCGTCGTCGGGCACGGCGTCCCGCGTCTCCTGCCCCTCGATGGGAGTCCTCAGCACCCTTGCCATGCTCCGGCTCCTGGAGTCATACTTTAACTGACTGGTCAGTCATAATATACCTCAGGGCAACGATGCGGGCAAGGACACGATGGCGACGACGGAACGACGGGGACGGCCCAGAAGCGACCGGGAGGCGCGCGGGCGGGCGCTGGTCCAGGCGGCCCTGGACGTGTTCGCCGAGAAGGGGTTCGCGGGCGCCCGGCTCGACGACGTGGCGGCGCGGGCCGGGGTCGCCAAGGGCACGATCTACCTCTACTTCGCCACCAAGGACGCCCTGTTCGAGGCGGTGGTGAAAAGCCGCATCCTGCCCACGGTGGCGCGGATCGAGGCGCTGGCGGCGGACGGACGAACCCCTTCCGAAGACCTGCTGCGCGGCGCCATCGGCGCCTTCTACCGCGAGGTCGTGGCCGGCGAGGGGCGCGAGGTGCTGCGCCTCCTGCTCGCCGAGGCGCCGCGCTTTCCAAGCCTCGCCGCCTTCTACCACGACGCCGTGATCGCCCGCGGCCTCGCCGCGCTCAAGGCCATCATCGCCCGCGGCGTCGCGCGGGGCGAGTTCAAGGAGGGTCCGGTGACGCGCCGCCCCGAGGCGGTGATGGGGCCGGCCATCCTGGCGGCGGTCTGGAAGATCGCCTTCGAGGCGCACCGACCCTTGGACCTGGACGCCTACGTCGAGGCCCATTGCGCCCTGGCGCTCGCCGGGCTGAAGGCGGGAACCCCGTCGACGGCGGCGGCGGGCGGCGCTATCTAGCCCGCCATCCCCCTCCAGCCGGCACGCCCCCCACCATGACCCGATCCGCCGCCCCCGGCACCGCCCTGCCCATCCTCGCCATGACCGCCGTGGTCCTGGCCTCGAACGTTCTCGTCCAGTTCCCCATCAACGACTTCCTCACCTGGGGCGCCTTCACCTACCCGGCCTCGTTCCTCGTCACCGACCTCACCGTCCGCCTGCAAGGCCCCGCCCACGCCCGCCGCGCCGTCTACGCCGGCTTCGCCTTCGCCGTCCTCCTCTCCCTCTGGCTCGCCTCCCCGCGCATTGCCTTCGCCTCCGGCACCGCCTTCCTCGCCGGCCAGCTCGCCGACATCCTCGTCTTCCAAAGGCTCCGTCGAGCCTCCTGGTGGAAAGCCCCCCTCGTCTCCTCGATGGCAGGCTCGGTCCTCGACACCGCCCTCTTCTTCACCCTCGCCTTCGCCGGCACGGGATTGCCCTTCGTCACCCTGGGATTCGGCGACCTCGCGGTAAAGCTCGCCCTCGCCACCCTCTTCCTCGCCCCCTTCCGCGCGGTCCTGGCGTTCGCGCTGCCGGCCAGGATCTGAAAACGCTTCGCGTCCGCTGGCGCGGGGCCTGTTTTCTCTTTTTTTGTCTGTTGATCGAGCTTGGCTCGAACATCGGAGCCAAGCTCGATCAACAGACAAA
>JAGRGG010000034.1 GCA_020445645.1 Geminicoccaceae bacterium | reverse complement strand
CGTGCCGCCGCGCCGCCGGGAAGGCCTCCGCCACCGCCGCCCGGCGCGCCTCCGGCGCCGGGCCGGGCCGGGCGGCCTTCTCCCGGCTCGCCCGCAGCCACGCCGACGAGCCTTCCAGGCTCCGGTCGACGGGCGGCTGCACGTCCTTGATCCTGTCGCTTCCCCGCATCCGGGATGCCCCGTCCCAGGCCAGCACCCAGACGCAGCGCATCTCGGGCTTCACCTCGCAGTACCCGCCGGGGCGCACCCCGCCGCAGGGGCCGTTGCGCAGCTGCTTCGGGCAGTTCATCGGGCAGGACATCCCCGTCGAGGACAGGACGCACTGGCCGCACATCCTGCAGTCGAACAGGAGGCCCTTGACGCCGCGCTCCACCACGGCCACCGGCCGCTCGATCCGGTCGTAGCCGATGCGGGTGAAGAGAGGATCCAAGGCCACGAGCAGCCCTTCCAGCCGGGCGTAGAGCCACTCGAAGCCCCTGGCGTGGCGGACGGCGAACAGGCGGGCTTGGTACATGGGCGAACCATCCTTGCGAGAACGCGAGCGTCCGAAAGCCGCGCGGCCGGGACGGCTTCACGTCGACCACCGTCGGCTTGTAGCCGAGGATGACCAGACGGTCCGCATCAAAATGGGAAGCGGCGGGTTCCAGGCCCCGTCAGGGCTTGAGCCGGTCGAGCAGCCGATCGGGGACGAGGACGCCTTCGGCGTCGGCCCTGGCGCGGGCGGCCTTGCGGCGGGCGCCGGGGAGGCGGGCGCCCTGCTGCCCCTCGATGGCGCCGGCGAGGTCTCGCAGGCCGGCGAAGAAGCCGGCGCCGGCCATCGCCTCGGGGTCGAAGGCGACGAAGCCCTGCCCGGTGCGGGGCGGGCCGCCTTCGGTGCCGGAGAACGGGCTGGCGTGGAGGCCGAGCGTGGCGCCGGTGAGGAGGGCCGCCATCGTCTCGACCAGGAGCGCCTGCCCGACGCCCTTAGGGCCGCCGGCCGGCGCCATCGTGCCCCTGAGCACGGCCTCGGGCGCGGTGACGGGGTGGCCGTCCGTCCCCAGGACCCAGCCCTCGGGCACGGGCTCGCCCGAGCGCGCGCGCGCCATCGCCTCGGACTTGGCGACGACCGAGGCGCTCTGGTCGACGAGCAGGCGCCAGGAGCCGGCGCCGTCGGGCAGCGCCAGGGCGAAAGGATTGGTGCCGAGCACCGGCCTCGCGCCGCCCACGGGCGCGATCGAGGCCGGGGCGTTGGTGAAGCCGAGGCCGACGAGGCCCGCCTCGGCGAGGCGCTCGACGTGGTGGCCGAGCACGCCGCAATTGTAGGAGTTGACCACCCCCAGCATCGCCACGCCCTGCGCGCGGGCGAGCGGGATCAGGACCTTAAAGCCGAGGTCGATCGCGGGGTGGGCGAACCCGGTGGCGGCGTCGACCCTGACAAGGCCCGGCCTTGGACGCCCGACCGTGGGTTCGGCGCGGCCGTCCACCTTGCCGCAGCGGACGTGCTCGCAGTAGACCGGGACGTAGGCGAGGCCGTGGCTCGGGATGCCGTCGCGCTCGGCCTGCGCCACGGCGCGGGCGAGCGGTGCGGCGTTGTCGGGGTCCGTGCCGGCGGCTTCGAGCGCCTTTCTCGCCAGATCCTCGATCGCCCGGATCGAAAGCCGCGTGCCGCCTTCCATGCGCGTCTTCCTTCAGTCGTTGTCGCCCGACGCGGCCCCGGCCCCCTTGCGCGACGCCTCGCTCGCCGGGACGCAGGTGCGCAGCGCGAGGGCGGCGAGGCGGGCGAGCGTCGCCTCGTCCACCGGCACGGGCCCGTCCCCCACCGGCAGGGACCGCGCCGAAGGCGGCCCGGCGGGCGCCGGCCCGCAGCGCGACCAGGGGCTCGCGGCGGCCGTCAGGGCATCGCCCGCGACGAACAGGCCCTCCGGCCCGACCCACAGCTCGACCCCCTCCCAGGCGAGGCCGAGCGGCGCCTCGTCCACCGCGCGCGCCACCGCCGGCAGCAGCAGCAGCGGGTGGGCGACGGGGCCGGTCTCGACGGTCCGGCCCCCGGCGAGATCGTGGCGGCGGTCGAGCAGGGCGCAGCCGACGACGAGAGGGCATAAGCGGCCGGAAGGTGCGCGCCATACCCCGGCCTCGTCCTCGGGCGCCAGCGCCGCGTAGGCGCGGCCGTCGTTCGCTTCCAGGTGGTCGGCGAGGAGGGCGAGGGAAGGGAGCCGGCGCAGCGCGAGCCAGCGGACCGCCTTGCCGGTCTCCTCGGCCAGCCCCCAGGGCAACCCCGCACCCCTGGCCGCCTTCCTCGCCAGCGCCTCGGTCTCGTTCAGCGACAGAGCGCTCATCCGGCCGGCGTCCAGCACCAGTCGTCGGCGGGCAGCCGGTCCAGTTCGTCCGGGTAGGGGGCATCCTGGTACATGGTGATCCGCAGCCAGCGGTCGGAGCGCGGGTCGAACTTGGACGCGCCGAAGAAGGCGAGCTTGCAGCGCAAGAGGTCGAGCGGCACGAGGCCGGCGTCGATCAGGTTGCCTTGGATCTCGGCGTAGGGGTGGGTTGCGTGGAGCTGCACCCGGCGCACGACGTGGCGGTGCTCGGGGTGGCGCAGGAGGAAGGCGGCCACGCTCTCCGTTCCCGCCGCCCCACCCAGCGCCCTACGGAGCGCCGCGACGTCGCGCCCGACGGCGAGCGGCTGCTCCAGCTCGTGGCCGGACTCCCGGCCACGCTCGCCCAGCCTCGGCTCCAGCTTCTCGGCCGAGACGTACCAGAACCGCGCCTGCGCCTCCGCCTTCGCGTAGTCCACGCCGAGCGCCCAGGCGTAGCGGTCCTCGATCAGGCGGCGCAGGTCCGCAAGGCTCATGCGGCCGTCGATGCGCGCGGGCGCCTCCTCGTCGGCGCTCATGGTCTCGGCGAGGTCGTCGACGAGGCCCCCGTGCGGCTCCAGCAGCAGCGAGACGAGAAGCTCCTGCGCCTCGATCGACAGCGCCTCCTCGGCCCGGCGGTAGAGGCGGTCGAAGGGGTAGGGGCCATCGAGCGCCCCGGCCTCCAGCCAGGAGGACAGCCGCGCCAGATCGTCTTCCAGCCGCGCGATGCGCCCGGCGTAGCGGGCGTCGGCGACCCGCCATTCCCCGACCGTGCGCCGGGCGCGCCCGACGAGGCGGGGGAAGGTTTCGGCGGCCTCGGGCGCGGCGTGCTCGACCGCGCGCACCCGCGCCAGCGCCGTCTCCTTGGCGAGCAGCCAACGGTGCAGCAAGGCGGGGTGGTTGACGAGGAAGGGCGCCATGCCGAGCCCGGTGGAGTTGCCTACCCCCAGGCGGCGCCGAAGGTCGGGATCCAGGCGGACGGCCGTGCCGGGGGCCAGCATTCGCGCCGCGTGCTCGGCGAGGTCGACGGTGAACGCGCGGATCAGCCAGACGGCCAGCATCTCGGCGCGGAACGGCCCCGCGAACTCCGGCCGATCCGCGATCCGCTCGCGGTCGGCGATGCCGAACTTGCCGTTGCCGTAGACGGCGGTGGTCCGCATGAGGTAGCCGACCTTCTCAAGCTCGGCCCGCTCGGGCTGGAGGCCCCGGGCCAAGCGGTCGACCACGTGGGCAAAGAGACGCACCGAGCGGTTGGCGCGGCTGAGGACGAGTTCGCTGGGCGCGCAGCGCCCCGCCTCCTGCAAGGGCACGTTCGCCGCCATCCGGTCGAGGTCGGCCGCGGTCGGCACGCCGTCGAACAGGGCGAAGGTGGCGTCCCAGGCCTCGGCGATGACGCGGTCGGTGCGCTCGTCGTCGGGCAGGTCGTGGGCGAAGGCGACGAGGCCGTAGCTGCGCGTCGGCCCTTCCGCGACGTAGACGGCGCGGCCCACGCCCTTCGCGTCGATCTCCCAGACGGGCCGCGTCACCCGCCAGCCCTCGGCCTTGAGGCGGCGCAGGAGCGCGCGCATGAAGGAAAGGCGGGTCTGGTGGTTGGCGCCCAGCCGCTCCAGGCGCATGACCGTCTCCGGCGCGCGCAATACGGGGGGTTCGCCCGCGCGAGGCGCCGCTTCCCGGTTCATGTTCCCGTTCCTCCCCATCCTTGGCCGATCCTTGAGCAAGCCGCAGGACGACATCCAGCGGCGGCGGGCCCGGCTTCGACCCGCCGCGCGAGGATCAGCCCCGGCCGGCCCGCTGGTAGGCGAGCGTGATCCTGAGCGCGTCCCACAACGAGGGCAGCAGGACCAGCGAGACCGGCACGGCGGTGACGACGATGAACGACTGCAGCTTCGAGACGCCGCCCGATCCGACCGAGATCAGGATGATCGCCGTGAGCCCCATGGCGACGCCCCAGAACACGCGCACGGGCGTACGCGGCTGGTCGTCGCTCGCCACCGCGACCGAGATCACGTAGGTCATCGAGTCGCTGGTGGTGGCGACGAAGATCGTGGTGAGCACCAGGAACAGGACCGAGACCAGGAAGCCCCAGGGCAGCGCCTGGGTGATGGCGAGGAGGGCCGCCGGCAGGTTGAGGCCCTCGAAGGCGGTCGAGACCGTGCCGGGCTTGGCCAGCTCGTAGGCGATGCCGGTGCCGCCGACGACGGTGAACCAGAAGGCGGTGACGACGGGGGCCAGGATCGAGAGCATCAGGACGATGGACCGGATCGAGCGGCCGCGGCTGATGCGGGCGACGAACATCGCCATGAGCGGGCCGTAGCCGAGGAACCAGCCCCAGAAGAACACGGTCCACCAGCCGAGCCATTCCTGGTCGCCGCGAAACAGGGCCATCGGGAAGAAGTCGACCAAGTAGGTGGCGAAGCCGGTGGCGAAGTGGCCGAGGATGAAGAGGGTGGGGCCGGCGAGCAGGATAAAGGCGAGGAGGACGAAGGCGAGGACGACGTTGATCCGGCTGAGGATCTGGATGCCCTTGTCGATGCCGGTCACGGCCGAGAGGGTGTAGAGGGCCGTGAGGCAGACGATGACGACCGCCTGGGTCGCAAAGCCGTCCTCGATGCCGAACAGGGCCGAAAGGCCGTAGCTCACCTGCAAGCCCAGGAAGCCGATCGGCCCCACCGTGCCGGCGACGACGGCGACGATGCAGACGGCGTCCGCGATCAGGCCGATCGGCCCGTGCAGCGCGCGCTCCTTGAAGACGGGGTAGAGGAGGACGCGCGGGGCCAGGGGTAGGCCCTTCTCGTAGTGGTAGTGCATGAACATGATGGTGGTGAGGCTGCCCAGGATCGCCCAGGCGAGGAAGCCCCAGTGCATGAAGGACTGGGCGAGCGCCGGGTCGACCGCCGCAGCGCTGCCGCCCTCGCCGCCGAACAAGGGCGGCGGCGAGAGGAAGTGCGCCATCGGCTCGCCCGCGGCCCAGAACACCCCGCCGCCCGCGAGCAGGGTGCACATGATCATGGCCCCCCACTGGAAGAGGGTGAACTCAGGGGCGTCGAGGCCGCCGAGCTTCGTCTTCGCCCCGGGCAGGACGGCGATCAGGAGGCTGATCAGGAAGGTGGCGAGCAGGAGAAACTGCCAGTAGAGGCCGAACCACTTGAGGGACCACGCGAAGCTCGCGTCGACGATGGTGCCCAGCGCGTCGAGGTCGAACAGCGCCAGCAGGCAGAAGAGGACGATGAAGCCGCCGGTAATGGCGAACAGCGGCACGTTGACGCCCGTGTGTTCGGGCGCCGCGACCGCCGCGGGATAGGAAGTGGCCTTGGCCATGAGGTCGTGCCCCCCTGAAGGTTATGCTTGTGGTCCGAACGAGCGCTCGAAGAAGGCGAGCCAGTTCCCGCCCATGATCCCGGCGGTCTCCGCCGCGTCGAAGCCGGCCGCGCGCAGGGCCGGGGCGAGGCCGGGGAAGTCGCGGTTGCCCCGGAACCAGGACGGCTGCGGCGGGAATCCCGGCGCGTCGGCCGCCCCCTCGCCGTAGTCCGCGTTCCTGGTCCAGCGCCCCTCGCGCATCCAGGACACGACCTCATCCGGCTGGTCCTGGCAAAGGTCGGAGCCGATGCCGAGGCACCCGGTCCCCATCGTCTCCGCCGTGCGCGCGATCATCTCGGCGAAGTCTCGCAGCGTGCAGTCCGGACCGCCCCGCAGGTGGTGCGGGTAGAGCGAGAAGCCGAGCATCCCCCCCGTCGCCGCCAGCGCCTTCAGCACCTCGTCCGGCTTGTTGCGCAGGGCCGGATGCCACCACGCGGGGTTCGCGTGGGTGACGGCGATCGGGCGCTTCGAAGCCTCGATCGCCTCCAGGGTCGAGCGGGTGCCGGAATGCGACATGTCGACGACGAGGCCGACCCGGTTCATCTCGCCCACGACCTCGCGGCCCATGCGGGTGAGGCCGGCATCCTCCGCCTCGTAGCAGCCGGTCGCCAGCAGCGACTGGTTGTTGTAGGTAAGCTGCATGAAGCGGGCGCCGAGCTGGTGGCAGATCTCGACGAGCCCGATGTCGTCCTCGATCGGGGACGGGTTCTGAAAGCCGAAGACGATGGCGGTGCGCCCTTCGGCGTGGGCGCGGCGCACGTCTTCGGCCGTGCGGCCGGGGCAGATCAGGTCGGGGTAGCGCTCGAACCAGCGGTTCCAGCGCTCGATGTTGGCGACGGTCTCGCGGAACATCTCGTGGTAGCAGATGGTGACGTGCACGGCCGCCATGCCGGCTTCGTGCATCTCGCGGAAGATCGTCTTTGACCAGTTGGCGTATTGCAGGCCGTCGATCAGGAGAGGGCGGTCCATCCTCATGCCTCCGGCTCGCCGGCCTTCACGTAGGCGGTCTTGGCGGTGGTGTAGAACTCGACCGCCCAGCGGCCCTGCTCGCGCGGGCCGTAGCTCGACCGGCCCCGGCCGCCGAAGGGAACGTGGTAGTCGGTGCCGGCCGTGGGCAGGTTGACCATGACGCAGCCCGTGCGGGCGTGGCGGCGGAAATGGCCGGCGCGGGCGAGCGACTTCGTGACGATGCCCGAGGTGAGGCCGAACTCGGTGTCGTTGACGACGGCGAGCGCCTCCTCGTAGCCGCCGACCTTGATGACGCAGGCGATGGGCGCGAACATCTCCTCCCGGTTCACCGCCATGTCGTTGCGGGTGCCGGTGAACAGGGTCGGCTGCATGTAGAAGCCGTCGTGGCCGACGTCGGCGCGCCCGCCGCCGAAGGCGAGTTCGGCCCCGGCCTCCCCGGCGAGCCCGACGTAGCGCAGGTTGCCCCGCAACTGGCCCTCGCTCACGACCGGCCCCATCTGGGTGCCTTCCTCGAGCGCGTGGTCGACCTTCAGCCCGCGCATCGCCGCCACCAGGGCGTCGACGAAGGCGTCGTGGACGCGCTCGTGGACGACGAGGCGGGAGGACGCCGTGCATTTCTGCCCGGTGCCGCCGAAGGCGCCGTTCAGGGCCGCCGCCACGGCAAGGTCGAGGTCGGCGTCGTCCATGACCGCGAGCGCGTTCTTCGAGCCCATCTCCAGTTGCAGCTTCGTGAAGTTGGGGGCGGCGCTGCGGGCGACTCCGCGCCCGACCTCGACCGAGCCCGTAAAGCTCACCGCCTGGATCTTCGGGCTTTCGATCAGCGCCTGCCCCACGGTGGCGCCCGACCCCATCACCAGCGAGAACAGGCCCTCGGGGATATCCTGGCGGGCGATGATCTCGGCCAGCGCGTGGGCGGAGGCGGGGGTGAGGTTGGCGGGCTTCCAGACCACGGCGTTGCCGAAGGCGAGCGCCGGCGCGATCTTCCAGCTCGCGGTCGCGGTCGGGAAGTTCCAGGGCGAGACGACGGCCACGACCCCGACCGGCTCGCGGCGCACCTCGACCTCGACCCCCGGCCGCACGCTGTCGGCGTTCTCGCCGATCTGGCGCAGCACCTCGGCGGCGTAGTAGGCGAAGAACTGCCCGGCGCGGTAGACTTCGCCGACCCCCTCGGCCAGGGGCTTGCCTTCCTCGCGTGAGAGGAGGCGGCCGAGTTCCTTGGAACGGTCCATCAACTCGCGGCCGATCGCGTCCAGCACGGCCTGACGCTTCTCGAGGCCGCTCATGGCCCAGCGCCGCTGCGCCGCCACCGCGGCGTCCAGGGTTTCGTTGAGCTGGTCCAGGCCGGCCTGGGCGTAGAGGCCGATCAGGTCGGTCTGGTCCGAGGGGCTGCGGTTCTCGATCTCACCCTCGCCCGCCGCCCAACGGCCAGCGATCAGGTTGTCGAAACGCCCGGCCATGTCTTCCCCCCCGCATCGTAAAGCCCGTCCGGGGGCGAGAGTCGCTTTCGGGCTTGTTCAAGTCAAACGAGAATTTTAGAAGCTTATTTCAAATAAGTTGAAGAAGACGATGACCCCTTCGATCGCGTCGCTCCGAACCTTCGTCGTCGTGGCCGAGTGCCAAAACCTCAAGGAGGCGGCGGTCCGGCTCGGCCGCACGCCCTCGGCCGTGTCGATGACGCTGGCCCAGGTCGAGGCCGGGCTGGGCGGGCTCCTGTTCGAAGGCGAGCGCAAGACGGCGCTGACCCCGCTCGGCCGCTTCGCCCTCGTTCAGGCGCAAGATGCGGTCGAGCGGCACGCGCGGGCGGTGGCGGCGATGCGGGCGTTCGCCAAGGGCGGGATGGGCCGCGTCGACGTCGCCGCCGTGCCCTCGGTGGCGCAGAGTCTCCTGCCCGAGGCGCTGCGGCGCTTCCTTTCGGACCGTCCGGGGGTGGAGGTGGACGTGCGCGACGCCGATTCGCGCAGCGTCTGGCGTCTGGTCGAGGAGGGCAGGGTCGAACTCGGCATCGCGAGCCCGGGCGCGGAGGCGCCGGGTCTCGCCTTCGCGCCCCTGTTCGAGGACGGGCTGTGCCTCGTCTGCCGAAGCGGCGACCCGCTCGCCCGGCTCGGCCGGCCCCTGGCGTGGCGGGATCTGGCCGGGCGCCCCCTGCTCGCCAACGGGATCTGCGCCGCGATCGCGTCGGCCGATTTCCAGGCCCTCCTCGCCGACGCCGCGGTCATGGTCCGCAACGTCACCTCGCTCAAGGCGCTCGCCCGCGCCGGGGTCGGCGTCACCGTTCTGCCGCGGCTGGTCATGGCGGACGCCGAGGCCGAGGGCTTGGCGGCCCTGGAGGTCGACGACCCGGCGGCCGTGCGGGTGGTCGGCTTCGTCACCGGCCGGGGCACGCCATCGCCCGCCGCCGCCGCCTTCAGGGCCTGCGTCGAGGCGGCCGCCGCCGCGCACGGCCTTCTGATCCGGCCGCCAGAATGACGCTCCTGCCGCGGCGGCTCAGGGCAACCGGCTGCGGTCGGCCTGCTTTTGCACCTCCTGCGCCGACTTGAGCTGGGCACGGGTGTAGGCCAGCGCGTGGCCCGCGAGGTCGCCGCTGTTCTCCCAGAGGTTGCGCCAGATCCCCAGGATGCCTTCGACGGGCTGCCCGACCACCCGCGAGGAGAAGGATTCGAAGGTGATCGGCCCCTCGTAGCCCATGCGCACGAGGGCGCGGAAGACGCCCTGAAGGTCGACGGTGCCGGAGCCCATGTAGCCCCGGTGCGAATCGCCGGTGTGGAAGTAGCCGAGGTGGTCGCCCGTGTCGGCGATGGCGGCGGCGACGTCGGATTCCTCGATGTTCATGTGGTAGACGTCGAGGTGCACCTTGACGTTCGGGGCGCCGATCCGCCGGCACATCTCCACGCCCTGCGACGCGGTGTTGAGCACGTTCGACTCGTAGCGGTTGACGACTTCAAGGCCGAGCGTGATGCCGCTTTTCGCCGCCGTCTCGGCCACTTGGCCCAGGATGTCGGCCGACATGGCGACCCCGGCGGCGGTGGTCGGGACCGCGTACTTCTGAAAGGCAGAGTGCAGGATGCCGCAGAGGTGGGTGCCGCCCGTGTCGCGGACGACGGCGAGCGCGTCCTCCAGCCGCTTCCTGCCGCGCATCGCCTTGTCGGGGTCGCCGCTCGAAATGTCGGTGTCGGCGTCGAGGCCCATCGAGAAGGTGATGCCGATGCCGCTCGCTTCCAGTTGGCGCCGGGTGAAGTCGACGTCGATCGCGCTCGGGTCGAGGGCTGGGGCCTCGATGAAGTCGTAGCCGATCTCCGCCGACCGAGCGACGGCGCGGGCGCATTCGTCCCGGCTCCAGCCCGCTTCCCAGACCATCGCGTGCACGCCGAGCTTGTTCATGTCTTTCTCCCTGCCGTCTCTCAAGCCCGCTTGCGGGCGGTGTCGTTCACGCCTTCGAGGTCGGGCGCTTGGCCGTAGCTCATGTTGCGCATCTGCCGGATGACGCGCGCCATCTCCTCGTCGTCGAGGACCGGCGGCTCGCCCAGCACCAGCGCCTGCACATAGAGCCGGGACAAGGTCTCGACCTCGATCGCGCCCGCGAGCGCGGCGGCGAGCGATTTGCCGAGCGCGATCTGTCCGTGCTGGCCGAGGAGGCAGGCGGTCCTGTCCTTGAGCGCCTCCAGCGCCGCGTCCGACAGCGCCTGGGTCCCGAAGGTGGCGTAGCGGGCGCAGCGGATCGTGGTGCCGCCGAAGAGCCCCGTCATGTAGTGGAAGCTCGGGATCTCCTTGTGGTGCACCGCGAGCGTGGTCGCGTAGACCGAGTGGCAGTGGAGCACGCAATCGACATCTGTCCGAGCCTGGAGGATGTCGCGGTGGAAGCGCCATTCCGAGGACGGGCGGCGCGCGCCCTCGTAACTCCCGTCGAAGTCCATCTGCACCACGTCGTCGGGCTGCATGACATCGTAGGGCAGCGAGCTGGGGGTGATGAGGAAGCCCCGATCGTTGCGGATCGAGACGTTCCCCGCCGTGCCCTGGTTGATGCCGCTCGCGTTCATGGCCCGGCAGGTGGCCACCATCTCGCGCCGGAGCGCGTCGTCCTCGGTCTCGGTCATGTCGTGTTCTCCGATGTGAAGCGGTCGCGCCACCGGGCGCGGTAGGAAGCAAGGTCGGGCAGGCCGCCCGTGTCTGGCCGGTCGAGCTTGAGCGGGGCGGGTTCGCGGCGCCCCTCGTGCCCCGCGAGGAGCGCCGCTCCCGCGGCGACGCCGGCGTTGTCGGGGTTGACGAGGACGTTCGCCGCCGGGAGCAGCGCCCCTACGATCGCGCCGTAGAGCGGATCCCGGACAAAGGTGCCGTCTAGCACCACCGTCCCGGCCGGAGGCAGCGCCTCGACGATCTCGGCCGTGAGAAGCGCCGCGTAGAGCACCGCCAGCGAGAAGCGCGCCTCGGCCGCCTCGGCGAGCGGGCCGACGACGCGGCCCCGGCGCGCGCGGCCGGGAAAGAGCCCGTCGTCGAAGCCGAAGAACGGCAGCGCCATCGTGCCGCCTGCGACGATCCGTCCGATCGTCGCCCGGTCGGCGGGGCCGGCGGCACCGTCCGTCACGGCCGAGAACTCGCGGCCGCCCATCGCCAGCATCCCCGGCACCGGCGCCCCGAAAACGTCGGCGTTGCAGGTGCGCCCAGGCTGCTCGCGGTCGAAGTCGACGCCCCCGGCGCGGTCGGTGAGCGCCACGATCCAGGTCCCGGTCGAGACCACCGTCACGTCCGACAGGCCCGCCGCCCGGTAGCGGTAGAAGTTCGCCGACGAGTCGTGGATGCCGCAGAGGACCGGGGTGGCGGGGTCGAGGCCCGTGCGGGCGGCGATCTCCGGCCGGACCGGGCCCAGCGTCGACCACGCGGGCCGCATCGGCGGCATCAGCCGCCCCCAGCCGCGCTCGGCGACGATGCCGGCCGGGCGGCGGTCAGGGGCGGACCAGAGGTGCGACTGGGCGGCGGCGCTCGTCACCTCGTCCGCCGCCACGCCCGACAGCCACCACGCCCAGTATTGCGGGGTGTGCAAAAAGGCCCTCGCCCCGGCGAAGGCGCGCGGCCAGCCCCGCTCAAGCCACAAAAGCTGGCGGGCGGCGTGGGCGGCGCCGAGCATGATGCCGCTGCCGCGCTCGCGGAAGCTTCCGGCGGCGGCGGCGTAGGCGGCGGCCGCATCGGCGGGCAGCGCCTGCTCGTAGTCGATCATCGGCATGACCGGGCCTTCCTCGCCCATGAGCACGCCGGTGCCGCCGTGGGCGCAGGGCACGATCGCGGCGACGGCGTGGCGGGCCGCGAGGCCGGCGAGCGCGTCCAGGAGCCAGCCCCCGAGCCCGGCGAGGTCGTGGTGGCGGTAGGGCGGACCCTCCAGGGTGCGGTTAGGGGTGGAGACCGACGAGAGCACGCCGCCGTCGGGGCGCACCGCGTAGAGCTTCGCGTTGGTCTTGCCCACGTCGAGGACCGCGATCGCCGTCATTTGCGCCGCCGGAAACGGGCCGGCAGGCGGGCCGCGAAGGTCTGGGCGACGACGACGAGGATCAGGGTGGCGCCCCAGATCGCCACGGTGAGGTAGGTGCTGACCCCGAACTGGTTCAGCCCGGACGAGAGCAGTTGCAGGATGGCGAGCGCGATCATCAGGCCCGTGACGGTCCCGAAGCCGCCGAAGGGGTCGACCCCACCCAGGACCGCCGCGAGGATGGTCACGAGCAGATAGGACTGGGCGTAGTCGGCGGACGCCGAGTTGAAGGTGGCGATCATGACCAGCGCCGCGAAGAAGCAGACGACGCTCGACAGGGCGTAGACGCCGACCAACACCCGGCCGGTGTCGACCGCCGAGTAGCGGGTCGCCTCCGGGTTCGAGCCGATCATCGCGCAGGCGAGCCCGAAGGGGGTGTGCTTTAGGATCACGCCCACGGCGACGGCGACGGCGACGAGCAGGAGGAAGATCAGCGGCACGCCCAAGGGGGTCGAGGCCGCCGCGGCAGCGAAGGCGTCGGGCACGCCGGAAAGCGCCATGCCCCGCGTCAGGTAGATGCTGACGCCGTCGATCAGCGACTTCGTGCCGAGGGTCACGAGGATCGGGTGGACGCCCGTGTAGGCGACGAGCGCACCGGTCAGGAGGCCGATGAGAACGCAGAGCAGGAGCCCCGCCGCGAGGGCCAGGAGGATCACGAGGAAGGCCGAGGATCCCCCCGTCCCCGGCGGCGCGAGCGTGCCCATGATCCAGACCATCAGGAGCGCGGACTGGCTCGTCGTGGCGATGATGGCGAGGTTCAGCCCGCCGCTCATCAGGGGCACGATCATGGCGAGCGAGAGCAGCCCCAGAAGGGGCAGCTGGTACATGAACGAGTTCAGCGTCGCCACGCTGAGGAAGCCCGGGACCAGGAAGGCGAAGAGCAGGAGGAGGCCCACGAGCAGCGAGACGAGCCCGAGATGGCCGCCAGGCAGGCCGGCGAAGAGCCGCAAGGGACTGCCCTGCTTGGCGGCGGGAAGGGGCCGCGCGTCAGCCATGCGACGGCGCCTCGCCGAGGGTGCGCAGGCGCCGGCCGCGCCGCGAGCTGAGGACGGTGATCGAGGTCGAGACCAGGATGGTGACGCCGATGACGATCTGGAAGAAGTAGGGGGAGACGCCGAGCAGGTTGAGCCCGTTCTGCAAAATCGCCAGCAGGACGATGCCCAGGAGCACGCCCGGCACGGTGCCGACGCCGCCCGCGAGGCTCGCGCCGCCGAGCACGGCGGCGGAGAGGACGGCGAGTTCGGTGTTGACCATCGCGTTCGGCACGCTCTCGCCGACGCGGTGCGCCTGCACGAGCCCGCCCAGCGCCGCGGCAAAGCCTAGATAGCCGTAGGCGACGTAGGTGAGCCGGCCCACGTCGATGCCGACGCGCCGCGCCGCCTCAGGGTTGCCGCCCATAGCGTAGATCTGCCGGCCAATCGAGGTTCTCGTCATCAGCGCCCAGGTCAAAAGCGCCATCGCCCCCATGAGCACGACCGGAAGAGTGACGCGGACGATGTCGCCGGAGGCGAGCTCGGCGCGGTAGAAGACCACGCGCGAGGTCCACCAGTCGGGCAAGTCGTAGATCGACCTGCCGCCCGAGAAATACATCAACAGCGAGAACGAGACGCTCATCATGGCGATCGTGGCGATGATCGAGGTGATGCGCAGGTGGTGGATCAGGGCCGCGTTGACGCAGCCGAGGCCGACGCCGACGGCGAGCCCGGCGAGGATGACGAGGGGGGCGGGCAGCCCGAGCCTGGACGCCAGCAGGGCGGCGCAATACTGGGCGACCGAGGCGGTGGCGGCGAACGAGATGTCGATCCCGCCCGAGACCAGCACGACGAAGAGCCCCATGGCGATGATCGCCTGCACCGAGTAGGTCTCCAGCAGGTCGATCACGTTCGGCAGCGTCAGGAAACCCGGCGCCATGAGCCCGAAGAGCGTGCCCACGGCGAGGATGACGAGGAACAGCCACGTCTCCGGCCGGCGGCGCAGCCGCCGCCAGCGCGCGAGGGCCGCCCCGACCGCGCGGTCAGGCCCCGACGCAGGCTCAGGCATAGATGCGCTCCTCCATCTCGTGCTCCGAGACGACCCCCGGCACCGCCTCGCCGACGATCCGCCCGGCGCGCATGTGCAGGACCCGGTCGCAGGTGGCGAAGGTTTCCGCGACCTCGTCCGAGATTAGGATGACCCCCACCCCCCCTCGGGCGAGGTCGGCCACCACCTCGTAGATCCCCTGCTTGTTCTTGATGTCGACGCCGACCGTGGGGCTGTCCAGGATCAGGACCCTGGGGCGGGTGGCGAGCCATTTCGCCAGCACGACGCGCTGCTGGTTGCCGCCGGACAAGGTCCGCACCGGCGCGTCGAGGCCGGGGATCGTTACCTTCAGCCGCTCCACCCACTCGGCGGCGAGCGCGCGGCGGCGGGCCTGCGGCATCAGGCCGAGGCGGTTCTTCAGCCGCCGCATCACCGCGAGGACGAGGTTGTCCCCGATCGACTGCGGCAGCACGAGGCCGAGCGACAGCCGGTCTTCCGAGACGTAGGCGATGCCGGCCCGCACCGCGTCGCGGTTGGAGCGCAAAGCGAGATCCCTGCCCTCCAGCAGGATCCGCCCGCCCTCGGCGCGGTTCATCCCGAAGAGCGTCAGCGCGAGTTCGGTACGGCCGGCACCTAGAAGGCCGACGATGCCCAGGACCTCGCCTTTGCGCAGCGTCAGGCTCACGTCGGCGAACTCGCCCCGCCGGGACAGCCCCTCGACGGCGAGCAGCGGCGGTGCCGCCCGCATGTCGCGGGCGACCACCCCGTGCTCCACGTCGACGCCGGTCATCAGGTGGCCGATGCGGCGCTGGTCGACCTCGGCCACGGGCCACGTCCCGACCTTGCGGCCGTCGCGCATCACCGTCAGCCGTTCGGCGACCTTCACCACCTCGTCGAGGCGGTGCGAGACGAAGACCACGGCGATTCCGTCGCCCCGCAGCCGGGCGACGATGGCGAGCAGCCGGTCGACCTCGGCGCGCGTCAACGAGGCGGTGGGCTCGTCCATGAAGATGAGCCGCGCTTTCGCGGCGAGCCCGCGGGCGATGGCAGTGATCTGCCGCTCGGCCACCGGAAGGTCGGCGACGAGGGCGTCGAGGTCGAGCGGAAAGTCGAGCCGCGCCAGCACCTCGCCCGCGATCCTTCGCATCCCGGCCTTCTGCACCGGCCGCAGGGCCGGGCCGAGCGTGCTTTCGACGGCGACGTTCTCGACCACCGTCAGGTTCGGAAACAGGGACAGATCCTGGAAGATCACCTGGATCCCGAGCGCCTTGGCCTTCGCCGGGTCGAGCGATGGTACGGGCCTGCCGTCGATCTCGATCGTGCCCGCCGTCGGCGGGTGCACGCCGGCGACGGTCTTGATGAGGGTCGATTTGCCGCAACCGTTCTCGCCGACGAGGCAATGCACCTCGCCGCGCCGCACCTCCCAGTCGACGTCGATCAGCGCCTGCACGCCGCCGAAGCGTTTCGACACGCCTTTGATGCGCAGGAAGGGCGTCTCGCCGCTCATGCCCCCGAACTCCCACAAGGTCGGCCCGCCGACCGGCGCGGTCGGCGGGCCGCCGAAGCCATGCGATCAGAGCCCGAGATCGACGAGGCGGTCGATGTTTTCCTTGTCGAGCGCCTCCAGCTTCTGCGCCTGGATCAGCTTCTTCTCCGGGTCGACCTTCACCGGGCCGACGCCGACCAGATCCATGCCGTCGGTCGGCTCCTTGCCGGACGCGAGCATGTTGCCGACCTGGACGAAGATCTCGCCCGCCGTCATCGGGTTCCAGATGTAGCCGCCGCGGATGGTGCCGTCCTTGACGTACTTCACCCCCTGCCCCGGCGAGAAGCCCCCGACGAGCGCCACCTTGTCGGCCACCTCGCGGTCCTCCAGCACCCTTGCGGCGCCGATCGGCCCCTGCGAGCCGAAGGTGAGGATGCCCTTCAGGTCGGGGTGGGCGCGGAGCTGGTCCTGCGTCGTCTTGATGCTGTCGTCGACGCTCTCGGCCACGCCGAAGCGCTCGCCGAGCATGGTCATCTTCGGGTACTGTTCCTTCTGATACGCGATGGCGGCGTCGGCCCAGGCGTTGTGCAGGGGTACCGTGAGCGAGCCGACGTAGACGATGTACAAACCCTCCTCCCCCATCTCCTCGGCGAGCAGGTCCATGTGCGCCTTGCCGTAGGCCTCGATCGTGGTCAGCTCGAAGTCCCAGTCCCGGTTCTCCTGATCCGGACCCTCGTGCGCCAGCACCTTGATGCCGGCCGCCTGCGCCCGGCCGAGCACCGGCGCCAGCGCCGCCGAATCGTTCGGGACGATGCCGATCACGGCAACGCCGCGGGCGATCAGGTCCTCGATGGCGCGCACCTGCTGGGCGGCGTCGGCCTGGGTCGGGCCGACCATCCAGGCGTTCATGCCCGTCGCCTCGGCCTCCTTCTTGATGCCGACCTCCATGGCGTTGAACCAGGGGATGCCGCCGATCTTGACGACGACCCCCATCTGCGCCTCGCCTTGCGCGAGGGCGGGCAGTCCGGCGAGCCCGTCCAGGGCCAGCCCCCCGGCCGCGAGCGCGAGCGTGTTCCGTCGCGTGAGTTTCATGCGTTTCATCCTCCCTGGGTGGTTCGATCGGCTTCGCGCGACCGCGAAGCGGTCTGCCGCGGGGTGGACCCGCGGAAGGTGACGGCGCAGCGAAGGCGCCGGGCCTGGGGCGGCCCCGCGTCGCCGCCCATGCGCCGGCGCAGCATCGACCACGAGCACGCCGCCATCGCCTCGACCGGCTGGCGCACGGTGGTGACGGCCGGCGCCACGAGCCGCATCCACTCCATCTCGTCGAAGCCAGCGAACGCGACGTCGGCGCCGGCCCCGAGCCCCATCTCACCGAGCAGGCGGTAGGCCGCGAGCGTGGTCTCGTGGTCGAGGCAGAAGAGCGCCTGCGGACGCCCCGCCCCCCGCAGCCGTTCCTCGAGGGCCGGGGGCGCGTGGTCGTCGAAGCCGACCGCGAGGAAGTCGAGCCGCAGGTTCCCCGCCGCCGAGCGGGCACCCTCCCAGCGTTCCCGAACGTTGCTGATGGCGAGGCTGGTGCCGACGACGAGACAATCTTCGCAGCCCTGGACGCCGAGGTGGCGGACAACTGCCGCCGCCGCCTCGGCGTTGTCCACCGCGACGAGGTCGAAGCGGGGCGCGTCGGGGATGCGGTCGGCGACGACCAGCGGCATCGGGGGGCCGCCCGGAAGGCGCTCGGCGAGCGCGCCGTCGCACGGGATGACGATCAGCCCTGCCGGGCGCCACTCCCGGATCCGGCGCAGCCGCTCCACCTCCTCGGCGGGGTCGTTGCGCGCGGAGACGACGACGAGGTCGTAGCCGTCGCGGCGCCCCAGTTGCTCCAGCGTCGAGACGAACGCCGCGAACATCGGGTTGGTGAGGTCGGGGACGATCACGCCTGCCAGCCGCGAGTCGCCCGAGCGCAGCCGCGAGGCCCGGTTGTCGCGGAAGTACCCCAGCTGCTCCACCGCCACCCGCACCCGCGCGGAGATCGCGGGCGCGACGCTGGCCTTGCCGTTGAGCACGTTGGAGACGGTTCCCGCCGAAACGCCCGCCCTCTCGGCGACCAGCCGTATCGAAGGACCGGCACCACCCCCGCCCATCGTCCTCCCTGCCTTCTCGCGGCGTTCGCACTGGCCTGCGGTGAAACGTTTTATGAGTCGATACTACGGGCGATTCGCCCCGTCAATCGCCTCGCTGGAGCAGACCGCCTGGACGGTCGGACCCCCACCCACCTTCAGGCGGTGCCGTCCCTGGACCGTGGCCCCTCTCCCATGAAGCTGGACCAAACGCCAAGGGTGCTTCCGACCGGACCTTCGCGCCGGTCGAGGGCATTGCCGCCATCAACGTTCACGGCCTGTTCGACGATGCATTCAGCCATGATGGAGGCAAGAAAGGGTGTAGCACTTGTGAACTCGCCAAATGACTCGTGCGTCCGCGTGATGCAGCCCCCTGATTTGCCGGACAGGCCCTCGCACTTGGAGAAGTGTGGGCTTATGCCTGATCCTACGACCGGCACGCGGGGCCGCGTCGAGGTGGTCACGTCGGTTCGGCGCCGGCGGCGATGGAGCGCCGAGGAGAAGGTGCGCATCGTCGAAGAGACTTCCCCTGCCCGGCACCTCGGTCTCGCCCGTCGCTCGCCGTCACGGCATTGTCGGCAACCGGCTGTTCACCCGATTTGGCGCCGGCTCATGGCGCAGGGCGCGCCGACCCCGGCCGGTGCCGACGGGGAGGTTGTGCCGGCCTTCGAGTGCCGGGCCGCGCAGCAGCCGATCCGTGCGTTGCAGCGGCTCTTGGGCAAGAAGACGCTCGAGAACGAGATCTGCGCGCGGCGGTTGAGCGCATGACCGCCCCCAAAAGGTGCCCTTGCGCGTCAGCCTGCGGCCAAAGGGCGGCCGGCGAGCACGGCGGCCTCGGCGCTCGGCCTCTCGCACCCGCGCCTCTCGTCCCGGCAGCGGGCCGCGCCGCGCCGCCGCGGCCGACCGCCTCCGCCTGACGCCGAGCCTCTCGCCGCCCTCCAAGCGCCCATCGCCGACCTGCCTCCTGCTCGACCTCTCCAGAGGGATGTCAGCGAAGCTGCCGGGGGCCACCGGCGCGTCTATTCCCTGCTGCGCCGACAGGTCAAGCGGGAGGGCAGGCCCGCCCCGAGCGTGAAGCGGGTTTGCCACGTGATGAAGCCGCACGGCCTCCTGCTCCAGCCCTGTGCCGGCGGTGGGGTAGGAGCGCCGGCACGAGGGGCGCGTTGCGGTCGACAGGCGCAACGCGCGCTGATGCCCGGACGGACCGGAGATCGGCTGCGAGAACGGCGGGCGGGTCCGATGCATCGCGCCGCGCTGCATCCCTCGCCCGAGTGCCGCGGCCGCGAGGCCATGAGCCTCGTTACGGCCACCGCCGGCATCACCAGCGAGGACGTGCGCGACCTTGTGGCGGCCGCCATCGAGCCTGGGTTCGGGCGGGTGAACCGACCGCCGGGCGGTATTGGGTGGCTGACCAACGATGGCGGCTGCCCCCTTCCCGCAAGACCCGCCGCTTCGCCAGAAACGTCGGCTTGGCGCCGCGCACGACCCCGCCGGAGATCCTACGGAGCAACAGCATGGCTGAAGCGTTCGTGCGGCGCGATCACGTGGGGGTCTCTCCCGTCCCGAATGCCGAGGCCGTGCTTCGCCAGCCCCCAGGTTGGCCTGCCCACGACAGCAAGACCCACCCCCATCGTGCGCCGGGTACCGTTCGCCGCGCGAGTCCATCAACCCCAGAGGACCTGTCTGGAAATCAAAGGCAACAACACCGCGTGGCGCTGCAAGACTCAACTAGAGGCTTTGTAAGCCGACAGGAAAATCATGCTCCACTTTGGCGCATGACAACTGCCCGCAGACCCTATCGGCTTAACATTTTTGATGAATAATGGTACTGGCCGTGCCCTATCTGATTTTGCTGCCCTATAGTGCTCAGCAACGCATCTACCCGTTGCGCAAGATGTTCAATGGCCTGTGCTTTGAATGCTTCGCATCCGAATGGTCAAGATTGGTCTATCCCTCGCTCGGTGGCTTCGCCGCCACCCTTTGGGACGGATGATCGGCTTTGCCGATCATGGCGCCCCTACCCCACGACCTGCCGCCCCTTGGGGCGGATCGGCCGTTGGCCTACCGTTGATGGCCAAGCCCAGCACCGGCTGCGTCTGGGCTGCTTTGAGAGGCTCTTCCACGGCCTGCGGGCCGTTTTGCGGCTGGCGGCCGAGGCGGCGAGGAGCCCACGGCGCCGTGTTCGACAGCCGCACCCTGCGCAGCACGCCCGAAGGCGGCAAGCGCATACAAGGCTCGAAGCCACCCATGGCGGTGGACACGCCCAGCCATCTACTGGCACTGCATGTCACGCTCACCAATGGCGACGATCGCGCTGCGGTTGGCGACTCGGCCGAGGCGTTGCAGGAAGCGACCGGCCAGAACACGGGCTTGGCCCATGTTGAACAGGGTATGCGGGCGGGCGGCCAACGGCGCGCAGGCTCAAGGCCTCGCGTTGGAAGGGATCAAGGTGCCTTGAAACCAAGCGGGGTTTCGTGCTGCGGCCGCGGTAAGAAGCGCAGCTTTGCCCGGACGGTCCGCTGCCATAGGCTCGCCCGCGACCGAGGGCGTCTGCCTTGGACCCTGGCCAGCTTGCACCTCGTCGCCTCCGTCATCCTGTTGCTGCGGCGCGCCAGCGACTTCACCCTGTTCCATAACAGCCTTAGCACTACTTTAGCGGAAGGGTTGATACGGCAGGAGGTAACTATATACGTATGTGACCT
>JAGRGG010000202.1:7274-8405 GCA_020445645.1 Geminicoccaceae bacterium | reverse complement strand
GCGATTCTCGACGCCGAGGTCGTAATACAGTAGGTCAACGTCGAGGTAGGGCAGGATCAGCTACTGCTTGATCATGACCCAGATGATCCGGCTCATCTCGTAGCCGACGATCTCGACGATCGGGTTCTTGACCTTGATCTTGCTCATGCGCGTTCCCCAGGGGCTGCCGGACGGGGCCGTTCTACCGGCAAGGCGGGCGGGGGGGAAGACACGCTTCGCGTCGTCAGCTCTTGACCACCCCCGCCATCCCCCCCGCCAGTTCACGGAGGCGGGCCACCATCTCGGGCGTGTCCCATTCGGCGTCGCCGAGGTGGCGGAAGACCTCGCGGCCGTCCTTGTCGATGACGACGGTGATGGGGATGCCCTGGGCGCCCAGCGCCCCGACGGAGGCCATCGAGGGGTCGCGGAGGAGCTCGAGGTTGCCGGCGCCGAGGTCGGCCAGCGCGGCTTCGAGCCTGTCGGGGGTGGCGCGCTCGACGGCGAGCGCCAGGACCTTGACGCCGTCGCCCGCGACCTCGGCCTGGAGGCGGCCGAGGGTGGGCATCTCGGTCTTGCAGGGGGCGCACCACGTGGCCCAGAGGTTGAGGACGACGACGTGGCCCCTGTAGTCGTCCAGGGTGCGGGCGTGCCCTTCGGCGTCCTCGAAGGTGAGCTGGGGCAGGTCGACGGGCGGGCCGAAGGCGAAACCGTCGGCTTTGGCAAAAGGCGGGGTTGCGGCTACAAGGACGGCGGCGGCGAGGCCCAGCAGAAAGGCGCGCATGGCGGACTCCGGGGATAAGGCGGGCGAAAAGGGGGCGGTCGGGGGCCGCGACCTCTGGGGCGGGCACTTCGACGAAGGGCCGGCCCCGCTCATGGAGCAAATTAACGCCTCGATCAGCTTCGACAAGCGGCTCTGGGCGCAGGACATCCAAGGGTCGATGGCGCACGCCAGGATGCTGGCGGACCGGGGAATCATCGGGGCGGCCGACCGGGACGCGATCCTGGCCGGGCTGGAGCGGGTCGCGGGCGAGATCGAGGCGGGGGGCTTCACGTTCCAGGCGGCCCTGGAGGACATTCACCTCAACGTCGAGGCGAGGCTCACCGAGATCGCGGGCGAGCCGGGGCGGCGGCTGCACACGGCGCGCTCGCGCA
>JAGRGG010000202.1:0-7263 GCA_020445645.1 Geminicoccaceae bacterium | reverse complement strand
CGACCGATTTCCGCCTCTGGGTCCGGGACGCGGTCGACCGGGCGACGGGGCGGGTGGAGGCGCTGCTCCACGCCCTGATCGACCGGGCGGAGGCGGAGGCGGAGACGGTGATGCCGGGGTTCACCCACCTTCAGGCGGCGCAGCCCGTGACCTTCGGCCACCACCTCATGGCTTACGCCGAGATGTTCTTCCGTGACCGCTCGCGGCTGCGCGACGCGCGGCGGCGGCTCAACGAGTGCCCCTTGGGGGCGGCGGCGCTCGCCGGCACCTCGTTCCCGATCGACCGGGACGCCACGGCGAAGGACCTCGGCTTCGACCGCCCGATGCGCAACTCGATCGACGCCGTCTCCGACCGCGACTTCGCGCTCGACTACTTAAGCGCCGCCGCGATCGCCGCCGTCCACCTGTCCCGGCTCGCGGAGGAGCTGGTGCTCTGGTCGACGCCGCAGTTCGGCTTCGTGAAGATGGCGGAAGCATTCACCTCGGGCTCGTCGATCATGCCGCAGAAGCGCAACCCGGACGCGGCGGAGCTGGTGCGCGGCAAGGCGGGGCGGGTGTTCGGGCACCTGCAGGCGCTGCTCGCGACCTTGAAGGGGCTGCCGCTCGCCTATTCCAAGGACATGCAGGAGGACAAGGAGGGCGTGTTCGACGCCGCCGACACGCTGGACCTCTGCCTTGCCGCTGCGGCGGAGATGGTCCGGGGCATGGGGGTGAACCCGGTGCGGATGCGGGCGGCGGCGGGGGTCGGCTTCACGACGGCGACCGACCTCGCCGACTGGCTCGTCCGGGTCAAGGGCATTCCCTTCCGGGAAGCGCACGGCGTCGCGGGCAGGGCCGTGAAGGCGGCGGAGGCCAGGGGGTGCGGGCTCGAGAACCTGTCCCTGGGGGAACTCCAGGCGGTCGACCCCCGGATCGACGCGGGCGCGTTCGAGGTCCTGGGCGTCGACGCCTCGGTCCGCAGCCGGACCAGCGAGGGCGGCACGGCGCCGGAGCGGGTGCGGGTGGCGGCGCTGGCGGCGCGGGATCGCCTCGCGGGAGGGGCGGCATGAGGCGCCTCCTCGCCCTCCTGGCGCTGGGCGCCCTCCTCCTGCCCGCCGCCTGCGGCCGCAAGGGCGAGCCCGTGCTGCCGAACGGGGAGAAGGCGCCCCCCGTCGACGAGCGGCCCGCGCCGGAGGTAGGGTAGTGGAAGGGCTGGCAACGGGGTTCGCCTACCGGGACGGCGCCCTCATGGCGGAGGGGGTGCCGCTCGAACGGATCGCGGCCGAGGTGGGCACGCCCGTCTACGTCTACGCCGCGAACGCCATGCGCGCCCGCTACCGGGCGCTGGCGGAGGCGTTCGAGGGCCAGGACGCGCTCGTCTGCTACGCGGTGAAGGCGAACGGCAACCTCGCCGTGCTGCGCCTGTTCGCGGACCTCGGCGCCGGGGCCGACGCCGTGTCGGGGGGCGAGGTGACCAGGGCGCTGCGGGCGGGGGTGCCGCCCGAACGCATCGTCTACGCGGGCGTCGCCAAGACCGACGACGAGATCCGCCTCGCGCTCGAAGCCGGCATCCTCCAGTTCAACGCCGAATCGGTGGCCGAGGTCGAACGCCTGAGCGCCGTCGCGCGCGGCATGGGGCGGATGGCGCCGGTGGCCCTTCGGGTCAACCCGGACGTCTCGGCCGGCGGGCACGACAAGATCTCGACCGGGCGCAGGGGCGACAAGTTCGGGATCGCGATCGAGGAGGCGCCCGCCGTCTTCCGGCACGCGGACGCTTTGCCGGGGGTGCGCTGCCGGGGGGTCCACCTGCACGTCGGCTCGCAGATCCAGGACGCGGCGCCGCTGGCCGCCGCCTACGCCAAGGGGGTCGACCTGTTCCGGGGGCTCCGCGCCGCCGGGCACGGGCTCGACACGCTCGACCTCGGCGGCGGGATCGGGGTGCGCTACCGGGACGAGGCGCCGTTCGACCTGGAGGGGCTCGCGGCGGTGGTCGCACGGCTGACCGAGGGGCTCGGCTGCCGGCTCCTGTTCGAGCCCGGCCGCTTCCTCGTCGCCGAGGCGGGGGTGCTCCTGTCGAAGGTGATCTTCGTCAAGGAGACGGACGGGCGGCGCTTCCTCGTCCTGGACGCCGGGATGCAGACCCTGGTCCGCCCCGCGATGTACGGGGCGTGGCACGGGGTCCGACCGGTCGTGGAACGGCCGGACGCGGGCCTTCTGCCGACCGACGTGGTGGGGCCGATCTGCGAGAGCAGCGACGTGTTCGGGCGGGACCGGATGCTGCCGCCGCTCGACCGGGACGACCTCGTCGTCCTCGAAACGGCCGGGGCCTATGGCGCGGTCATGGCGTCGGCCTATAATTCGAGGGTGGGGGTGGCCGAGGTGCTGGTCGACGGCGATCGCTTCGCCGTGATCCGCCCGCCTCTGTCGATCGAGGCGCAGATGGCGCAGGAGAGGATGCCGGCATGGCTGGAGGCGGGGCTGGAGGCGGGGCTGGGGGCGACGGCGTAGGGGCAAGGCTGCCGCGGCGGGTCGAGCGTCTGGCCAAGCGCGCGGGCGGCGTCCTCCTGTTCGAGCGCCTGTGGCGCGCCTTCCTGCCGGCGCTCTGCCTTTTGGGCGTCTTCCTGGCGCTGGCGTTCCTCGACGTCTGGGCCGCCCTGCCGGCGTTCGTCCACCTCGTCGGTCTCCTGGGCTTCGCCGTCGGCCTCGGCTACCTCGTCCGGCGCGGCGTTCGCGGCTTCGCCCGGCCGAACCGCGCCGAGGCGCTGGCCCGGATCGAGGGCGACAGCCGGCTCGCCCACCGCCCGCTCCGCGGCCTCGACGACGACCTTCCCGAGGCGATGGACGACCCCCTCACCCGCAGCCTCTGGGAGCGGCACCGCGCCCGGGCGCTCGCGGGGCTGAAGGGCCTTCGCCTCGGGCGCCCGCGCTCGCCCTGGCCCCGGCTCGACCCCTGGGCCGCGCGCTCGGTCGTCGTCCTCCTCCTCGCCGTCGGCGCCGTCGCGGCGGGAGGGCGGGCGCCGGGCCGCCTCCTCGACGCGCTGACGCCCCGCCTCGCCGCCGCGCCGATCAAAGCCGAGGCGCCGCTGCGGGCCGACCTCTGGATCACGCCGCCCGTCTTCACCGGCCTTGCCCCCCTCGCGCTGGGCGCCGCCGACGCGCGCGCCGGGGTCGCCGTCCCGGCCGGCAGCGAGGCGCTGTTGCAGGTGCAGGGGCCGGGCGCCCCGGCGAGCCGCCTGCGGCTCGGCGAGACCGCGATCGAGCTTGCCCGGCTCGGCGAATCCTCGGCCGAGGCCCGGTTCAGGATCGAGCGGGGCGGCGGTCTCGCCGTCGCCGGCGCGGCGGGGGAAAGCGTGCGCCGCTGGGAGGTCACGATCCTGCCCGACGCGCCGCCGACGGCGGCCTTTTCGGAGCCGCCGGGCGCCACGGCGCGGGGGGCCCTGGACCTTCCCTACGCCGCTTCCGACGACTACGGCGTCGCCGGGCTGTCCCTCGTCCTCGCGGCGCCCGAGGGGGGCGAGGAGGAGGTGCTGCCGGTCGCGGCGCCGGCGACGCAGCCGACGGCGTTCAAGGGCCGGGCCTTTTCCGACCTCACCCGCCACCCCCGCGCCGGCCTGCCGACCGTGCTCCGCCTCCAGGCCGCCGACGCGCGGGGGCAGACGGGGCGCAGCGAGCCCGTCCAGATCGTCCTGCCGGAACGGCGGTTCACCCACCCCTTGGCCCAGGCCGTCATCGCCGAGCGCAAGCGCCTCGTCGCCGATCCCAGGGCGTGGCGGCAGGTGGCGGGGTCCCTCGACGCGCTGGCGGAGACTCCCCTCGCCCGGGCGCAGCCCTTGAGCGTCCCGCTCACGCTCGGCGTCGCGGCCAGCCGGCTGCGCGAGGACAAGACGGGTGCGGCCAGGGCCACGGTCGTCGACCTCCTCTTCGACCTCGCCCTCTTCATCGAGGACGGCGGCCTCTCGGTCGCGGAGCGCGCGCTGCGCGACGCCCAGGACAGGCTGGAAAAGGCGCTCCTGGAAGGCGCCGACGACGCCGAACTCGAAAAGCTCATGCAGGACCTCCAGGAGGCGATGCAGGCCTACCTCGACGAGATGGGCGAGCGGATGCGCCAAGCGATGAAGAACGCCAAGCCCGAGGACATGCAGCCGATGCCGGAGGGCGCGCAGACGGTCGACCGCCAGCAGCTCCAGCGCCTCCTCGATCAGGCGAAGGAGATGATGCGGGCGGGCGCGCGCGACGCGGCGCAGCAGATGCTCTCCGAACTCCGGCAGATGCTGGAGAACCTGCGGGCCGGCGTGCCGCAGCAGCGGGCGGGACCGCAGCAGCAGGCGTTGCAGGACCTCCAGCGGATGATCCAGCTCCAGCAGGGGCTGATGGACAAGACCTTCCAGCAGCAGCAGGGGCAGGGCCAGCAGGGACAGCAAGGGCGGCAGGGGCAGCAGGCGGGTTCGGCGCAGGAGCAGGAGGCGCTGCGCCGGGCGCTGGGCGAGTTGATGCGGCGGCTGGGCGAGGCGGGGGGCGAGATACCGGGCGCCCTCGGTCAGTCCGAACTCCAGATGCGCGCCGCCCGCGACGCGCTCAAGGGGGGGCAGCCGGGCGAGGCGCTCGGGCCGCAGGGGCAGGCGCTCGACCTGATGCGGCAGGCGGGGCAGGCGCTCGTCGAATCGATGCAGCAGCAGGCGGGGCAGGCGGGACGGCCGGGCCGGCAGGGGCAGGGGGGGCGGGCGCAGCGGCCGGGGGAGGGCAAGGACCTCTTCGGCCGCGACCTGCCGGGCGGGTTCGGCGTCGACGGCAACGACGTGAACGTGCCGACGCAGTCGGAGCTGGGGCAGGCGCGCCGGGTGCTGGACGAGATCCGCCGCCGCACCGGGCAGAGCTTCCGGCCCCGGCCCGAACTCGACTACTACGACCGCCTGCTCGACCGGTTCTGAGGGGGCCGTGCGGGCCGTCGTCGAGCGCTTGTCGCCGAACCGGGACGCGCGGCCCGAGGGGGTCCGGGTCCGTTTCGTCATCCTGCACTACACCGGGATGGAGGGCGGCGCTGCCGCGCTCCGCCGCCTTTGCGACCCCGACGCCAAGGTCAGCGCGCACTACCTGATCGACGAGGCGGGGGGGATCGCCCGGCTCGTGCCGGAAGACTGCCGGGCGTGGCACGCCGGCGTGAGCGGCTGGGGGGGCGTCGATGGGCTCAACGACGGCTCGATCGGCGTCGAACTCGTCAACCCCGGCCACGACTGGGGGCTGAAGGACTTCGCCGCGGCGCAGATCGGGTCGCTCCTGGACCTGCTGGCCGGCCTTAGGGAGCGGCACGGGATCGGCCCGGAAGGGGTCTTGGGCCATGGCGACGTGGCGCCGGGGCGCAAGGACGATCCGGGCGAGCGCTTCCCCTGGCGCCGGCTCGGGGAAGCGGGCTTCGGCCTCTGGACCGACGCGGGTGCGCCCGCCGACCCCGACCCTTTGCTGGCGGGGGATCTCCTGCGGCGGATCGGCTACAGGATCGACCTGCCGGGGACGGCGCCCTTCCACCTCGTCCGGGCCTTCCAGCGCCGCTTCCGGCCCGCCCGCGCCGACGGCCGCCTCGACGCCCCGACGATGGGGCGGATCGCGGCGGTGGCCCGCTTGCCCTGGCACCCCTTGAGGGGCTAGGGTCCGCCCCGGCGTGGACGGCCGGACGGCCGCCCTCGAACCTTCGGGTTCGGGGGAGGAAAGTCCGGGCTCCACGGGGACACGGTGCCGGGTAACGCCCGGCGGGGGCGACCCCAGGGACAGTGCCACAGAGAGCAGACCACCCGCCGGAAGGGGCGACCCTTTGCGGGCCAGGGTGAAAGGGTGCGGCAAGAGCGCACCGCGGACCCGGCGACGGGGACGGCACGGCAAACCCCACCGGGAGCAAGACCGCATAGGAGCGGCGGCGCTTCGGCGCGGCCCCGTCCCCGGGGCGACCGCTCGGGTTGGTCGCAGGAGGCGGGCGGCGACGCCCGTCCCAGACGAATGGCCGTCGCCGGGTCCCAAGGGACCCGGTACAGAACCCGGCTTACAGGCCGTCCACGCCTTCTTCGACTTGAGGTTGATAAGCGGCGGCGACGCGGGTAGCATCCGCGCTTCCGGCGTGGCCTTTTCTCCACAGCCTTTTCCTCAATTTTATCCACAGGGACTGGGTCATGCCGGCTGAATCGAACATTTTCAACCGCTTGACCCTTATGTGTAAATCCGATTTGGTAGAATAGCGGCTTGACCGCACCGCCGGTTGCCGATACTGTGTTACAAGTTTGCAATGCAATCGTTCGTGGAGTGGCGTGAACATCGATGAGGCTCGATCGCGCCGTCTCCGGGACGATCGAAGCGGGGGCTGCTCCGGTGGAAAGACGCTTGTCGGGTTCTCCGTCGTCTACCCGTTCAGGGGTAATCTTTTCTTCTATCGCCGGACTTTTTCCGCCCCCTCGGCCCGTGGCCGCTTCTTCTTAAGGCCCTCTTTTCATTATCGGTCCTCTTGCCGCACGGCGGTGGAAGCCTTCGGCGGGTCGGGGTCCGGTGATGAACCTCGCGGTTGTTCGCGGATGAGCCTGGACGGTTGAATGGCGCACGAGCCGGTCCTCCTCGACGAGATGCTGACGGCGCTGGCCCCGGCGGCGGGCGAGGTCTACGTCGACGGCACCTTCGGCGGCGGCGGCTACGCCCGCGCCCTCCTGAAGGCGGCGCCCTGCGCCGTCGTCGCCCTCGACCGCGACCCCGCGGCAATCGCGCGGGGGCGCGCCGCCGCCCCGCCTGGGCTCACCCTGATCGAGGGCCGCTTCGGCGAGCTCGACGCCCACGCGGCGGCGGCGGGGCACGCGGCGGTCGACGGGGTCGTCCTCGATCTGGGGGTCTCGTCCTTCCAGATCGACGAGCCGGGGCGCGGCTTCTCCTTCCAGAAGGACGGGCCGCTCGACATGCGCATGGGCACGACCGGGCCGACGGCGGCCGATCTCGTCAACACCGCGACCGAGGCGGCGCTGGCCGACATTCTCTTCCACTACGGCGAGGAGCGCGCGGCGCGGCGCATCGCCCGGGCGATCGTGGCGGCGCGGCCCTTGGCGCGGACGCTGGAGCTCGCCCAGGTGATCGAGCGTTGCCTGCCGCGACAGAAGCCCGGCCAGAGCCATCCCGCCACACGCAGCTTCCAGGCGATCAGGATCGCCGTGAACGACGAATTCGGCCAGCTCGTGCTGGGGCTCGAGGCGGCAGAGCGGGCGCTTGCCCCGGGCGGCCGTCTCGCCGTGGTGAGCTTCCATTCGCTCGAGGACCGGA
>JAGRGG010000201.1 GCA_020445645.1 Geminicoccaceae bacterium | reverse complement strand
AACCCGGTCAGGTCCGGAAGGAAGCAGCCGCAACGGACCGGCGTCGGGTCGCGCGCCAGCCTTCCGCCCTACACCCGTCGGGCGCGTCGCCCAATCCCCTGGACCGCGCATGAGCGACCCGACCACACCCTACCGCGTCCTCGCCCGCGCCTACCGGCCAAAGCGCCTCTCCGAACTCGTCGGCCAGGACGCGCTCGTGCGCACGCTCACCAACGCGATGGCGAGCGGGCGCATCGCGCACGCCTTTCTCCTCTGCGGCATACGCGGCGTCGGCAAGACGACGACGGCCCGGATCATCGCCAAGGGGCTGAACTGCGTCGGCCCCGACGGGGCGGGCGGGCCGACGCCCGAGCCCTGCGGCGTCTGCGGCCCCTGCGTCTCGATCCAGGAGGAGCGGTCGCTCGACGTGATCGAGATGGACGCGGCCTCGCACACCGGCAAGGACGACGTGCTCGAACTCATCGAGGGCGTGCGCTACGGGCCGACCGCGACGCGTTACAAGGTCTACGTCGTCGACGAGGTCCACATGCTCTCGGAGAAGGCGTTCAACGCCCTTCTCAAGACGATCGAGGAGCCGCCGCCGCACGCGAAGTTCGTCTTCGCCACGACCGAGGCCAGGAAGGTGCCCGTCACCGTGCTCTCGCGCTGCCAGCGGTTCGACCTGCGCCGGGTCGAGCCGGAGGTGCTGGAGGGGCATCTGGGGCGGATCTGCGGCAAGGAAGGCGTTCAGGCGGAGCCCGAGGCGCTGGCGCTGATCGCCCGCGCAGCCGAGGGTTCGGTGCGCGATTCGCTTTCCCTGCTCGACCAGGCCATCGCGATGGGCGAGGGGCGGGTCGAAGCCGCGACCGTGGCCCTCATGCTGGGGCTCGGCGACCGAACGGCGCTCCTCGACCTGTTCGACCGGATCATGGCGGGCGACGCGGGCAAGGCGCTCGACCTCTTCGCCGACCTCTGGGCGAAGGGGGCGGAGCCCGTCGCCGTCGTCCAGGATCTCCTGGAGATCGCCCACTGGCTCGCCTGCCTGAAGCTCGACCGCGCCGCGCCGTCCGCCTTCGCCGCCCGGCCGGAACTGCTGGCGCGCGGGCGGGGCATGGCGGAGCGGCTCGGCCACGCCACCTTGGGCCGGGCGTGGCAGGTGCTCCTGAAGGGCCTCGACGAGGCCCGCCTCGCCCCGGACGCGCGCGCCGCCGCCGAGATGGTGCTGCTGCGGCTCGCCACGATGGCCGACCTGCCGCCGCCGGGCGAGATCGCCCGCCTGCTGCGCGAGGGCAAGGGGTTCGGCGGTTCCCCTGCCCCCGCCCCGCCGGCGCCGAAGCCGGCGTTCGCCCAGATGGCCCCCGTGGGCCGGGCGTCGGAATCGATGGCGCCCGTGGGCCGGGTACTGGAGACGGTTCCCGCAGGCCGGGGGATGGCGGGGGCGGAACGGGCGGTCGCCCCGGAAGCGGCGCCGCGAGAGGCACCGCGAGGGGTGGCGGTGCCGAAGGACTTTCGCGGCCTCGTCGGCCTGCTCGCCGCGAACGGCCAGCCGATGCTGGCAGCCCAGCTCGCCCAGGGCGCCCGCCTGATCGCCTACCAGCCGGGGCGTCTGGAGCTGCGCCTGGAGCCCGGTCTGCCGGGCGATCTGCCGACCCGGCTGAACGACGCCCTGTTCCGCCTGTTCGACCGCCGCTGGATGGTGGCCATCGGCCGGGGCGAGGGCGAGCCTACGTTGAACGCGCAGGACCGGCTGGAGAACGAGCGCGTCAAGGCGGACCTCGCCCGGGACCCCCAGTTCAAGGCGATCCTCGACGCTTTCCCCGGCGCCACGATCGCGGAAGTCCGCAGGCGCTCCGGGCGGACCTGACGGCTTTACCAAACGAACCCGAGAGGACCCTTCATGAAGAACATCGGCAACATGCTGAAGGAAGCGCAGAAGCTCCAGACCCGGATGCAGGAGATGCAGCAGCAATTGGCCGACACCGAGATGGAGGGGCAGGCCGGCGGCGGCATGGTGACGGCGACGCTGAACGGCAAAGGCGAGATGCGCCGGATCAAGATCGACAAGGCGCTCGTCGACCCCGAGGACGTGGAGACCCTGGAGGACTTGGTCGTCGCCGCGACCAACGCCGCGAAGGCGAAGATCGAGGCCTACGTCCAGGCGGAGATGGGCAAGATCACGGGCGGGCTGCCCTTGCCCCCCGGCATGAAGCTGCCGTTCTAGGCGCATGGCCTCGATCGAGATCGAGCGGCTCGTCCGCTTCCTCGGCCGTCTGCCGGGGCTCGGCCCCCGTTCGGCGCAGCGGGTGGCCTTGGCTCTCATGAAGCGGCCGGACACGCTGCTCCGCCCGCTCGCCGACGCGCTCACCCTCTGCGCCGACCGGGTCCGCACCTGCGGCGTCTGCGGCAACCTGGACGCGGTCGACCCGTGCGCCGTCTGCCGCGACCCCGAACGCGACCGGGGCACGATCTGCGTCGTCCAGGAGGTCGACGACCTCTGGGCCTTGGAGCGTTCCGGCACCTACCGGGGGCTCTACCACGTGCTCGGCGGCACGCTCTCGGCGCTCGACGGGCGGGGGCCGGAGGAACTCAGGATCGCCGGGCTCCTCGCCCGCGCCGAGGCGGCGAAGGCGGAGGGGGTGGCGCTGGAGGTGGTGCTCGCGCTCGGCGTCACCGTTGAGGGGCAGACGACGGGGCACTACCTCGCCGAGCGGCTGACGCCCTTCGGCTGCGCGGTCAGCCGGCTCGCCCAGGGCGTTCCCGTCGGCGGCGAGATGAACTACCTCGACGAGGGCACGATCGAGGCGGCGCTCCGCGCCCGCCAGCGCATCGTCTAACGGAAAGCACCCTACCCTTGGCCACCCAAGCGACCCGCGCCCGGACGGCGCCGCGAGACGACATGAACGGCACCGAAACCCTCTTGATCCTCGAAGTCCCGGCCCCGATCCTGAAGGCGAAGGCCGAGCGCGTCGCCGCCGTCGACGACGGCGTGCGCGACCTCATGGAACGGATGCTGGCGGCGATGTACGCGGCCCCCGGCATCGGGCTCGCCGCCCCCCAGGTCGGCGTCGGGCGGCGGGTCGTCGTCGTCGACCTTGCCAAGGAGGACGAGCCCCCCGCCCCCATCCGCCTCGTCAACCCCGAGGTGGTCTGGCGCTCCGACGAGGAGAGCATCGGCGAGGAGGGCTGCCTCAGCTTGCCGGGGCAATACGCCGACGTGCGCCGCCCCGAATCCGTCCGCGTCGCCTACCTGGACGAGCACGGGAGCCCGCGAGAGATCGCCGCGGGCGGCCTCCTCGCCCGCTGCCTTCAGCACGAGATCGACCATCTGGACGGGATCCTGTTCACCGACCACCTCTCGGCGCTCAAGCGCAACATGATCCTGCGCAAGCTCGCCAAGCGCCGCCGCGACAGGGATTAGCGGGGGGAACGATGCCCGGCCTCGTCTTCATGGGCACGAGCGCGTTCGCCGTCCCGGCGCTGGAGCGGCTGGCGGGCTTGGGCGAGCGGATCGCCGCCGTCTACACCCAGCCCCCCCGCCCCGCCGGGCGCGGCCATAGGGTGCAGAAAAGTGCGGTCCACGCGGCGGCGGAGCGGCTGGGCCTTCCCGTCCGCATACCTTCGAGCCTCAAGGACGAAGCGGAGCGCACCGCCTTTCATGACCTCGGCGCCGAACTCGCCCTCGTCGCCTCCTACGGCCTCCTCCTGCCCGGCCCGATCCTAAACGCGCCCGGACGCGGCTGCTTCAACCTCCACGCCTCGATCCTGCCGCGCTGGCGGGGGGCGGCGCCGATCCAGCGGGCGATCGAGGCGGGCGACGCCGCGACGGGGGTGACGATCTTTCGCATGGAGACGGGTCTCGACACCGGCCCCGTCCTGATGGAGCGCGCGGTCGACATCGGCGAAGACGAAACGGCGGGCGGATTGCACGACCGACTCGCCCTTGTCGCTGCCGACATGGCGGCGCCCTTCCTCGACGGCCTGCGCCGGGACAGCCTCGTCCCCCGCCCGCAGCCGGAAGAAGGCGTCGTCTACGCCCGCAAGCTGGAGAAGGCGGAAGGCCGGCTCGACCTCGCCCGACCGGCCGACGAACTCGCCCGCAAGGCGCGCGCCTTCGCTCCCCGGCCGGGGGCCTGGATCGAGCGGGGCGGCGAACGGCTCGTGCTGCGGCGGGTGGAGGCCGTGGCGGGCAAGGGGGCGCCCGGCACGGTGATAGGGATGCCGCTCACGATCGCCGCGGGGGCGGGCGCCCTTCGCGTCCTGGAGGCGCAGCGGGAGGGGCGGCGGGCGATGGCGGCGGACGACCTCGCGCGCGGCTGGGGCCTCGCCCCCGGCGACCGCTTCCGCTGATGCCGCGCTACCGGCTGCTGCTCGAATACGACGGCGGCCCCTTCCACGGCTGGCAGATCCAGACGAACGGCCCCTCGGTGCAGGCGGCGCTGGAGGCGGCGGTGACCAAACTCACCGGCGAGCGGGTCACGGCGGTCGCCGCCGGGCGCACCGATTCCGGGGTCCACGCGCTGGCGATGCCGGTCCATATGGACCTCGTGCGCGACTGGCCCCCGGAACGCCTTGTCGGCGGACTCAACGCCCACCTGCGCCCCGCCCCCATCGCCGTCCTCGAAGTGTCCCCGGCGGACGACGGCTTCCACGCCCGCTTCTCGGCGATGGGCCGCCGCTACCTCTACCGCATCCTCAACCGCCGCGCCCCGGCGGCCCTCCTGCGCGGGCGGGCGTGGCACGTCCCCACCCCCCTCGACGCGGCGGCGATGGCCAAAGCGGCGGCCTGCCTCGTCGGCCGGCACGACTTCACGAGCTTCCGCGCCGCGCACTGCCAAGCAAAGAGCCCCTTGAAGACCCTGCACCGGCTGGAGGTCAGCCAGAAGGGCGGCCTCGTCGAGATCGAGGCCGCCGCCCCCTCCTTCCTCCACCATCAGGTCCGCAACATCGTCGGCACGCTCAAGCTCGTCGGCGAGGGCAGGAAGGGAGTCGATTTCGTGGAGGAAGCCCTTCGCGCCCGCGACCGCGCCGCTGCCGGTCCGACGGCGCCGCCGGAGGGGCTTTACTTCGTCGCCGCCGAGTATGGGGCAACGTAGGACATGCTCCGCGCCAGCGGACGCGAAGCGTAATCTATGCTTCCGGCGGCTCGAACGCCTCCCAGCGCATCCCGACCAGACGTTCGAGCGGCCTGAAACGCGCCTTGTAGCGCATCTTGCGGCAGTCCTCGATCCAGTAGCCGAGGTAGACGTAGGGGAGGCCGAGTTCGGTGGCACGCTTCACGTACCACAGGATCATGAAGGTGCCGGGGCTGCGCTTTTCCAACGCGGGGTCGAAGAAGGTGTAGACCCCGGAGAGGCCGCTCCTGATCCGGTCGACGAGGCTGACGGCGCGGAGCCCGTGGTCCCCGTCCCTGAACTCGACGAGGCGGGACGTGCGCGGCGCCCGCGCCACCATCGCTGCGTAGTCGCCCTCGCCCATCGCCGCCATGCCGCCGTCCTCGTGGCGACTGAGGAGGTAGCGGCGGAACAGGTCGTACTGCTCCGCCGTCGGCCGCATCGGGCGTTCCTCGACGGACAAGTCGGCGTTGCGGTTGACGATCCGGCGCCAGCCCTTCGTCCAGACGAAGCGGGCGACGGGGATGCGCACCGAGACGCAGGCCTGGCAGGACGGGCAGGCCGGGCGATAGAGCCAGCCCTGGCTGCGGCGGAAGCCCGCCTCCGAGAGCTGGTCCAGGATGTCCTGCTCGTCGGGGAGAAGTTCCGTCACCACCCGCTGCTCGGTGCGCCCCGGCAGATAGGGGCAGGCGGTCGGCAGGGTGGCGTAGAACAGGCGCTGGTGTTCGAGGTCGCTCAAGGGGGCAGGCCCGTCCGCCGCTGGCAAAGGGGCCGGCACGTTGCCGGCCGCATCGCATGGTGGCAAACGCGGCCGCCCGGCGCAACCCCATACGACCCACCGCCCTTCAGGCGAGGGCGTCGAAGCCGAGCGCCCAGGCGCGGACAGGGTCGTCCTCGGCGAGCAGGTTCGCGCGTGCCCAGGGGCTTGTGCGAAAGGCCCACAAGAGGATGCCAGCGACGGCGTGGTCGGCGTCGAGAGGAGCGTCGCCGCCAAGGTAGGGGGCGGCTTCGAGCCGCTGGCGCAGGGGCGCCAAGCTTGCCCGGAAGGGCTCGACGCGGTCCTCCCGATCCGCCGCGACCCTGTCAAACGGGGCGCTGAGCCGGGCTTCCCGCGTTTTCCTGAAGTAGTCCCGGTCGACGTCGACGACGCTCGCGTACACGTCGCCCGCCACCATCCGCATGAGCTGGGGCGAAAGGGTCGAGAGACCCCAGGCGCGGACGAAGGCGCCGAGCGGCCCGCCGCCCTCGCCGCCGAACAGGGTCGGGGCGTCTGGGTAGGCCTCCTCCAGATGTTCGACGATGTCCTGGCTGTCGCGCAGCCAGACTCCACCGTCCTCCAGGACGGGAACGGTCTTGAACCCACCGTCGCCGATCGCCCCAATGCCCGTGAAGGGCATGGGCACGCGCTCGAAGGCGAGGCCCTTGCGCTTCAGCGCCAGGACGACCCGGATGCAGGGCGGCGAGAAGCGCAAGCCCTCCCGGCCGGCGAGTTCGTAAAGGGTGATCGTCATGGTAGGGCTCTTTCACGCGTTGAGACGACGACGCTTCGAGTCCGCGCAACGTCGTCTGCTATTGCAGCACGTTCGCCTTCGGCACGTGAATGCCGCACTCCTGCTTGTCGAGCCCGCGCCAGCGCCCGGCGCGCGGCGCCTCGCCCGAGCCGACGGGGCTCGTGCAGGGCTCGCAGCCGATCGAGGCGTAGCCCTTGACGACGAGCGGGTGGAGGGGCAGGCCGCGCAGGCGGCGGTAGTGGCGGATGTCCTCGGCGCTCCAGCCGGCGAGCGGGTTGATCTTGACGCGGCCCGTCTCGGGCTCGGCCTCGACCGGCTCGAGGTCGGCGCGCAACCCGCCGTGGAAGCGCTTGCGCCCGGTGATCCAGGCGTCGAAGCCCTCGAGGCCCCGCTCCAGGGGCTCGGTCTTGCGGACGTTGCAGCAGACGTCGGGCTCGCGCGCGTGCAGGTCGCCCTCGGGGTCGTGGCGGCGCAGGTCGGAGGCGTCCGGGGTCAGACGGCGCACGTCGAGAAGGCCGAGCCCGGCGCAGATCTCCTCCTGGTAGCGCAGCGTCTCGGGGAACAGCTTGCCGGTGTCGAGGAACAGGACCGGCGTCGCGGGGTCGACGCTCGCCACCATGTCGAGGAGGACGGCGCTCTCGGCGCCGAACGACGCGACGAGCGCCACCCGTCCGCGCAAGGCACCCGTCAGCGCCTGACGGATGAGCATCATCCCATCCAGCCCCGCCGCCTCGCGGGCGAGGCGATCGAAGGGGCTGGACGAGGGATTCTGCGGCGTGAAGGGATGCATGGCGGCCGTTCTCCGAGGTGAAACCGCGAGAACCCCATTTATGACCGTGGGTATCGCAAGGCAATGCTAATGATTTGTGTGGTTATGGCAGCGCACGCCGTGCTCGCGGAAAGCCCACGGAACGTCAGCCGATCAATCGGTCGGGTGCCGGCAGGCGGCGCCCGTGGCGGCGGAGCTGGCGGTTGCGCAAAAACGCTTCCATCCTGTCGCCGAGGTAGCCGCCCAGGAAGTAGCCGCCGATCATGAAGGGGATGCTGCCGAGCCAGAGCGACAGGAACAGGGTCCAGCCCATCTCCGTCACCGACGACAGGGAGCCCAGCCGCTCCATCGACCACTTGCCCTCGCAGCGCATGGCAAGGCAGCCGATCTCGTAGTAGACGAAGTAGGTCGGCCCCATCGTCAGCGGGTTGACGACGAGGCTGCCGACGACGGCGGGCGGGATGCTGAGCTTGTACTTGCTGACGCGGTTCCAGAGAAAGCAGACGGCGAGGCACAGGATCACCTGAAACCCGACGGTGGGCGAGAAGCCGATTACCATGCCGACGGCGAGCGAGCGGCCGATGGTCCCGGCGCGGTAGTCCCGCGCCCGCCAAGCCTTCAGGAGCGGCCGCATGATCTTGAACTTCATCGTGACATCGCCCGTATCCGGCGCCGTGGCGTGAGGAGCCCGTCAACACATGCGCCGCACCACCGGCTTCGTCCAGGGTGCCGCCGGCCTACGCTTCGCCGCCCCCGTCTCAAGGCCGGTTGGCCACCGTGGCGCGGATGTCGACCGAGCGCAGAAAGCCCAGCGTGTAGTCCACCGCCGACCACGCCGTGACCAGGGTGGCGAGCAGGAGGAGGCCGTAGACGGCGCCGGCGACGTGGGCGGCGAAGGCGAGGTGGAGCACGACCGCGCCGATCTGCACGCTGCCCTGGACAATCGCCTTCACCTTGCCGCTGGTCCTGGCCGACAGGGTGATGCCGTGCTGCTGGGCGAAGATGCGCAGGTACGAAACCAGGATGTCGCGGCTGACGATGATCGCCACCATCCACATCGGCATCCAGCCGGCGTCCAGGAAGGCCAGGAACACCATCGCTCGGTAGAGGCTGTCGGCGAGCGGGTCGACGATCTTGCCGAAGCTCGACGTGGCGCCGAACCGCCTTGCGAGGTGGCCGTCCAGGAGGTCGGAGCACTCGGCCAGCGCCATGACGACGAGGGTGGCGACGAGGCCCCAGACGGCACCCTGGGCGAGGAACAGCATGACGAGCGGCCCGGCGAAGATCCGGCCGAGGCTGAGCAGGTTCGGAAGGGTGCGCATGGGGCGGTGCCGCCGCGGTGGGTTCGGAGGGCAAGGGGCGGCGGGCGGCCTTCGTCGAAGGGGCGGCAGGCTGCCCTCGGGAGGAGAACGTCCCCGCTTGTCCCGATATGTACGGAGGGAAGCCCTTTGGAGCAAGAAAAACCCTTGATGGGAGGGGGGAGCATCGGCGTCGGGAACCGCACTTCGCGTCCGTTGGGAACCGGGCCACGGCCAAAAGACGCTCCCCCGTAGCCGGGGACGGAAAGGCGTACCGCCTTGCCCCTGGTCGAGGGCGGCCTCGCATGGCAGGTTAGGGGGCTGAAGCCACCAAAGGCGAGGGGGGAAGACGGCGATGCGACGACAGCTTGCGAAGCGGGCCGAATGGGCGCTGGGCGCATTCCTGGTGACGGCCGGCTGCTCGGACGGCAACAACGACCGGTTCGACGGGGGCATCGGTAACCCCGTTGGGCGGCCGACGCTCGAGGAATCGATCCAGTTCGGCCTCGGCGTCGACGACGTGCCCCAGGCGACGCTCACGAACGGCACCGCCGAGGTGTCGGTGTCGAGGGCCTTCGACGTGCGGGTCCGCGTCGACGGCGGCCCCGACGCGACGTGGCGCGACAGCGACCTCGTCGCCCTCTCGACCCCGATCCTGGACGGGGTCGAGGTCTACGCCACCGACCGGAGCAGCGACTTCTTCTTCCGCTCGGCGATCGGCACGAGCAACGCCAACCTGGATTACGCGGCGTTCGGCTTCTGGGCGCAGACGGGCACCGCGGGCGTGCTCGACATGCGCCTGCCGGTCCGGGTCGACGACGCGGGGCCGCTCGATTTCGGCGTCCGGACGGCGAGCAGGGACATGCCGTTCAGCGGCGGGGCGTCCTACGACGGCGAGGCCATCGGCGGCGAGTTCCAGGGCCGCGACCTCGTCAGCATCCTGCGCGGCTCGTTCGCCGCCGACGCCGACTTCGGGCGCGGGCTGATCGAGGGGCGGATCAGCCTCGACGACCAGGACGGCCTCGGCTGGGGCAACATCGACACGGGCGTCATGGACATCGACGGCAGCCGCTTCGGCGGCGGGAGCGAGAGCGCCGTTGCGACCAGGGGCCAGACCGGGCGGGTCGAGGGCGCCTTCTACGGCCCCGACGCCAACGAGGTCGCCGGCACGTTCCGGCTCCGGGGCGGCCTCGACGGCACGACCGTCCTCGGCGCCTTCGGCGGCCGGGACTGACGACGCTTCGCGTCCGCTGGCG
>JAGRGG010000200.1:4025-7315 GCA_020445645.1 Geminicoccaceae bacterium | reverse complement strand
GGTGGTGGCGGCTTCGGCGGCGGTGGCCGGGGCGGCGGCTTCGGCGGCGGCGGCCGTCCGCCGCGCGGCCGGGACTGACCGGGACCGGAAAGCCGCCTCTCGTTTCGGGCTGAGGCGGAAAAGGAGGGGGGGTCGGCGCCAGGGGCGTCGGCTCCCCTCGCGTTGATCTCGGTTCGCGGCCTTCCTACATGGGGGGCGTCCCTCGACCATGCCCCCCGGACGTGCCCGAAGCGATGATCGTCGAACTGAACCAGCGTTCCCGCGAGGTCTTCCGCCAGATCGTGGACGCCTACATGACCACGGGCGAGCCCGTCGGATCGCGCACGATCTCGCGCCGGCTGGCGCCGCAGCTCTCGCCCGCGACGATCCGCAACGTCATGGCCGACCTCGAGGAGGCGGGCCTCCTCTTCGCCCCCCACACCTCAGCCGGCCGCCTGCCCACCGACGCCGGGCTCCGCCTCTACGTCGACGGCCTGCTCGAAGTGGGCGCCCTGGACGAGGAGGACCGGGGCCGGATCGAGGCCCGGTGCGGCGCCAACGGCCGCAGCGTCGAATCCCTGCTCCACGACGCCGTCGAGACCCTCTCCGGCCTGTCGCACACCGCCGGCATCGTCATGGCGCCCACCTCCGAGCGCCCCTTCCGCCACATCGAGTTCGTGCCGCTCTCGCCGGGGCGGGTGCTGGTCGTCACCGTGAGCGACGGCGGCATGGTCGAGAACCGGGTCATCGAGACCCCGCTCGGCATGTCGGCCTCGACCCTGATCGAGGCCGGCAACTACCTGACGACCAGGCTCGCCGGGCGCACGTTCGGCGAGATGCGCACCCGGATCACGGAAGAGATCCAGGCGCAGGAGGGCCAGCTCGACGCGCTGGCGAAGCGGGTGGTCGAGGCGGGGATCGCCACCTGGGCCGTCGGCGAGGGCGAGCGCGACGGCGGGCTCCTCCTCGTGCGCGGCCACGCGAACCTGCTCGACGACGTGAGCAGCGTCGTCGACCTGGAGCGGCTGCGCTCGCTCTTCACGGCGCTGGAGACCAAGCGCGGCTTCCTGCGCCTCATCGAGCAGAGCCAGAAGGGCGAGGGGGTGCAGATCTTCATCGGCTCCGAGAACGAGCTGTTCGCGCTCAGCGGCTGCTCGCTCATCATCGCCCCCTACAGCGCCGGCCACGCCGAGGGCAAGGGCTCCTCGGTCGTGGGGGCGATCGGGGTCATCGGTCCGTCGCGCATGAACTACGCCCGCATCATCCCGATGGTCGACCACACCGCCCGCGTGGTGAGCCGGCTGCTGGGCAGTCCCGACAACCTTTGAGGATCAAGGCATGGAGGAGAACAGGGAACAGGACGCCGTCCGGGACGGCGGGGCGGCGGCGCCCTCCCCCGAGGACGACGCGCCGCTCGCCGTCGGCGAGGGGAACCCCGCCGAGGGGGAGCGCCTGGGGCTCGAAGCCGAGCTTGAGGAGACCAAGGGGCGCCTCCTGCGGGCGCTCGCCGACGCCGAGAACGCGCGCCGGCGCCACGAGCGCGAGGCCGACGAGGCGCGAAAGTTCGCGGCGGTCGGTTTTGCCCGCGACGTGCTGGAGGTCGCGGACAACCTGCGCCGGGCGCTCGCCAGCGTCCCCGACGAGGCCAGGGCCGAGAACGAGGTCATGCAGAGCCTGATGACGGGCCTCGAGATGACCGAGCGCACGCTTCTGGCGGCGTTCGAGCGCCACCGGATCGAGCGCATCGACCCGGTGCGCGGCGAGAAGTTCGACCACAACCGCCACCAGGCGATGTTCGAGGTGCCGACGGCCGAGATGCCGGCCGGGATGGTGGCGGAGGTCATGCAGCCGGGCTACCAGATGGCCGGCCGCCTCGTCCGCCCCGCCCTCGTCGGCGTGAGCAAGGCGGCGCAGGCGAAGGCGGGCTAGCGGCCCCCCTCTCCCTTGGACGGGCGCCCCCGGCCGGGGGCGCCGCGACATCCGCAAACCAAGCTTCGAAGGAAGGCCGCGCATGAAGGGCGTCGTCGACAAGGTTGTGCTGGCGTATTCGGGCGGTCTCGACACCTCCGTGATCCTGCGCTGGCTCCAGGACACCTACGGCTGCGAGGTCGTGACCTTCACGGCCGACCTCGGGCAAGGCGAGGAACTGGAGCCCGCCCGGCAGAAGGCGGAGATGATGGGGGTAAAGCGGGTCTTCATCGAGGACCACCAGGAGACCTTCGTGCGGGACTACGTGTTCCCGATGTTCCGCGCCAACACGGTCTACGAGGGCACTTACCTGCTCGGCACCTCGATCGCGCGGCCGCTGATCGCCAAGCGGCTGATCGAGATCGCCCACGAGGTCGGCGCGGACGCCGTGAGCCACGGCGCCACCGGCAAGGGCAACGACCAAGTGCGCTTCGAGCTGGGCTGCTACGCGCTCGACCCCAACATCAAGATCATCGCCCCCTGGCGCGAGTGGGACCTGAATTCGCGCGAGCGGCTGATCGAGTACGCAGAGGCCAGGCAGATCCCGATCCCGCGCGGCAAGCGCGGCGAGCCCCCCTACTCGACCGACGCCAACCTCCTCCACATCTCCTACGAGGGGCAGGCGCTCGAGGACCCCTGGGTCGAGGCCGACGAGGAGATGTTCACCCGCTCGGTCTCGCCGGAGCAGGCGCCGGACACCCCTACCTACGTCGAGATCGGCTTCGAGGGCGGGGACGCCGTCGCCGTCGACGGCGAGGCCCTGTCGCCGGCCAACCTGCTTCGCCGCCTGAACGACCTCGGCGGCGCCAACGGCATCGGCCGGCTCGACCTCGTCGAGAACCGCTACGTCGGCATGAAGTCGCGCGGCGTCTACGAGACGCCGGGCGGCACCATCCTGCTCGCCGCCCACCGCGGCATGGAAAGCATCACGCTGGATCGGGGTGCGGCGCACCTGAAGGACGAGCTGATGCCGCGCTACGCCGAATTGATCTACAACGGCTACTGGTTCAGCCCGGAGCGCGAGATGCTCCAGGCCCTCATCGACCAAAGCCAGGAGAACGTCACCGGCACGGTGCGCCTGAAGCTGTTCAAGGGCGGCGTATCCGTCGTCGGCCGCAAGGCGCCCCGCTCGCTCTACAGCGAGGCCTACGCCACCTTCGAGGCCGACCGCGTCTACAACCAGCGCGACGCCGAGGGGTTCATCCGGCTGAACGCGCTGCGGCTCAGGATCGGGGCGATGGCGCGGCGGGAAGGGTAGGTTACGCTTCGCGTCCCCTGGGTACGGGGCCTGCCTTGCTTCCGCAAGACAGTCTCTTCTTTTCTATTTGTTGTCCGAGCGGGCA
>JAGRGG010000200.1:0-4002 GCA_020445645.1 Geminicoccaceae bacterium | reverse complement strand
TGCCCGCTCGGACAACAAATAGAAATGAAAAGGAGAAAGCCCCGCACAGCGGACGCGAAGCGTAATTCCTTACGCTTGTGCTACGCCGCGAGTTCTGGCACGTGCTCGGTCCCGCGATCCCGTCACCATTTGGAGCCCTGTCATGCGGGCCTTTCTGCGCAGCCTGCCGTTCCTCGTTTCCCTTATCGGCCTCGTCTTCCTCGCCTTCGTTGCGGGCGCCGTCGTCGTCCTCACCGAGATCTGGCCGTCGGTCTACCTGCGCAACGCCTGGACCGGCCTGCAGGCGCTGACCGAGCAGCGGCGGGAGCTTGCCGAGGGCGACCGGTTCGTCGGCGGGCTGGCCGAGCCCGCCCGCACCGACGCCGAGGGGGTGACGGTCAACGAGGCGGGGCGGGCTTGGCCCGGCTACACCCTCTACACGTCGGGCCACGACCAGGGCGCCTACCTGATCGACATGGACGGCAAGACCGTCCACGAGTGGCACCTGGGCTTCCGCGACGTCTGGAACGAGGGGGCGGCGGTCAAGAACCCTTTGCCCGACTCGCGCATCTTCTACCGCACGGCCCGGGTCTTCCCGAACGGCGACCTGATCGCGCTCATCGAGGCCGTGGGCGACACCCCCTACGGCTACGGCCTCGTCAAGATGGACAAGGACGGCAAGCCGATCTGGACGTACCTCCAGAACGTCCACCACGACTTCGACGTCCTGCCCGACGGCCGGATCGTTACCCTCACGCAGGAGATCTTGCAGGACGAGGTGAAGCCGGGGCCGGAGATCCTGAAGCCGCCCAGGCTCGAGGACTTCGTCGTCATCCTCTCAGCAGACGGCAAGGAACTGCAGAAGGTCCGGGTGCTGGAGGCGATCCGCAACTCGCCCTACAAGGACATGCTGCACAGCCTGCCCTTCTACCTCGCCGGCACGGGCGACGTGCTGCACACCAACGCGGTCGAGTACGTCACCCCCGAGAAGGCGGCGAACTTCCCCTTCGCCGAGGCGGGGCAGATCCTGATCTCGATCCGCGAGCTTGGGATGCTCGCCGTCCTCGACATGGAGAAGGACGCCTTCACCTGGGCGACCAAGGGCTACTGGCTCGGCCAGCACGACCCGGACATCCTCCCCAACGGCCACATCCTCCTCTTCGACAACAACGGCCCCTACGGCGCCACCCACGGCTCGCGCGTGATCGAGTTCGATCCCTCCACTTACGAACTCTCGTGGAGCTACGGCCCGCCCAACCCGAACCAGCCCCTGGAGAGCGTGATCCGCTCGAGCCAGCAGCGCCTGCCCAACGGCGACACGCTGATCGAGGAGTCGAACGCGGGGCGCCTGTTCGAGGTGACGCCGGGGCACGAGGTCGTCTGGGAGTTCATCAACCCCGTGCGCGGCGGCAAGGACCCCGTGCGCGTCCCCGTCATCATGCTGGGCGAGCGGGTGCCGCTCGACTACTTCGAGCCGGGCGTCGTCGACGGGCAGAGTTAAGTTGCCAAGGCCGCCCGCCCTCCCGTAGCGTTCTCCCAAAGGCGACGAACAGGGAGAAAACGGCATGACGACCCGGATCGGCTGGGCGCGCGGCCTCGCCACGGCGCTGGTTCTCGCCGTTCTCGGGGGCGCATCGGTTGCGGCGCAGGAGGCCCGGAAGGAGGCGAAGGCCGACAGGCCGCCCAACATCGTCTTCATCCTCTCCGACGACGAGGACCTGGGCATCCACCCCTACATGCCCAAGGTGAAGGCGCTGATCGAGGACGAGGGCGTCACCTTCGACAACGCCTTCGTCACCTATTCCCTATGCTGCCCGTCGCGGTCGACGATCCTGCGCGGGCAGTACCCGCACAACACGGGCGTGCTCGGCAACCTGCCGCCCGAGGGCGGCTTCAAGACCTTCCGCCTGCTGAAGCGGGAGGGGTCGACGGTCGCCACGTGGCTGCAGGGCGTCGGCTACCGCACCGCCTTCTACGGCAAGTACCTGAACGGCTACACCGAGAAGGACGCCCCGCCGCCGGGCTGGGACGAGTGGCACGCCGCCAACAACAACGGCTACTTCAACGTCGACTACAAGCTGAACTCGAACGGCAAGGTGGTCGCCTACGGCGACGCGCCGGAGGACTACCTCACCGACGTGATCGCCGAGAAGGCGTCCGCGCACATCCGGCGCTTTTCGGCCGAGGGCAGGCCGTTCTTCCTCTACGTCGCCCCCTTCAACCCGCACAGCCCCTACAACCCGGCCCCGCGCCACAAGGGGATGTTCAAGGACGCCGACCTGCCGCGCCCGCCCGCGTTCGACGAGGCGGACGTCTCCGACAAGCCGGGCTTCATCCAGGGCCTGCCGCTTTTAAGCGAGAAGGACGTCGACGACATCACGGGGCACTACCGTGCCCGGCTCGAATGCCTGCAGGCGATCGACGACCTCGCCGAAAGGCTCGTCGGCACGCTGAAGGACGTGGGCCAGCTCGACAACACCTACGTCGTCTACGCCTCCGACAACGGCTTTCACCTCGGCCTGCACCGGATGAAGGAGGGCAAGGATACCGCCTACGAGGAGGACATCCGCGTGCCGTTCGCCCTGCGCGGCCCCGGCGTGCCGAAGGGCGGGCACGTGGGCGCGATGGTGCTCAACAACGACTTCGCCCCCACCTTCGCCGCGATGGCCGGGGTGACGCCGCCCGGCTTCGTCGACGGCCGCTCCCTCCTCCCACTCCTGAAGGACCCGGCGGCGCCCTGGCGGCGAAGCTTCCTCGTCCAGCGCCTCGGCCTCGAAGCCGACGAGCGGCTGAAGCCCGCCAACGCGCTCGCCGTCCGCACCGGGCGCTACGCCTTGACCTCCTACAACGACGGCGAGCACGAACTCTACGACCTGGAGACCGACCCCCACCAGTTGCACAGCATGGAACCGATGGCCGACCCCGCCCTGGTCGAGGCGCTGACCGAGAAGATCACCCAACTGAAGGTCTGCCGGGGCGAGGCGTGCCGGGAAGCCGAGGACGCGCCGGTCGGGGAGTGACGGGGCGCCGGCTTTCATGGGGGGGGCACGGATGTGCCGACCGGGAACGAGGCCGTCCAGCTTCCGGCGCGCCGGCTGCTCGGCATGGGCGTCGAGGAGATGCCCGACCGCGAGCGCCGGGTCATCGAGCGCGTCGCCGGAAGGCTGGCCGTCGCCCGGAACGTCAACCGCCTCTACGACGAGGAACTCACCTTCGGCGACCGGGTTGCCGACCGCGTCGCCGCGTTCGGGGGATCCTGGACCTTCATCGTCTGCTTCGCCCTCGTCCTCGCCGCCCGGGTCGGCTTCAACTCGTTCGCGCTCATGGCAAGGCCCTTCGACCCCTACCCCTACATCTTCCTGAACCTCATCCTCTCGATGCTGGCCGCGATCCAGGCCCCCGTCATCATGATGTCGCAGAACCGCCAGACCCTGAAGGACCGCCTCGCCGCCGCCCACGACTACGAGGTGAACCTCAAGGCCGAGATCGAGATCCTGGCCCTGCACGAGAAGATCGAGTCGCGGCGCGGGTCGGGGAAGACGGGGCCGGGCAGCCCAGCACCCGCCGCCTCGGGCGCGGGTTCGTCCGTGCAGGAGGCGGCATCGGCCTCGTCGTCGTCCCGGCCGTCCGCGTCGGCCTCGTCCGTCTCCTCGTCCTCCTCCCCCCCCGCCCCGGGTTCGTCCGTGCCGCCCGCGCGGCCCAGCCGCCCGTCGATGAGGCGGTGCAGGTTCCCCCCCGCTTCTTCCATCTCGCGCGCCACCTGCCGGCGGTAGCGCAGCAGCGTCGCCAGCGACGGCAGGCGCGGCTTTGCCTCGGGGGCGTCGGGTTCGTCCGCGTCGAACAGGAAGGCGTCCATCGCCAGGAACTCGATCGCCTCCAGCTTCTGCTGGCGCAGGTGGCAGGCCGCGAGGCGCTCCAGCCAGTGGCGCTCGACCGGCGTCGCCACCGGCCAGCGGCGCAGCAGGTCGGCGCGCGATGCGGCAAGCCCGCGGGCATCCTCGGCATCCGGCACGAGCGCCCTGC
>JAGRGG010000199.1 GCA_020445645.1 Geminicoccaceae bacterium | reverse complement strand
GCTGCGCGAGGCCGTCGACCGCCTGCGCCAGGGGATCGTCACCCTCGACCGCGAGGCCGGCGCCGCGCTTCGCCGCGCCTTCGCCGAGGTCGAGGCCCACTTCAAGGCCCTGTTCGAGCGCCTGTTCGAGGGCGGGCGCGCCGAGCTTCGCCTCACCAACCCCGACGACCCCTTGCGGGCCGGGCTCGACCTCGACGCCATGCCCCCCGGCAAGGCGCTCGCCAACATCCGCCTCCTCTCCGGCGGCGAGAAGAGCCTCGCCGCCCTGGCCCTCGTCTTCGCCTTCTTCATGGCCAAGCCCAGCCCCCTGTGTGTCCTCGACGAGGTCGACGCCGCCCTCGACGACGCCAACGTCGAACGCTTCGTCCGTCTCATGGAAGAGGTCGCCGCCCGCACCGGGACCCGCTTCCTCTGCGTCACCCATCACCCGCTCACGATGGCCCGGATGGACCGGCTCTACGGGGTGACGATGGTGGAGAAAGGCGTCTCGCGCTTGGTGTCGGTGGCGTTCGATACGGCGGTGGCGTTGCGGGAGGCGGGGTAGACGCGCTTCGCGTCCGCCGGCGCGGGGCCTTTTTTCTCTTTTTTCGTTTGTTGATCGGGCTTGGCACGAACGCCCGTGCCAAGCCCGATCAACAAACGAAAAAAGAGAAAAAAGGCCCCGCGCCGGCGGACGCGAAGCGTAACCCGCCTTGACGCCCGCACGCCGTCTTTCTAGGTTCCCCCCGCCTTCAGGGGGGATGGGCACGCCGTCGCGTTCGGCGGCGCCGGGCCTTCCTTGGGCCGAGGGGTGGATGGCGCAGGACGAGAGCCCGCCCCCGTTCCGGGACTTCGACGCGAGGCTGAAGAGCCTGCGCGGCGGCCGGGAGCGGGGGGAGACGGTGCCCGAGGCCGAGGCGGAGCCGCAGAAGATGCGGTTCGGCGACGGCCTTCAGGTCGGGGTCGAGATCCTCGCCGGCGTCGGCGGCGGGTCGCTCATTGGTTGGGCGCTCGACGCTTGGCTCGGCACCGCGCCTTTCCTCCTCGTGGTCTTCTTCTTCCTGGGCGCGGCGGCGGGGATGCTCAACGCCTACCGCCACCTCAGGAAGTTCATGGCGCCGGGCGCCGACGATCGAGGCTAGGGACATCCGCCCCGAAGGGGGGCGGGCGACGAGGGGTCTTCCTTGGAAACCGACTTCCTGCACCAGTTCCAGATCAGCCCGTTCCTCCGCATCCGCGTCGAGGACCTGGACTTCTCGTTCACGAACTCGGCCCTTTGGATGTTCATCGCCGTCGGCGCCGTCTACGCGCTCGTCATGGTCGGTACCCGCGGCCACGCGCTCATCCCCGGCCGCCTCCAGTCGGTCGTCGAGCTGGCCTACGAGTTCGTCGCCGGCCTTCTGCACGAGAACGCGGGCAAGGAGGGGATGCGGTTCTTCCCCCTCGTCTTCACCCTCTTCATGTTCATCCTCATGGGCAACATGCTGGGCATGATCCCCGGCTCGTTCGCGTTCACGAGCCACATCATCGTCACCTTCTTCATGGCCGTCTGCGTCTTCCTCTTCGTGACGGTCCTGGGCTTCGTCATCCACGGCGCCAAGTTCCTCACCTTCTTCGTGCCGCACGGGGCGCCGAAGGCGATGGTCCCGGTGCTGGTGCCGATCGAGGTCCTGTCCTACTGCGTCCGCCCGATCAGCCTCTCCGTCCGCCTGTTCGTCAACATGATGGCCGGGCACACCATGCTGAAGGTGTTCGCGGCCGGTACGGTCGTGCTCGGCTCCTACTTCGTCCTGCCGGGCGTCCTCCCGCTCGCCATCGCCGTCGCGCTCACGGGCTTCGAGTTCGCGGTCGCCTTCCTGCAGGCGTACATCTTCACCGTGCTCACCTGCATCTACCTCCACGACGCCATCCACATGCACTGACGGCGCGCTGGCACCCTCTTTTACCAGAACCACTGCAACCCACCACGGGAGTTGAACGATGGATCTCGAAGCAGCGAAGATGATCGGCGCCGGCCTCGCCACGATCGCCCTGTTCGGCGTCGGCATCGGCATCGGCAACATCTTCGCCACGCTGATCTCGACCGTGGGCCGCAACCCCTCGGTCCAGCAGCGGGTCTTCCCCTTCGCCATCATCGGCTTCGCGCTCGTGGAAGCCGTCGGCCTGTTCGCGCTGCTCATCGCCTTCCTCGTCCTCTTCACCTGAACCGGCACGACGCGGCCGGCGCCCGCCATCGCGCGGCGCCGGCCGCGCCCCGTTCGACCGCCCTGGGGGAGAGCACCCTTGCGCCGCACCATCCTGGCCCTCGCCACGATCGCCGCCTTCGCCGTCGCGGCGCCGCCCGCGCGCGCCCAGCACGCGGTCGGGGAAGGCGCCGACGCGCACGCCGTCGACGCCGAAGGCCCCCTTCGGGGGCCGGTCGGGATCGAGGCCATCGAGGACGACGTCGCCGCCCACGTCGAGGCCGGCGAGCACGGCGGCGGGATGCCGCAGCTCAACGCGGCGACGTTCCCGAGCCAGATCCTCTGGCTGATCCTGAGCTTCGTCCTCCTCTACTGGCTCATGAAGAACCGCGGCCTGCCCCGGGTCGCGCGCATCCTGGAGACCCGTCAGGCGCGGATCGACGGCAGCCTGGAGCGGGCGACGAAGCTCCGGGGCGACGCCGAGGCCGCCTACGCCCGGCACGAGAAGCTGGTCGCCGAGGCCCGCGCGCGCGCGGCGGGCGACGTCCAGGCGATGCGCGAGCGCACGGGCGCCGACTTGGCCAAGCGCCAGCACGACCTCGACGCGAAGCTGAACGCCCGGATCGAGGAGGCCGAGGCCCGCGTCGCCGCCTCCCGCGCCGAGGCGATGCAAGGGGTCGACGCCGTCGCCGCCGAGGTGGCAAGCGCCATGCTGGAGCGCCTCGTCGGCGCGAGCCCGCCCGAATCGGACGTGAAGGCCGCCGTCGAGCGCGCCAAGGGGGAGGCCGCCTGATGCTCGAGTTCGTCCTGCTCATCGCGCTTCTCATCCTCGCCGTCCTCGTCTGGCGCCCGTTCGAGAAGAACGTGCTCGGCGCCCTCGACGCGAGGGCCCGCCGCATCCGCGACGAGCTGGACGAGGCCGAGCGCCTGCACGACGAGGCGAAGGACCTCCTCGCCCGCCACGAGCGCGAATTGCACGAGGGCGAGCGCCTCGCGGACGACATCCGCAAGCGCGCCGAGACCGAGACGAAGCGCCTCCACGAGCGCCTCGAAGCCGACTTCGAGGCCGCCGTCGAGCGCCGCACGAAGCAGGCCGAGGAGCGCATCGCCCAGGAAGAGGCGAAGGCCGTCGCCGACGTGCGCCGGCAGGCCGCCAGCCTCGCCGTCCGCGCCACCCGCCGCCTCCTCGAGGAGCGCCTCGGCGGCGACGCCGCGCAGAAGGTCATGCAGGACGCGATCCGGGACGTGACCCAGCGCCTCGCCTGATGGCGCCTTCCTTCACCATCCGCCCCGCCGCCCCCGACGACTGGCCCCGCCTCTGGCCCGTCGTCGGCCCCGTCATCCGCGCCGCCGACACCTACGCCTACGACCCCGCCGCGACCGAGCCCGAGGCGCGCGCGATCTGGATGGCCCCCGACAAGCGCGTCTACCTCGCCGGGACCGACGCCGGCGCCGCCCTCGGCACCTACTACCTCCGCCCGAACCAGGGCGGCCCAGGATCCCACGTCTGCAACGCCGGCTACATGGTCGCCGAAGCCGCGCGCGGCCAAGGCCTCGGCGAAGCGATGTGCCGCCACTCCCTCAACGAGGCCCGAAGCCAGGGCTACCGGGCGATGCAGTACAACCTCGTCGCCGCGACCAACGCGGGCGCCGTCCGCCTCTGGCACCGGATGGGCTTCGCCACGGTCGGGACGTTGCCGGGGGCGTTTCGGCATCCGACGGAAGGGTTCGTCGATGCGCTAGTGATGTTCCAGACGCTGTAAGACGCTTCGCGTGCGCTCGCCGTACTTTACTTTAAACCCCTTTTCTTGAAGGATTGTCAATCCAAGGTAATGTCTCAGTTTGGCCGTATTGTGCAAAAAATTCGCTGCTAAAACATACGGTTGCTGTCCCCAAAATTTCAAGGTCGTCGCGGAGCCAGGGGGAGAAGTTCGAGTAGTCGATGCGGCGGCGGTGATCCTGCCGCTGGAAGACGAGGAAGTACGAGTGATTCTTGCGGGCGTGCTCCTGCTTCAGCAGGCGGGAGACGACGGGCGCGTTCCGGCGGACGACGACGAACAGGTCCTTGCAGTAGAAGCCGTGCGCTTCGTAAGCCCATATAAGCTCTACGTGGGTCAGCTTCTGCCGATTCGCCGAGACTTCGTCCTGACACTTCACGATGAAGCGTCCCGACGGGCGGAGGATGCGCTTCGCCTCCGGTATGACCGACAGGTAGGCTTCGAGCACGGCGTCGTGGTACTTGCGCCCGGAGCCTTCGGCTCGCACCGACCCGTTTGAATACGCCTCCTGGAAGGCGCGGTGGGTGCCCGATCCGGCGAGCGCGTCCTTCGTCCTGCGGTACAGGCCCTCCATATAGGGGGGATCGAAGACGACGGCGTCGACGGAAGCGTCCTCGTAAGGAAGTGCGCGCCAGCACTGGCCGAGCTTCAGGTCGGAGGGCAGCAGCCGATAGGCGCCGGCGGGGACATTGCGCCAGAATACCTCCTTGCCGTAGGTGAGATCGGCGACGGTCGCGCCCTTCTCGACGTGCAGGCCAAGGACTTGGGGGAACACCTCCGCATTGTCCGCCATGTGCGCCGACATCACCACGTCGGTCGATGCGACGCCGCCCTGCCTGCGGCGAGGGGCACGGGGATGCGAAGCGGGAACGTCCTCGGCATCAAGCGGCAGCATCGGCTCCGAGGTATCCATGCGCTTCAATCTCACTTCGTTCCGCCACTCATGAGTCTAGCAAGTGCGATGGGATCTTGGGAACAAGGGATGCACCGGTTGCCATGCCCCGGAATATGACATGTTGCCGGGGAAGGTATACGGGGAAGGTGGGAGGACGGAATTCAGGCAAGGTTAAGCCGACCCGATGCCGTCCCTTGGCGGTTGGCCACGGCGTCTCCGGCCGCGGCTTTGACAGAATGCATCAAGGACATCGTGCCCTAGCCAGCCTCCCCGCCTCGCCCTATGGTGCGGGCCGTTTTCCGCGAGCGGGGAGGGGGGAGCCGTGGCGTCCATCAGCGTGTTCGACAAGTCCAAGCTGCCGAGCCGGCACAGCACGGCGGGGCCGGACCGGGCGCCGCACCGGTCGTACTACTACGCGATGGGGCTCTCGAAGGACGACATCGCCCGGCCGTTCGTGGGGGTCGTCACCACCTGGAACGAGGCGGCGCCCTGCAACATCTCGCTCGGGCGGCAGGCGCAGGCGGTGAAGCGGGGGGTGGCGCTGGCGGGCGGCACGCCGCGCGAGTTCACGACGATCACCGTGACCGACGGGATCGCCATGGGCCACCAGGGGATGAAGGCGTCGCTCGTCAGCCGCGAGGTGATCGCGGACTCGACCGAGCTGACGGTGCGGGGGCACGCCTACGACGCGCTGGTCGGGCTCGCCGGCTGCGACAAGTCGCTGCCGGGCCTCATGATGGCGATGGTGCGGCTCAACGTGCCGGCCGTGTTCATGTACGGCGGCTCGATCCTGCCGGGGCGCTTCCAGGGGCGGGACGTGACCGTCCAGGACGTGTTCGAGGCGGTGGGGCAGCACGCGGTCGGGCGGATGTCGGACGCGGACCTGGAGGAGCTTGAGCGGGTCGCCTGCCCGTCGGCGGGCTCCTGCGGCGGGCAGTTCACGGCGAACACGATGGCCTGCGTCTCGGAGGCGATCGGCCTTGCCCTCCCCGGCTCGGCCGGGACGCCGGCGCCTTTGGAGGCGCGCGACCGCTGGGCGGAGGCGTCGGGGGAGGCGGTGATGCGGCTCCTCGCATCCGGCATCCGGCCGCGCGACATCGTGACCGTCAAGAGCCTGGAGAACGCGGCCCGCGTCGTCGCGGCGTCGGGGGGGTCGACCAACGCGGCGCTCCATCTGCCGGCGATCGCCCACGAGTGCGGCATCGACTTCGACCTGCACAAGGTGGCGGCGATCATGCGCGACACGCCCTACATCGCCGACCTGAAGCCCGCCGGGCGCTACGTCATGAAGGATCTGGCCGAGATCGGCGGCGTGCCGATGCTCATGAAGGCGCTCCTCGACGGCGGGCTCCTCCACGGCGACGCCATCACGGTGACGGGCCGGACGATCGCGGAGAACCTGGAAGGGGTCGCGTTCGACACCGAGCAGAAGATCATCCGCCCGGTCAAGGACCCGTTCACCGCCTGGGGCGGCGTCGTCGGCCTCAAGGGCAGCCTCGCCCCCGAAGGGGCGATGGTGAAGGTGGCGGGGCTACCCTCGCTCCAGTTCCGGGGCCCTGCCCGCTGCTTCGACGCCGAGGAGGACGCGATGGCGGCGGTGCAGTCGGGCCGGTACGAGGAGGGCGAGGTCATCGTCATCCGCTACGAGGGGCCGAAGGGCGGCCCCGGGATGCGCGAGATGCT
>JAGRGG010000033.1:35471-35936 GCA_020445645.1 Geminicoccaceae bacterium | reverse complement strand
GCAACACCGTCATCGTCGTCGAGCACGACGAGGACGCGATCCGTGCCGCCGACCACCTGATCGACATGGGGCCGGGGGCGGGCGTCCACGGCGGGCAGGTCGTCGCCGCGGGCACGCCCGACGAGGTGATGGCGAACCCTTCGAGCCTCACCGGCCAGTACCTTACCGGCCGGCGCGAGGTGCCGATCCCGGCGGAACGGCGGACCCCGCAGGGCGGCCGCTGGCTCGCGATCCAGGGCGCCAGTGCGAACAATCTGAGGGGGGTCGACGCCCGCTTTCCGCTCGGCTGCTTCGTCTGCGTCACCGGCGTCTCGGGCTCGGGCAAAAGCTCGCTCGTCGTCGACACGCTCTACCCGGCGCTCGCAAGGCAGTTGAACGGCTCCCGCCAGCACGCGGGCGCGTTCGGGCGGATCGAGGGGATGGGGCACCTCGACAAGGTCGTCGACATCGACCAGTCGCCGATCG
>JAGRGG010000033.1:0-35339 GCA_020445645.1 Geminicoccaceae bacterium | reverse complement strand
CTGCGAGGCCTGCCAGGGCGACGGGGTCATCAAGATCGAGATGCACTTCCTCCCCGACGTCTACGTCGAGTGCGACGTGTGCAAGGGCCGGCGCTTCAACCGCGAAACGCTCGAAGTGCTCTACCGCGGCAAGTCGATCGCCGACGTGCTCGACATGACGGTCGAGACCGGCGCCCGCTTCTTCGAGGCCGTGCCGCAGGTCCACAATAAGCTAAAGACCCTGGAGCAGGTGGGCCTCGGCTACATCAGGCTCGGCCAGCAGGCGACGACCCTCTCGGGGGGCGAGGCGCAGCGGGTGAAGCTCGCCAAGGAACTCGCAAGGCGGGCCACCGGGCGGACGATCTACATCCTCGACGAGCCGACGACGGGCCTCCACTTCGAGGACGTGAAGAAGCTCCTCGAAGTCCTCCAGGCCCTCGTCGAGCAGGGCAACTCGGTCCTCGTCATCGAGCACAACCTCGAAGTCATCAAGACCGCCGACTGGATCGTCGACATGGGCCCCGAAGGCGGCGACGGCGGCGGCGAGGTCGTCGCGGCGGGCACCCCGGAAGACGTGGCGGCGACCCCGAACAGCCACACGGGGCACTACCTCGCCCGCCTCCTGCCCGAGGGGAAGAAGGCGCGGCCGAGGCGGCGGGGGGCGGCCTGAGCCGTTCCCTTCGAGACCCCGTTCCCATGGGCTCCAATGCATCAAGGATCGATTTCACGCCTCCGCTAATTGACCATCTGCTGGCCCGCCATCGGCTTGCCGCGCAGGAGGTCCTTGCGCCGCAGTGGGATGACGATCTTGGTCATCTTTCCTTCCCTTTGAAACTTTCAACCAACGCGCCTCAACCAAGGTCGCGCGGGCGGACGAAGGCTTGCAGGCTGCCCTTGCCGAAGCCGGCCTCGCCCCAGGCGTCGGCCTGGAAGACCAGATGGACCAGGGCCGCCGTGGGAAACTTCTCGCGCACGGCATCGACGAGGTCGGGCGGTCCGTCCCCGACGAGCTTGAGGGTTGCCTGCTCCAGCCCCGGGTTGTGGCCCACCAGCATGGCCCGGCGGCAGCCATTGGGCAGACCGCGGACGGCGGCGAGGATGGCGGGGGGCTTGGCAAGGTAGAGTTCAGTACGAACCTTCGGCTCGCCCTCGAAGCCGGCCGCCTTCAGCACGAGGTCCGTCGTCTGCCGTGCGCGGGTGGCGCTCGACGTCAGCACCCGGTCCGGAACGAGGCCCGCCCCTTTGAGGTAAGCCCCCACGCGAGGGGCGTCCTCCAGGCCGCTTGGGGCCAGAGCACGGTTGTGATCGTTCACCCCCGGCCCGCCCTGGCGCGACTTCGCGTGGCGAAGGAGGAGGAGTTCGCGCGCGGCCATGACACGGTACCCTTCGCGGTTTATGGTGGTTCATACATGGTGCGGCAGAGGACGGCAGCGAGGTCGAAACGGTGACGGACGCGGACAAGGCGTTGGGCGAGGAGGCGGAGGGCGCGGCGGTCGTCGAGATGCCGCTGGCCGAGCTCGAGGGCGACATCATCCACGAGCAGGAGGAACGGGCGGCGACCAACCAGCCGGCCGCCGTCCCGGGCGCCATCGCCGTCCGCGCTGAGCACTTCATCAACCGCGAGCTGTCCTGGCTCGCCTTCAACGACCGGGTGCTGGAGGAGGCGGAAAACCCGGCGCACCCGCTCCTGGAGCGCCTGCGCTTCCTCTCGATCTCGGCCTCCAACCTCGACGAGTTCTACATGGTCCGCGTCGCGGGATTGAAGGCGCTGGCCAACGCCGGGGTGACGACGATCAGCCAGGACGGGCTCACCCCCTCGGAGCAGCTCGTCGCCATCAATGCCAAGGTGGAGGAGCTGATGGCCGGCCAGCAGCGCTGCTGGCACGACCTGTCCCGACAGATGCGCGCGCACGGGCTCCACGTCCTCGACTCGAAGGAGCTGACGGGCGAGGAACGGGCGTGGCTGAAGGACTACTTCATCGACGAGATCCTGGCCGTCCTCACGCCGATCGCCATCGACCCCGCCCACCCCTTCCCCTTCATCCAGAACACCGGGATTGGCCTCGTCATGGAGCTGGGGCGGCCGAACGGCGACCCGCTCATCGGCCTCATCCTGATGCCGGGCAAGCTCGGCCGCTTCGTCCGCCTGCCCGAAGGCCAGCGCTACGTGCGCCTGGAGCAGGTGATCCAGGACCACGTCGAGATCCTCTTCCCCCGCTTCACCCTGCGCGGCATCGGCTACTTTCGGGTCATCCGCGACAGCGACATCGAGGTCGAGGAGGAGGCGGAGGATCTGGTCCGCCTGTTCGAGACGCTCCTGAAGCGCCGGCGGCGGGGCAGCGTCATCCGGCTCACGATCGACGCCGAGATGCCGGAGCACCTGCGGGCGTTCCTGATCGACCACATCCACGTCGGCAAGGCGGACGTGTTCTCCATGGAAGGGATGCTGGGGCTCGTCGACACGAAGGCGCTCATCGGCAAGGACCGCCCGGACCTCATCTTCCAGCCCTACGCGCCCCGCTACCCCGAGCGCATCAAAGAGTTCGGCGGCGACTGCTTCGCCGCGATCCGGCAAAAGGACCTCATCGTCCACCACCCCTACGAGAGCTTCGAGGTCGTCGTCCAGTTCGTCTGGCAGGCGGCGCGCGACCCCGCCGTCGTCGCCATCAAGCAGACGCTCTATCGCACGAGCGACGATTCGCCGATCGTCGCCGCCCTCATCGAGGCGGCGGAGGCGGGCAAGTCGGTGACGGCGCTGGTCGAGCTGAAGGCCCGCTTCGACGAGGAGCAGAACATCCGCTGGGCGCGCAACCTGGAGCGCGCGGGCGTCCAGGTGGTCTACGGCTTCATCGCCATGAAGACCCACGCGAAGGTGTCGATGGTCGTGCGCCGCGAGCCGCAGGGCCTGCGCACCTACGTCCATTTCGGCACCGGCAACTACCACCCGATCACCGCCAAGATCTACACGGACCTGTCGTTTTTCACCTGCGGCCCGGCGCTCGGCCGCGACGCCGCCCGCGCCTTCAACTTCATGACCGGCTACGCCGAGCCCGACAACCTGGAACGGCTGGCGGTGGCGCCGCTCACCCTGCGCTCGACCCTCCTCAAATTGATCCAGGCCGAGATCGACCACGCGCGCGCCGGGCGCAAGGGGGCGATCTGGGCGAAGCTCAACGCCCTCGTCGACGAGCAGACGATACGCGCCCTCTACCAGGCGAGCCAGGCGGGGGTGAAGATCGACCTCATCATCCGCGGCATCTGCTGCCTGCGTCCCGGCGTGCCCGGCCTCTCCGAGAACATCCGGGTGAAGAGCATCGTCGGCCGCTTCCTCGAGCACTCGCGCATCGTCTGCTTCGGCAACGGCCACGGCCTGCCGTCGCGCAAGGCGAAGGTCTTCATCTCCTCGGCCGACTGGATGCAGCGCAACCTGTCGCGCCGGGTCGAGTTGCTGGTCCCGATCGAGAACGACACCGTCCACAGCCAGATCATGGCGCAGATCATGATCGCCAACCTGAAGGACCGCGCGTCCTCCTGGCTGCTGAAGGCCGACGGGCACTACCAGCGCGTCCGCACCCACGGCGAGGACAGCTTCTCGGCGCACCGCTACTTCATGACGAACCCGAGCCTGTCGGGGCGCGGCAGCGCGCTCCGCCAGAAGGGGGTCGGCAAGCTCGACCTCGGCCGGGGGCACGAGAACGGGGCCGGCCGCCCCGCGAACGGCAAGAAGCAGGGAGCGAAGGCATGAGCGGGGACGACGCCGCCCCCGTCGCCGTCATCGACATCGGTTCCAACTCGATCCGCCTCGTCGTCTACGACCGTCACGCCCGCTCCCCCTTCCCGCGCTTCAACGAGAAGTCGCTCTGCGGCCTCGGCAAGGCGCTCGACGCCACGGGGGAGCTGCCGTCGAGCGCGTTCGAATGCACTTTGAAGGCGCTGGAGCGCTTCGTCGGCATCGCGCGGGCGATGCGTGCCGTTCGGATCGACGTGATCGCCACCGAGGCCGTGCGCCGCGCCGGCAACGGCCCCGCCCTGGTCGAGGCCGCGCGCGCGCGGGCCGGCTGCGAGATGCGCATCCTCTCCGGCGAGGAGGAGGCGCGGATGGCGGCGCTCGGCGTCGCGTCCGGCTTCTACGCGGCGCACGGCCTCATGGGCGACCTCGGCGGCGGCAGCCTGGAGCTTTGCAGCATCCACAGGGGCGAGGTCACGGACGACCTGATCAGCCTGCCGCTCGGCACCCTTCGCGTCGACCCTCTCCTGGCGCGGGGGCCCGACGTTGCGAAGGCCGCGGTCGACCGGCTCTTGAAGGACGCCCTCCCGAAGGGCGGGATCGACACCTTCTACGCCGTCGGCGGCAGCTGGCGGGCGCTCGCCCGGGTCCACATGGCGATGGACGACGCACCCCTCCACAACGTCCACGGCTACGAGATCCCCTTCAAGAAGGCGCGGGCGCTCACGAAGGCGCTGCGCGGCGTCGCGGCGGGCGAGGCGGCGGGCCTTCCGGGCGTGCCGCCTCGCCGCGTGCCGCAGGTCGCGGCGGCGGCGCTCGTCCTCGACCGCGTCCTCAAGCGACTCGCCCCGGAGCGGATCGTCTTCTCGGCGCTCGGCGTGCGCGAGGGCTGGCTCTACGCCACCCTGCCCGAACACGAACGAACCCAGGACCCGCTCAACGCCGGCGCCCGCGACTTCGGCCGCCCCCGCGCCCGGGTGCCGGAGATCGGCCCCGCGATGATCCGCTGGACCGACGCCCTGTTCATCGACGAGACCCCGGCCGAGACCCGGCTGCGCCACGCCGCCTGCGAACTCTCCGACATCGGCTGGCGCGACCACCCCGACGTGCGGGCGACCGACACCTTCCACAGGCTCTCGCAATTGCCCTTCATCGGCCTCGACCACAAGGAGCGGGTGCATCTGGCCGCCATCGTCCACGCCCGCTACGACGGGCGCGACGACGAGCCGTCCCTGCAGCCGGCGCTCTCGCTGCTCGCGGCGCGGGAACGCGGGCGGGCGCAGGTGCTGGGTCGCGCGATGCGGCTCGGCTACCGCTTCTCGGGCAGCGTCCCGGCCCTTCTGGGTCAGGCGAGGCTGCGGATCGGGCCGGACGTCGTCCGCCTCGAAGTCGGCACCGACGCCGCCCTGCCCGACAGCGAGCCGGTCCGCGCCTGCCTGAAGTCGCTCGCCAAGGCGCTGGGCCTCCGGCGCGCCGAGATCCGCGTCGTTTCCCCCTCCACCACGAGCGATTGAGCCCCCGCATGGCCTTCGAGTCCGCCTCCACCCTCACGCACGGCCCGAATTTCGGCCTCGGGCGCGATGGCCAAGTGATCGGCACGATCGGCGTCGCGCACGGCGGCAGCCACTTCTTCCAGCTCGTCCTGCCCTCCCTCTTCCCCTGGCTCATCGACGCCTTCGCCGTCTCCGCCACGCGGCTCGGTCTGCTCCTCGCCGTGTTCTTCGCCGTCTCCGGCGTCGCCCAGGCCTTCGCCGGGATCCTCGTCGACCGTTTCGGCGGCGGCCGGGTGCTCACCGTGGGCCTCGCCCTCCTCGGCGTCGGCGCGCTGATCGCGGCCCTGGCCCCGACCTTCGCCTTCCTCCTCCCGGCGGTCGTCCTCATGGGCCTCGGCAACAGCGTCTTCCACCCCGCCGACTACGCGATCTTGAGCCACCACGTGAGCCCCGGCAGGCTCGGCCGGGCGTATGGCATCCACACGGTCGGCGGCTCGGTGGGCTGGGCGCTGGCCCCCATCGCCATGGCGGGGATCGCGGGCGTCGCCGGCTGGCGGACGGCCCTCGTCGTCGCGGCCCTCATCGGCTTCGGGCTGTCCTTCTTCGTCGCGGCCGGCCGGGCGCGGCTCGAAACCCCGCTCCTCGCCGCCGTTCCGGGGAAGTCGCGGGGGTCGGCCACCATCGACTACCTCCGCCTCGTCTCCCACCCGTCGATCCTCATGTGCTTCGCCTTCTTCATCTTCGTATCCCTCGTGCTGCTCGGGCTGCAGACCTTCATGCCGCTCGGCTTCGAGCGCCTGCGCGGCATGGACGCGCTCGCGGCGGGTGCCGCCGTCACCGCCCTCATGCTCGGCAGCGCCGCCGGCACCCTCGTCGGCGGCCACCTCGCCGACCGGGGCGTGCGCCTGCAGGCGATCATCGGCGTCGGCCTCGTCCTGGCGGCCGGGCTCGTCTGGCTCCTCGGCCTGCCCTTCCTGCCGGCCTGGGGGATCTACGCGCTCGCCGCCGGGGCCGGCGCGCTCCTGGGGATGACGACGCCGTCGCGCGACCTCCTCGTCCGCCGCGCGGCCCCGCCCGGCGCCACCGGCCGGGTCTTCGGCTTCGTCTATTCCGGCCTCGACCTCGGCGCCACGCTGGCCCCCGTCCTCATGGGCGCCCTCCTCGACCACGGCCACGGCGACCGCATCTTCACCGTCATCGCCGGCTTCGTCCTGTGCAGCCTCGTCTGCGCCATGCTGGTCGGCCCCGGCCGGGAATCGTCGGCCTGACCTACAGTCCGGCGGTTTTTTCGCTCTTGCCGGCACGGGGACGGAATAAGCCGGCTGCCGGCCTCGTCCTCGTTCCGTAAGCGTGTCCCCAAAGACACGTTGCAACGCCTCATCATCGCCCAAAAGGGATGCCGTGACGGCCACCTTCCCCGCCACCACGTCGACCACGCCGCGACGGGGCCGCCCGTGGCGAAGCGCCGCGACCCGCTTTCGCCCCGGCGCCCTCAAGGCGGGCGATCCGCCCGCCGGGCTCGCCGCCCTGCTGCGGGAAACCGGCCGGTTCCTCGGCGCCAGCCTCCTCGCAACCGGGCTGCAGTACGCGCTCCTCCTCCTCCTCGTCGAAGGGCTCGGCACCGCCGCCCTCGCGGCGGCGGTCGTGGCATTCGTCGCCGGGGCCGGCACCAACTACGTGCTGCGGCGCAACTTCGTCTTCCGGCGGTCGACGCCGCACCGGCGGGGCATCCCGCGCTTCGCCGTCGCGGCGACGGTCGGCCTCACCTTGAACAGCTTCGTCGTCGCCGTTGGCCTCGACCTCATCGGCCTGCCCTATCTGGCGGCGCAGGTTCTCGCCACCTTCACGCTGTTCTTCTGGAACTTCGTCGTCCACCGCCTGTGGACCTTCGGCGATCAACCCACGGGCCAAGCCTCGCCTACCAAGCCGCCGTCCAGCCGCCCCCTGCCGCCGCGCGCGTCGGTCCGCCGTATCCCCGAAACCGTTTGAAACCCCTTTTCAAGGGACGAAGGCGGGGTCGTCGGGCAGTTCGAGCCCGGCGAAGGTGAAGCCCGGGGCCACGACGCAGGAGACGAGCGTCCAGGCGCCGAGGCTTCGCGCCGCCTGCCACGCCCCCTTCGGCACCACCGCCTGCGGCCGCTCGCCGGCGTCGATCGCGGGGCCGAGACGGTGGTGGCCGCGGGGAGCATCGCCGCCCCGCACCTCCAGCGCCAGGGGCGCGCCCGCGTGCCAGAGCCAGACTTCGACGGCGTCGACCTTGTGCCAATGCGAACGCTCCCCCGCCCGGAGGAGAAAGTAGATCGCCGTGAGCGCGCCCCGCCCGCCGTCCCCACGCTCGGCGTAAGTCTCGGCGTAGTGTCCGCCCTCGGGGTGGGGCTGCATCGTCAGGGCCTCGATGATCCGGTCCGGGTCCATGCCACGGCTCCCTTGAGCTTGCCAGCACCTTGCCCCACCCTTAGCACCCCGCCGTTCCCGATGGAAGGAGCCCTGCCCCGTGTCACCCCCCCGCGTCCGCGTCGTCGGCGGCGGCCTTGCCGGCAGCGAGGCCGCTTGGCAGATGGCCCAGAAAGGCGTGCCCGTCGTTCTTTGCGAGATGCGCCCGCATCGGGGTACCGACGCCCACAAGACGGGCGGGCTCGCCGAGCTCGTCTGCTCGAACTCGTTCCGCTCCGACGACGCCCTCAACAACGCCGTCGGCCTCCTCCACGAGGAGATGCGGCGCCTGGGCTCGCTCGTCATGGCGGCCGCCGACCGGCACAAGCTCCCGGCGGGCGGCGCGCTCGCCGTCGACCGCGACGGCTTCTCGGCCGAGGTTGGGGCGAGGATCGAGGCGCACCCCTTGATCGAGGTCCGGCGCGGGGAGGTGACGGGCCTGCCGGGGGCCGAGGCGGGCCTTGCGATCGTCGCCACCGGCCCCCTCACCTCGCCAGCATTCGCCGAAGCGATCCGGGCGGCGACCGGCGAGGAGGGCCTCGCCTTCTTCGACGCCATCGCCCCCATCGTCCACAAGGACAGCGTGAACCCCGACGTGGCGTGGTTCCAGTCGCGCTACGACAAGCCGGGGCCGGGGGGGACCGGGGCCGACTACCTGAACTGCCCCCTCGACCGGGACGGCTACGCGGCCTTCGTGGACGCCCTGCTCGCCGCCGAGACCGCCGACTTCAAGGACTGGGAGCGGGGCACCCCCTACTTCGAGGGCTGCCTGCCGATCGAGGTCATGGCGGCGCGGGGGCGGGAGACCCTGCGCTTCGGCCCCATGAAGCCCGTCGGCCTCGTCGACCCGAGGACGGGGCGGCGCCCCCACGCGGTCGTCCAGCTGCGCCAGGACAACGCGCTTGGCACCCTCTACAACATGGTGGGCTTCCAGACGAAGCTGCGCCACGCCGAGCAGGCGCGGGTCTTCCGCCTGATCCCGGGGCTCGAGAACGCGACCTTCGCCCGCCTCGGCGGCCTGCACCGCAACACGTTCCTGAAGAGCCCGGCGGTCCTGGACGGCACGCTCAGGCTGCGGGCCATGCCGCACCTGCGCTTTGCCGGGCAGATCACCGGCTGCGAGGGCTACGTCGAGAGCGCCGCCGTCGGCCTCGTCGCGGGCCTTCTCACGGCGGCCGAGGTGCTGGGCGGATCCCTGGCGCCACCCCCGCCCGAGACGGCGCACGGCGCCCTCGTCGCCCACATCACCGGGGGTGCTTCCGCCGGCACGTTCCAGCCGATGAACGTCAATTTCGGCCTCTTCCCGCCGCTCGGACCCGACGTGCGCAAGGAGGCGCGCAAGCGGGCGTTCGCCGAGCGCGCCTTCGCCGCCCTCGACGGCTGGCATCCTCGGGCGCTGGCCTCTTGCCAATCCGTCGCGTGAGGCTAAAAAGGGCCGCCGCGTCCCGGCGCCCTTGCGGGGCGCCGATGCATTCCGGTCGACGCCGAGGGTCGATGCCGCGATCTTGGTCGCGGCCCTCGCCTTTGTCCGACCTCTTGGAGGGATCTGTCCGTGGAGAAAGCAGGGGTGGCGACGGCGCCGGCGGAGGGCAAGGGTCTGCCCTTCCAGCTGCGCGGCTCGTTGCAGACCCTCCTCTGCCTGCGCCTTTTGCGCCCGGACGACCCGGATTTCTTCCGCCTTCTCCTCGACAAGATCGCCCACGCGCCGGACTTCTTCCGCTCGGCCCCGGTCCTCCTCGACGTCGCGGTCCTGGGCGAGCGCGCGCCCGACGACCTGGGCGATCTGGTCGAGCGGCTGCGCCAGCAGCGGCTGGTGCCCGTCGGCATCCAGAACGGCACCCCCGCCTGGAACGACGCCGCGGGCGCGCTCGGCCTCGCCCTCTTCGGCGCGGGCGGCGCCGGCGCCAACCCGGCCGAGCGCCGCGAGCCGCAGACGCCGGCGCAGGGCAAGGCCGGCGGCGGGCTCGTCATCGCCCAACCCGTACGCGGCGGCCAGCAGGTCCTGGCCGACGGCGGCGACCTCGTCGTCACCGCCCCCGTCGGCCACGGCGCCGAGGTGGCGGCCGCCGGGCACATCCACGTCTACGCGCCGCTCCGCGGCCGCGCCTTCGCCGGGATCAACGGCGACGAGGGCGCCATGATCTTCTGCGATCAGCTCCACGCCGAACTGGTCTCGATCGCCGGGATCCACCTCGTGAGCGAGGCGATCGAGGCCCGGTTCATCGGCAGGCGGGTCCGCATCCGCTGCCATCAGGAGCGGCTCGTCATCGATACGCCCTCTTGAGCGGGCGGCCGGGACGCGGGCCGCTTGACCGGGCGCACGGATAGGTCATCATCGGCATCGGATCGAAGGGAGGTTCCTCTTGGCGAAGGTCATCGTCGTTACCTCGGGCAAGGGCGGCGTCGGCAAGACGACGAGCGCCGCCGCCATCGGCACGGGCCTCGCCCAGCGCGGCAAGAAGACCGTCGTCATCGACTTCGACGTGGGCCTGCGCAACCTCGACCTCATCATGGGGTGCGAGCGCCGCGTCGTCTTCGACTTCATCAACGTGATCAACGACGGCATCCGCCTCAATCAGGCGCTGATCCGCGACAAGCGCATCGAGAACCTCTACATCCTCCCCACCTCGCAGACCCGCGACAAGGACGCGCTCTCCCGCGAAGGGGTGGCGAAGGTCATCGACGAGCTGCGCCAGGACTTCGACTTCATCATCTGCGACAGCCCGGCCGGGATCGAGAAGGGCGCCTACATGGCGCTCTACCACGCCGACGAGGCCATCGTCGTCACCAACCCCGAAGTGTCCTCGGTCCGCGACAGCGACCGGATCTTAGGCATCCTCGCCAGCAAGTCGAAGCGCGCCGAACTGAACGACGAGCCCGTGCGCCAGCACCTCCTCCTCACCCGCTACGACGCGGCCCGGGTCGAGAAGGGCGAGATGCTCAAGCTCGACGACGTGCTGGAAATCCTCCACATCCCCGTGCTCGGCGTCATCCCGCAGGACAGCGCCGTGCTCCAGGCCTCCAATCTCGGCACGCCCGTCATCCTCGACGAGAAGAGCCAAGCCGGCCGCGCCTACGCGGACGCCGTCGGGCGGCTCCTCGGCGAGGAGCGCGAGCTTCGCTTCATCACCCCGCAAAAGCGGGGCTTCATGGGCTGGCTGCTGCGGAGGAGCGCGTGAAACTCTTCGAGTTCTTCAAGCTGGCGCGCAAGCAGCCGCCGAGCGCCGACACCGCCAAGCAGCGCTTGCAGTTCCTCCTGGCGATCGACCGCCAAGGGGGGCCGGACTTCCTGCCGCTCCTGCAAAAGGAACTCATGGACGTGATCCGCAAGTACGTCGACGTCGACGAGAAGCGGGTCATCGTCGACTTCCAGCACGGGCAGGGCTTCTCGACCCTGGAGGTCAACGTCGAGCTGCCGAACGCCGCCCGCGCGCCCGCGGTGGCCTGACGGACTTTTTTCGCTTTCCGGTTCGCTCACGAACCTTCCTGGGAAATGCCCGATGATCCGTGCGGCATCGCTTGTGGCCCTCCTCCTCTTGTCCTCGGCGGCGGCGGCCGAAGAGGTCGGCAGCTTTGCCAACGACTGGACCGGCAACGACATCGTCGTGGAAGCGATCCAGGACCCGAAGGTCGAGGGCGTCACCTGCCACATCACCCGCTTCGAGCGCGGTCTGATCGACCGCGTCACCAAGGGCAACTGGTTCGAGGACCCCTCCAACGCCGCGATCGCCTGCCGCCAGACCGGCCCCATCGCCATCGGCGACATCGAGAAGGACGAGGAGGGCGAGGAAGTGTTCAGCCAGCGCCTCAGCCTCGTCTTCAAGGCGCTCGCCGTGCGCCGCATCTACGACGCGAAGAACGACACCCTCGTCTACGTCATCTACAGCCGGCAGGTGAAGGAATCGAGCGCCAAGATGGGCATCAGCACGGTGGCCCTCTACGGCGGCGACGTGACCTGGAAAGACCGCTAGGCCCGCAAACGCTCCGTGCCCGCCGCGCGAGGCTTTCGCCGCTCTAGGGCCGCCGCGCCAGAAGCCGGCCGAGGTGGCGGATCCCCGCGAAGGGCGGCGGCGCCAGCCTTGCCGCCGCCTCGGCCGAGAAGCCGGCGCGCCGCAGCGCCCCCGCGTGGCGCCTCGCCTCGCCGAGGATGAGGAAGGCGGGCATCAGGGCGGCCGGCGGCTTTCCCGCGCGCGCGACCTCGCCGATGGCCGCCTCCGCCCGCTCGACGACGCGCTCGACGACGCGAGAGAGCCGCTCCTCGCCCTGGCGGGCGATGATCGTTTCCGGGGCGATCGCCGCCGACGCCAGCAGGTCGCGGGGCAGGAGGACGCGGCGCATCGCCGCCTGATGGCCGATGGCGCGGACGACGCCGAGGAGGCCGAACGCGCGGCCCGCCGCCGCCGCCGCCTCCCGCCACGGCCCGCCGCCGGACGGGGGAGCGAGGGCGTCGATCCACGTCCGCTGCAGCGTCCCGGCCGTGGCGTCGACGTAGGCGGCGAGTTCGTCCAGGTTCTCGGGCGCCAGCCCCTCCAGCTCGGCCTCGCGGGCCTCGATCATGGCGTGCAGGTCCTGGGCGCGCAGGCGGCCGGCGGCGAGGGGGGCCTTCAGCGCGTCGAGCAGGGGATGGGGCGGCGGCGCCCCGCCCTCCGCCGCCGCATCGATGCCGTCCCGCCACCATTGCAGGCGGATCAGGCCCGGCATGGGCTGGCTGACCGTCTCGGGCACGCGCGCCCATTCCTGGTTGAGGAGGACGAGGGCGAGGAGGATCGGCCTCGGCCCCGCGGGCGCCAGGAGGGCGGGCCTCGCGCGCTCCGGATCGGCCCGGAGCGCCGCCGCGACGAGGTCCAGGGGTGCCGTTTCCATGAAGTCTGTCCTAGACGCCTTGTGGAACCTTTGCGCCGGCTGCTAGCTTCTCGTCGCAAGCGGCCGCCTTCGGGCGACCCAAGGAACAGCCAAGGGAAGGGACCTCAAGATGGCCTTCGAACTGCCGGAACTGCCCTACGACTACGAGGCGCTCAGCCCCCACATGTCGTCGGAGACGCTCCACCTCCACCACGACAAGCACCACCAGACCTACGTCACCAACCTGAACAACCTGATCGCCGGCACCGACCTCGAAGGCAGGAGCCTGGAGGAGATCGTCACGTCCTCCTACAAGGACCCGGCCAAGGCCGGCATCTTCAACAACGCGGGCCAGCACTGGAACCACACGCTCTTCTGGCGGACGATGAAGAAGGGCGGCGGCGGCAAGCCGGGCGGCGAGCTTGCCCGGAAGATCGACGACGCCTTCGGCTCCTTCGACCAGTTCAAGGAGAAGTTCAAGGAAGCCGCCGTCACCCAGTTCGGCTCCGGCTGGGCTTGGCTCGCCCTCGACGGCGACCGGCTCAAGGTCATGAAGACCCCGAACGGCGAGAACCCCCTCGTCCACGGCATGAGCCCCTTGCTCGGCATCGACGTCTGGGAGCACGCCTACTACCTCGACTACCAGAACAAGCGGCCGGACTACGTCCAGGCCTTCCTGAACAACCTCGTCGACTGGGACGCGGTCGAGGCGGAGATGACGAAGGCGGCCTGAACCGCCGGCGCGCGGAAGGAGGGGCCGTCATCGACGGCCCCTTTTTGCTGCACCGGACAGGAAAGGCCCACCCGCTTCAGGCGCCGGCGCCCTTGGCCTTTGCGGGCGCCTTCGCGGCCTTCGCCTCCTCCTTGGCGCCGATCGCCCGAAGGTTGAGATAGACGAGGAGCGGGGTGGCGATGTAGACGGTCGAGTAGGTGCCGACGAACACGCCCCAGATCATCGCCGCCGTGAACCCGCGGATCACCTCGCCACCGAAGAAGAACAGGGCGAAGAGGGCGAGCAGCGTCGTACCCGAGGTCATGATGGTGCGCGCGAGGGTCTCGTTGATGCTCCGGTCGAGCAGCTCGACCATGTTCATCGACTTGTAGCGGCGCAGGTTCTCGCGCACGCGGTCGAAGATGACGACGGTGTCGTTGAGCGAGTAGCCGACGATGGTGAGGAGGGCGGCCACGGTCGAGAGGTCGACCTGGAGCCTCGTGATGGCGAAGAAGCCGATCGTGCTCGTGATGTCGTGGACGAGGGCGGCGATGGCGCCGATCCCGTACTGCCATTCGAAGCGGAACCAGATGTAGACGAGGACGGCGACGAGGGAGAGGCCCAGCGCCATGACGCCGTCGCTGAGCAGTTCCTGGCTGACCTTCGGCCCGACGAACTCCGTCCGCCGGTAGTTGACCCCGTCCGGCATCATGCGGTCGAGCGCCGCCTTCACCTTCGTCACCGCCGCCTGCTGCGCCGCGTCGTCGCCCTCCTGGCGCTGGATGCGGATGAGGACGTCGTCGGATTCGCCGAATTCCTGCAGGGCGACGCTGCCGAGGCCGAGGCCGGTCAGGGTCGCGCGCATGGCGCCGAGGTCGGCGGGTCCCGGCGTCTGCACCTCCATGAGGGTGCCGCCCTCGAAGTCGATCCCGTAGTTGAGGCCGGGATAGGCCGCGAGCACGAGCGAGAGGAGGATCACGACCCCCGACAGGGCGAAGCAGACGACCCGCCAGCGCATGAAGCCGATGCGGGTGTGGTCGGGGATGAAGCGGAAGGTACGCATGTCGGCTTTCCAGGGGCGGCGGTCTAGAGCGGCAGGGCCGCAGGGCGCCGCCGGCCGTACCAGAGGCTGATGAGGAGGCGGGTGACGACGATCGCCGTGAACATCGTCGTCGCGATGCCGACCGAGAGGGTCACGGCGAAGCCCTTGACCGGGCCGGTGCCGAACTGGAACAGGAGGACGGCGGCGATGAGGGTCGTGAGGTTGGCGTCGACGATGGTGCGCTGCGCCTCGGCAAAGCCGGTGTCGATCGCCGAGAGCGGCGTGCGGCCGAGCCCCACCTCTTCCCGGATGCGCTCGAAGATGAGCACGTTGGCGTCCACGGCCATGCCCATGGTGAGCACGATCCCGGCGATGCCGGGCAGGGTCAGCGTCGCCTGGAGCACTGAGAGGATCGCCAGGAGGAGGACGATGTTGACGAGCAGCGCCACGTCGGCGAACAGGCCGAACAGGCCGTAATAGACCGCCATGAGGACGGCCACGGCGACGAGGCCGATGACGCCCGCGATCTCGCCGGCCCTGACCGAATCGGCGCCGAGGTCGGGGCCGACCGAGCGCTCCTCGACGACGTTGAGCGGGGCCGGGAGCGCGCCCGCGCGCAGGAGCACGGCGAGGTCGTTGGCGCTCTCGACGGTGAAGTTCCCCGAGATGATGCCGGACCCGCCCAGGATCGGCTCGCGGATGCGTGGCGCCGAGATCACCTTGTCGTCGAGGACGATGGCGAACAGGCGCCCGACGTTGTCCTGGGTGATGCGGCCGAACTTGCGGGCACCGGTCTGGTCGAAGCGGAAGCTGACGACGGGCTCGTTGTTCTGGAACGACGGCTGCGCGTCGACGAGGTTCTCGCCCGAGACCTCGGTGCGGCGCCGGACGACGTAGGCCGCCTCGCCGTTCTGGCCTTCGAGCAGCTCGGTACCGGGCGGCAGCCGCCCGGCGCGGGCGTCGGCGACGCTGGCCTCCATGTCGACCATGTGGAAGGTGAGCTTCGCCGTCTGGCCGATCAGGCGCTTGATCCGCTCGGGGTCGCGCTCGCCCGGCACCTGGACGAGGACGCGGTCGTTGCCCTGGCGCTGGATCGTGGGCTCGCGCGTGCCGGTCTCGTCGATGCGGCGCCGGATCACTTCGAGCGACTGGTCGACGGCGGCGCGGAGGAGCTGCGCCCGCCCGTCCCCGGTCAGGCGCAGGGCGAAGCGGCCGCCGTTCTCGGTGACCTCGAACTCGCGCTCGGTCGTGGCGAAGCCGGCGGCGCTGTTGAGGCGAAGGTTCAGGGCGGCGAGCTTGTCGCGCACGGCGTCGGCCGTGCCGGGGTCGCGCAACTCGAAGCCCACCTCGCCGCCGCGCAGGCCGAGGTTGCGGTAGCCGATCCGCTCGGCGGCCAGGGTCTGCCGGATGTCGCCGACCAGGGTTTCGAGCCGCTCCTGCACGACCGCCCCGGCGTCGACCTCCATCAGGAGGTGCGAGCCGCCTTGGAGGTCGAGCCCGAGCGTGATCTGCCGCTTCGGCAGCCAGTCGGGCAGGGCGTCGAGGGTCGCCCTGGGGATGAGGTTCGGCACGAGGAGGAGGAGGCCCAGCAGGCAGGCGAGCCCGACGAGCGCCGCTTTCCAGGTAGGGTAGCCCCGCATCGCCGCCTACTTCTTGCCGAGGAACTTGCCCATGAAGCCGCCCGCGGCCGTCGCCTTCGCGTTGTCGTTGCCGGCGGGCGGCACGGTCTTGTTGAGCACGTCGGTGATCGTGCCCTTGGCCACCTTCACGTCCACGTCCTTGGCGATCTGCACGGTCAGGGTCATATCCTCGACCCGCGTGACCTTCCCGTAGATCCCGCCCGCCGTGACCACCTCGTCGCCGCGCTTCACGGCCTCGATCAGCTTGCGGTGGGCCTTCATGCGCTGTTGCTGCGGCCGGATCAGCAGGAAGTAGAAGACGACGAAGATGAGGACCAGGGGCAGCATGGAGACGAGGAAGTCGCCGCTGGCGGCGGGGGCCGCCGTCTGGGCTTGGGCCGTCGAGAAGAGCATGGGAGCCTCGGGGATGATGGGGAGCGGAAGGGTCCGGCGCGGGCGTTATAGCTAGGCTTGGCGCCTGTGCCAACAAGGGCCGCGCGTGCGGGCTTGTCACGGCCGCGGAGGCTGCTAGCCTCCGCGGCTTCCCCTGTCCAACCCCGGAACCGCCGTCGCATGGCCGACCAGGATCGTTTCGCCGTCCTTGAGCGCATCGCCGCGGCCCTGGAGCGCTTGGCCCCCCCGCCGGCCGCGCCGCCGTCGTTGGAAGGTGCCGACGCCTTCGTCTACGAGGCGGCGTCGGGCCGCCTGCGCCCGGTGGCGCGCGTGGCCGGAGTCGACCTCGACCTCCTTTGCGGCATCGACCACGTGGCGGCGATCCTGCTCGGCAACACCGAGCGCTTCGCCGCCGGGCTGCCGGCGAACAACGCCCTTCTCTGGGGGGCGAGGGGGATGGGCAAAAGCTCGCTCGTCAAGGCGGTCCACGCCGAGATCAACGCCGCGAAGGCCGGCGCCTTGACGCTGATCGAGATCCACCGCGAAGACATCGAGGCCCTGCCCCGCCTGCTGGGCGCGATAGCCATGAGCGGGCGGCGCTGCCTTCTCTTCTGCGACGACCTCAGCTTCGACGCCGGCGAGACCAGCTACAAGTCCCTGAAGGCCGTCCTGGAGGGTGGCCTGGAGGGCCGGCCCGACAACGTGCTCTTCTACGCCACCTCGAACCGGCGTCATCTGATGCCGCGTCAGGCGATCGAGAACGAGCGGCGGGACAACCTCCACCCCGGCGAGGCGGTGGAGGAGAAGGTGTCGCTCTCCGACCGCTTCGGCCTCTGGCTCGGCTTCCACGCCTGCGATCAGGCAACCTACCTGACGATGGTGGAACGCTACGCCGCCCGCTTCGGCCTCGGCGGCGACCCTGCGGACCTGCGCCGGGAGGCGCTGGAGTGGGCGACGACGCGCGGCCACCGCTCGGGCCGGGTCGCCTATCAGTTCATCCAGGACCTCGCGGGACGGTCGGGCGGGGCGACGGCGTAGGATCCGCCGATCGCCTGTCCCTTGAAAGAGAAAGCCCCGGCAAGGCCGGGGCTTTCGAAAAAGGCCGCGCGGGACGCCCTAGATCTCGTTCTTCCCCATCATGTCGGCCATCTTCTCCGCCTGCCGGATCGCCAGCGACACGATGGTGAGCGTCGGGTTCTCGGTCGCCCCCGTCGTGAACTGGCTGCCGTCCGAGACGAACAGGTTCTTCACGTCGTGCGTCTGCCCGTAGGAATTGACCACCCCGTCCTCCGGCTTCTCCGACATCCGGTTGGTGCCGAGGTTGTGGGTCGAGGGATAGGGCGTCACCCGGTAGGTGGCCTTCGCCCCCACGGCGTCGTAGACCGCCTCGCCCTGCCTGTAGGCGTGCTCGCGCATGGCGGCGTCGTTCGGGTGGTCGGTGAAGGAAACCACCGGCACGGGCATCCCGAACGGGTCCTTCTCGCTGGCGTGCAGCGTCACCCTGTTGTCCGCCTGCGGCATGTCCTCGCCCACGATCCACATGCCCGCCATGTTCTCGTAGGTTTCCATCTTCCTGGCGAAGTCCGGCCCCCAGGCGCCGGGGTCGAGGAAGGCGGCCATGAAGGGGACGCCCAAGGAGATGGTCTCCATCTCGTAGCCGCCGACGAAGCCGCGCTTCTCGTCGTGGTGCGACTCGTCCTGGATGATCCCGGCCATCGTTGTGCCGCGCCACATGCGGACGGGCTCCGGCATCGCGGCGTAGACCGAACCCGTCGTGTGCCGCATGTAGTTGCGGCCCACCTGCCCCGACGAGTTGGCGAGCCCGTCCGGGAACTTCGACGACGCCGAGTTGAGCAGCAAACGCGGGCTCTCGATCGAGTTGCCGGCGACGGCGACGATCCTTGCCTTCTGCTCGTGCCGCTCTCCCTTCTCGTCGGCGTAGAGCACGCCCGTCACCTTGCCGCCGTCGTCGTGCAGCACCTGGAGGACGTGGCTGTTCGGGCGCAGCTCCAGCCGCCCGGTGGCGAGCGCCTTCGGGATCTCCGAGTAGAGCGTCGACCACTTCGCGCCCATCTTGCAGCCCTGGAAGCAGAAGCCCAGCTGCTGGCAGGCGTTGCGGTCGTCGCGCGGCTCCGAGTTGATCGCCATCCGCCCGGTGTGGACCGTCTTGTAGCCGAGCTTGGTCGCCCCGTTGTACATCACCTTGAAGTTGTTGTTGCCGGGCAGACCCGGGATCCCGTTGGTGCGGGTCACGCCCAGCTTCGACTCGGCCTTGGCGTAGTAGGGCTCCAGGTCGGCGAGCGTGATCGGCCAGTCGAGCAGGTTCGCCCCGTCGACGTCGCCGTAATGCGTGCGCGCCTTGAACTCGTGCTCCTGGATGCGAAGGGATGCCCCCGCCCAATGGGTCGTCGTCCCGCCCACCGTCTTGCAGATCCAGGCCGGCAGGTTCGGAAAGTCGGTCGCCACCCGCCAGCCGCCCTTGGCGTAGCGGTTGTCGAGCCACGCCAGTTGCGAGAACGACGCCCACTCGTCGTTGACATACGATTCGATGCTCTGCTGCGCGCCCGCCTCGAACAGCACCACGTCGATGCCCCGCAGGCAAAGCTCGTGCGCGAGCGTGCCGCCGCCGGCGCCCGAGCCGACGATGACGACGACGCCGTCGTCGCTCTTGTCGAAAGTCTTCGTTGCCATGGTCCCCGTCCCCCCTAACCTGCCTGCACCGGCGGACTCGCCTCGGCCGGCGGGTCGGGCAGCCAACTCAAGTCGTCGAAGCCGCGGTGCAGGTAGCCGCCCTCGTCGTAGGACGGCCCCTCGTAGCCGAACTTCTTCCAGACCTCGGGCTGGTTGTAGAGCGAGACCACCGTCTTGGAGCGCACCGCCTCGAAGAACGGCGAGCCCGCGATCTTCCCCAACGCCGCCTGCTTGCCCCCGGCATCGGCGGTGACGAAGGTGCCCCCCGCCGCCTCGTCCAGCTCGGCCATCCCGCCCCGCAGCATCTGGAGCCGCTCCTTGTCGTCGAAGCCCGATACCTCGCCGTCCAGGTCCTGGACCACCTGCGCGTAGTGCACGTCGCCGAGAAAATCGTGCGGGTAGAGGGCGCGGGTCATCTTGAGAAGCGTGTCGGCCAATTCCGGCTCGAACGTGTCGACGCCCGCGGCCCAGGCCTTGCCCGGCCCGACGATCCAGGTGACGCCCCGAAACGCCACCACGTAGGCGCCGACGGCCGTGAGCCCGGACGCCAGGAACCGCCGCCGGTCCAACCGGATCCGCCGGCCCAGCCGGGGCGGCGCTTCGCCCCGCGGCGCGCGCGCGTGCACCGTGATCGACATGGCTTTCGCCTCCCTTGTTGTCGGCGCAGGGCCGAAAGCGCCCCGGCGTTGCAGACATTCTATAGCCGCCGGGGCCGGCGGGAAGAAGATATGGCCCCGCACGCCGGGAAGCGGTCCCCCCGGCCGGCTCGCTAGGGCGGGGTCGGGCGTTGGCGGCGGACATCGGTCCAAACCCCTGAAAAGCCTCAAGGGCGGCTCTTCAGCCCCCGGCTCATGCGCCGTTCCAGGGCGCTCGCCGCGGCGGACAGCGGCAGCGCCAGCACGAAGTAGAGGGCACCGGCGACGAGCAGGATGTGCAGGGGCAAAAAGTCCGACGAGCTGATGTCCTTGGCCCGCAGCATGATGTCGGGCGCCGAGATCAGGGAGGCGAGCGAGCTGTCCTTGAGGACCGCGATCAGCACGCCCACGAGCGGCGGCAGCGCGATCCGCGCCGCCTGCGGGATCAGGATGAAGCGATAGACCCCGAGCGGCGTCAGGCCGATCGACGCGCCGGCCTCGCGCTGGCCGCGGTGCGTGGCCCCGATGCCGGCGCGGACGATCTCGGCGACGTAGCCGCCGGCGCTGAGGCCGAGCCCGATCACCGCCGCCGGGACGGCGTCCAGCACCACGCCGAGCGGCACCAGCCCGTAGTAGATCAGGAACAGGACGACGAGCGCCGGCACCCCGCGGGCGACCTCGACGTAGACGGCGGCGGCGCGGCGCAGGAAGGGGTTCCGGCTGAGCCGCCCGAGCGCCACCACGAGGCCGACGACGAGGCCGAGCGCGTAGGCGAGCGCCGTGATCTGAAGCGTGACTATGACCGCCCGCCCCATCGGCCCGGACCATTCCGGCCATTTCAGGGCGTAGACCGCGAAGAACGCCTGAAGCTCGGCGAGCAGGCTCATGCCCAGGCCTTCCGGCGGGCTTCGAGCCGGTCGACGAGGCGTGCGATCGGGAAGGTGAGGCAGAAGTAGAGGATCGCCACGAGCAGGTAGATGAGCGGCGTCTCGAAAGTCTCGCTGGTCAGGTTGCGGGCGCGGAACAGGATCTCGGGGGCGGCCACCGCCGAGGCGACGGCGGTGTCCTTGATCAGCCCGATGGCGTAGTTGGCGAGCGGCGGCAGGGTGACGCGGAACGCCTGCGGGAAGACGACGAAGCGCATCGCCCGCATCGGCGTCATGCCGATCGAGGCCGCCGCCTCGCGCTGGCCGTGGTGGACCGCCGAGAAGCCGGAGCGGAAGATCTCGGCGCAGTAGGCCGAGCCGTTCAGCCCGAGGCCGACCACCGCCGCCGTGAAGGGGTCGAGCCGGATCCCGACGTAGGTGAGCCCGAAATAGATGATGAAGAGCTGGGTCAGGGGCGGGATGTCGCGGAAGACCTCGACCCAGGACCGGACGAACGGGCGGGCCAGCGGCAGCCGCGTCGTGCGCAGGACCGCCAGGGCGAGGCCCAGCGCCAGCGCGATGGCGAGGGCACCCAGCGTGATGCCGACCGTGACCGTGGCGCCCTTCAGGAGGACGCCGATGTAGTAGGGGACCCGCTCGAACATCCCCCCGTCACCCGCGGCCGAGCTGGCCGAGGAAGCGGCGGGTGCGCTCGTGCCGCGGGTCGTCGATGACCGCGGCCGGCGGGCCCTGCTCGACGATCCGGCCGCCGTCCATGAAGACGACCACGTCGGCCACGTCGCGGGCGAAGCGGATCTCGTGGGTGACGAGGATCATGGTGCGGCCCTCGGCGGCGAGTTCCTGGATGACGCTCAAGACCTCGCCGACGAGTTCGGGGTCGAGCGCCGAGGTCGGCTCGTCGAACAGGATCACCTTCGGCTGCTGCGCCAGCGCCCGCGCCATGCCGACCCGCTGCTGCTGGCCGCCGGACAGCCGCTCCGGGTATTCGTCCCTCTTGTGGCCCATGTGGACCTTGTCGAGCATCGTTTCGGCCAGATCCATCGCCTCGCGCCGGGCCATGCCCTGCACGCGCCACGGCCCCAGCGCCACGTTCTCCAGCACGGTGAGGTGCGGCCAGAGGTAGAAGTTCTGGAAGACGAACCCCATTTCCCGGCGCTGCGGCGCCAGCTCGCGCTCGCTCAGGTGCACGAAGCGGTCGCCGACGCGCTTCTCGCCGATCAGCTCGCCGTCGAGCCAGACGTGCCCGCCGGTCGGCACCTCCAGGTAGTTGACGCAGCGCAGGATCGTGGTCTTGCCCGACCCGCTGGGGCCGATGATCGCCACCTTCCGCGACTGGTCGAGTGCCAAATCGACGCCGTGCAGCACTTCGAGCGCGCCGAAGCTCTTGCGCAGCCCCTCGATCTTCAGGAGCGGGTCGGTCACGGCAACCCTCCGAAGCGACGCGCCCGTGCCGCGCGGGTGCTGCCGGCGGCTACTGGCAGTCGCCCAATTGGGGGTACTGCCAGCCTTCCGGCCGGTCGATGCCGACGCGGATGTTCTCCTTGGGCGGCGAGAACCAGTGCCTGTCGGAGAAGCCGTACTCCGAGGCGATCTCGAGGTTCTTGCACGACTTCCACATCTCGGCGATCGCCTCGTTGATGCAGGTCTCCAGTTCGGGCGCGTCCTGCGAGAGGCCGATGACGACCTGATAGTTCCCCGTGATGGTGGGCAGTTCCGGGTCGTAGGGCGTGGCGACCGGGAGCGACTCGAGGTTCAGGTCCGGCTGCTGCTCGGTGACGTACTGGATCAGCGGCGGGTCGGCGAACGCCACGTCGACGCGGCCGGCGACGAGGTCGCGGATCATCGCGTCGCTCGTGTCGTAGAGCTTGAGGTCGGGGTTGACCTTCTGGAGTTCCGGCACCCAGCCGAAGCCCTGCACCGTGGCGACCCTGAGATCCTTGAGGGCCTCGATCCTGTCGACGCCGCCGCCCTTCTTCTGGGTCATCAGGGGGCCGGCGTAGTAGATCGGGTCGGAGATGCGGATGACCTTCGAGCGCGCCTCGTTCCAGCCCATCATGCCGTGCATGGCGTCGACCCGGCGCGACTTGACCGATTCGATCTCGGCCGCCCACTCCATCAGCTGCGGCTCGACCTCGAGGCCCAGTTGCCCCGCGATCCAGTTCACGATCCCGCCGTCGATGCCCACGAGCCTGCCGTCCTTCGTGCCCGTGCCGGGCATGTCGCCGTTGTAGGCGACGAGCAGCTTGCCCTTCTCGATCAGCTCCGGGTCCTTGCAGGCCTCCTGCGCGACGGCCCCCGTCCCGATGAGCGCCAGCGCGGCGCCGAAGGCCGCGACGAGCGACAGGTGCAGTCGACGACTCGTGGGCATTTCCCGCTCTCCTCCTTGGTTCGCTTCAAGCTCCCGACCGGCATCGACGGGTCGGGAGACCAGGGGCTTGCGCGACCCGTCCGTTACTTGAGCCGCGTCTTGCATAACACTGTATTGTCGCCGCGATGAGCGCAGCTTGTGGCCAAGCTGTCAAGCGGGCGGCGGGGCATCGCCCGCGACCGCCGGAAGGGCCGGATCGATGCCGGGACGCCGTGAGCCTGACGCGCGGTTTGTGTGCTTCCCGTTCAGCCCTGAAAAGCGCGCGGCACCCTGTCGACGCCGCAACCCATCCTGGAGCCGCTCTCCCCGGCCGGCGCGGGACGACCGCGCAGGCTCGTTCCTTTGCCTGAAGCCCGACGGAACCGCCGGCGTTTGGGCCTTGATGACCGCCGCCCTGCGCAGGCGACATACGGACGGGTGAGGGCGACGGCGAGCAGATCGTCGTCGCCCTAGTTCCGGGCGGTCGGCCAGGGGTTCAACGGCGGGTTGGCGCCGCTCGCGGCCTCCTACGGGATCGACGCGGCCGACCGAACCCCCTCCCCTGCCAAGATAAGGTCACGCTCGAAAAGAAGGGGCAGAACGTCAGCATCGAGAAGAAGGCGGTGGGTTTCGGTGAGACCAAGCTCGATCTTGACTGGTCCCAGGGGTCCGCGGGCGGCTTCCTTCGTCGGAAGGGCAAGGGCGTCGACCTCGTCTGTCTGTTCGAGATGAAGGGCGGTCGCAAGGGCGCCGGACGGCCCGATCGGGCATTCAGGCGACAACCGGTTCGTGCGCGTCTACGACGACACCGGCTCCTCGCAAGCCGGCCTCGCGCAAAAGGCCTCCACCAGAACCGGCTGCGCACCATCGAAGCCCGCTTCTACAAGTGTTGGTCGCGCGGATGGCGCGTTCCAGCCCCATGAGATATTGGTCGCCGGCGAGAGGAGAGACCTTGTCGTGCCCTCCCCCAAGCGCCGGCCTCGACCCGGCCCTTGAGCGGCTGCAGAAACGCCGTGCCACACCGGGGAGCGGTGGCCGCCACCCGCGCCGCCGCTGGCAATGGGTCCTGCTCAGGCCGATCGGCCACGCCTCGGCCCGCCTGCGGAAAGCCCCGGCTCCTGCCCTCAAGGCAAGGCCGGCTGGTGATGCCGTTCTTGATCCCGCCCTTCCGATGGCCCTTTGGTGAGGTAGGCGCACACCACCTCCACCACGTGCCGGCGACGTTGCGCGAGCCATTCGGGGTCGCCGAGGTCGTGCTGGAACATGACCGACAGCGTGTGCCGGTTCGACAGGTGGGTGAAGCACAGCGCGAGGACGGTGACGTAGAGCTGCATGGGATCGACGCCGGCCCTGAAGGCGCCCGCCGCCCCGCCCCGCTCCAGGAGGTCCTTGATCGCCGCGACGAGGGGCGGCGTCGTGTTCGGCACGACCTTCGAGCGCTTCGCAAAGCGCCCGCCGGCGACGTTCTCGTTGCGGATGATCGGCACGAAGTCGGCGTTCTCGACGAGGTAGTCGAAGGTGAACTCGACGAGGCGCCGCATCCCGTCGACGGGCGGGTGGGCGGCCAGATCCAACTGGCGCTCCAGCGCGCGTATGCGGCCGTAGGTGTCTTCCAAAACGGCCAAGTAGAGGTCGTCCTTGCCGCCGAAGTACCGGTAGATCATCTGCACGTTGGCGCCCGCGGCGCGGGCGATGCGGTCCATGCGGCCGCCGCTGTAGCCGTGCAGGGAGAACTCGCCGCGCGCCGCGTCCAGGATGCGCTGGCGGGTCAGCGCCGCGTCGCGCCTCGGCGCCTTCTCGTCGTCTCCCCGTTCCTTCATCGCCCACCGCCTGACAGCCGCTGATGTCACCTTCGACCCTCCAACGAACGTGCGTTTCGGCCGCGCGAGGTGGTTGACGCGGCTTCCCACTGCGTATTAAACGTTTGCTTACATAGCGACGCCCCATCCTGGAGAGAAGCATCTCGCGCCGGTATGGTAGGGTTTGCCCCCGCGATTTGCACGTTTCCTGCTTAGGAGCGGTCGATGAGGAGGCCATTCGAGGAATGGCCCGGTCAGGGAGCAGCTTCATGAAGACCAACCCGAAGGGCGTTTTTCTAGCGGGCGCGGCGATGGCTCTCGCCTGGGCGCCGACGGCCGCGACGGCCGCCGACCCGATCAGGATCGGCCAAGTGGCCGCCCTGTCGGGCGCCTCGGCGCAGTCGGGCGAGGCGATCACGCGGGGGCTTCAGATCGCCATCGACGAGATCAACGGGGCCGGCGGCCTCCTCGACGGGCGGATGATCGAGCTGGTCCAGCGCGACGACGAGTCCAAGCCCCCGAAGGGCCTCCTGGCGGCGCGCGAGCTGATCTACAACGAGGGCGTCGCGGCGATCATCGGCGGGATCGATTCGCCGGTCTCGCTGGCGATCGTGCCGCTCGCCAACCAGGAGGGCGTCCCCTTCATGGGCGTCTGGGCCGCCGCCACGGGCATCACCCAGAACGACGCCGATCCGAACTACGTCTTTCGCGTCTCCGCCGTCGACGCGCTCGTCGACGTGAAGCTCCTGAACTACGCCAATGGCGCGTTTGGCGCGCACAAGGTCGGCCTGATGCTGATCAACAACCCCTGGGGTCAGTCCAACGAGAAGGGGCTCGAAGCCGCCGACGAGGCGAACGACAAGGTCGAGATCGTCGGCACCGAGAAGTTCGAATCCACCGACGTTGACATGACCCCGCAGCTGACGCGGCTGAAGGACGCCGGGGCCGAGGCGGTGGTCCTGGTGGTGAACGCGCCGCCCGGGGCGCAGATGATGAAGTCGCGCGCGCGGATGGGCTGGGACGTGCCGGTGGTGTCGCACTGGGGGATCTCCGGCGGACGCTTTCCGGAGTTGGCCGGACCGACGGCGGGCGATGCACGTTTTGTCCAGACCTACAGCTTCTTCGGCGATCAGGGTCCCGCCGGCAAGAAGGTGCTGGAGGAGCTGAAGGCGAAGTACGGCGTCGCCGGGCCGGAGGAGGTCGTCTCGCCGGTCGGCACGGCCAACGCCTACGACGCGATGCACCTCCTGGGGATGGCGATCGAGCAGGCCGGCGGCACCGACGGCGACGCCGTCCGCGAGGCGCTGGAGAACCTCGACGGCACGTATGAGGGGCTCATCAAGACCTACGAGAAGCCCTTCTCGCCCGACGACCACGACGCGCTCGGGCCGGACGATTACGTCATGGTGCGGTACGACGGCGACAGGATCGTTCCCGCCGAGTGAGTCGGCGGCCGGACGGCCCTCGAAGGTGCCGTCCGGCCCGCCACCCCCTCAAGGCGCGGCAGGGGCAACGGATGCTCATCATTTCGGCCATGATCATCGGGCTCGGGCTCGGCAGCATGTACGGCCTCCTGGCCCTCGGCTTCTACGTCACCTACGCCGTCTCCAACACGGTCAACTTCGCCCAGGGCAGCACGATGATGCTGGGCGCCGTGCTGTGCTTCACCTTCTGGGCGACCCTCGGCTGGCCCCTCCCCGCGGCGATCGTCGCGGCCCTCCTCCTCTGCGCGGCCTGGGGCGTCGCCGTCGAGCGGGTCGCGGTCCGACCCTTCGTCCGGCGGGGCTCGGACGGCTGGCTGATGGCGACGGTGGCGCTCGGCATCGTGGTCGACAACGCCGTGCTGTTCACCTTCGGCAAGGACCCGCGCGGGATGCCACCGACCTTCCTCGTCACCGAATCGCTCGCGGTCGGCGGGGTGCGGGTCCAGCTCCAGCAGATGCTGATCCCCCTGGTCGGACTCGGCCTCGCATTCGCGCTGACGCTGTTCGCCCGCCGCACCCGGCACGGCGCCGCGATGCTGGCCGTGGTCCAGAACGGGGACGCGGCCCGCCTCATGGGCATCAACGTCGGCGCCGCCGTCACCGCCGCCTTCGCCCTGTCCGGCTTCTTCGCCGGCGTGGCCGGGATCCTCATCGCACCGCTGTTCACGGTTTCCTCGACGATGGGCACCCTGTTCGGCATCAAGGCCTTCGCCGTCGCCATCCTCGGCGGGATCGGCAGCCCGTGGGGGGTGATGATCGCCGGGCTCCTCTACGGCGTCCTGGAAGCGACGGTCACGGCGTCCTTCGGGTCGACCTACACGCAGATCGTCGCCTTCTCGCTCGTCATCCTGACCCTCGCCCTCAGGCCCGAGGGCCTGTTCGGCCGCGCCGCGGTGAAGAAGGTATGAGCGCCCGCAACCTCCTGATCGGCGCCGCGCTGATCGGCCTCCTCGTGGCCGCGATCCTCAACGCCAACGGCTATCACCTATTCGTCCTGTCGCTGGTCGGGCTCACCGCGATCGTCGGCGTCGGGCTCAACATCCTGGTCGGCCTGTCGGGGCAGATCTCCCTCGGCCACATGGGCTTCTACGCCATCGGCGCCTATACGGTCGCCATCCTGACCGCCGGCTACGGCTGGAGCTTCTGGCTCGCCCTGCCGGCCGCAGGATTCTTCGCCGGGGCGGCGGGCGGGCTCCTGTCGATCCCGGCGCTGCGCGTCCGCGGTCCCTACCTCGCCATGATCACGATCGCGTTCGCCTTCGTCGTCGAGCAGAGCGCCGCCGAGATGGAGGGGCTGACCGGCGGCTGGAACGGCATCATGGGGATCGCGCCGCCCTCGCTCTTCGGGGCCTCGTTCCGGCAGCGCGGGATAGCGCTCCTCGTGCTCACGCTCGCCGTGCTCGCGGTCGTCTTCTACGCGAGGTTCAGCGGGGGCGCCTGGGGCAAGGCGCTGCGGGCGCTGCGCGATTCCGAGATCGCGGCGCAGTCGATCGGCCTCAACCCGGTGTGGCTGCGCTGCGTCGCCTTCGCCCTCTCGGCCGTGTTCGCCGGGGTGGCGGGCGGCGTCTTCGCGGCGATGAGCGGCTTCATCAGCCCCGAATCCTTCCCCTTCTTCGAGTCCATCCTGTTCCTGCTCGTCGTCGTGATCGGCGGCGCCGACACGGTGCTCGGCCCCCTGGTCGGCGCCGCGATCGTCGTGCTCCTGCCCGAAGCCTTGTCCTCCCTCGCGGAGTACCGGCTGCTCTTCGTCGGCCTTCTCCTCCTCGTCGTGCTGCGGCTGGCACCGCGCGGCATCGTCGGCGGCCTCTCGTCCCTGGTCACGCGCCTGATCGGGGGCAAGGCGAAGGGCACCCCCGTTTCGGGCGACGGCGCGGCGCCGGCCTTCCTGCGGTCTTCCGGCGAAGCGGCGCCGCTCGTCGTCGACGGCCTCTCGATCGCCTTCGGCGGCGTCAAGGCGGTCCAGGACCTGAGCTTCGAGGCGGCACCCGGCGCCGTCACCAGCATCATCGGGCCGAACGGCGCCGGCAAGACGACCGCGCTCAACCTGATCGCCGGCTACTACAGGCCAACCGCCGGGTCGGTCCGGCTCGGCGGCGTCGACCTCACCGGCCGCGCGTCCCACGAGGTCGCCCGCGCCGGCATCGGCCGCACCTACCAGACGACGCAGCTCTTCGAGCACATGAGCGTCGTCGACAACCTGCTGATCGCCATGCGCCGCGGGCGGCTGAGCCTCGCGGAATTCGCCGGCGCCGCCGAAACGTCCCGGCGTCGGGCCAGGGCCGAAGCGCTGCTCGCCTTCGTCGGCTACCAAGGCCCGCTGGCGGTCGAGGCGGGATCGCTCGCCCACATCGACAAGCGGCTCGTCGAGATCGCCCGGACGCTGGCGCTCGAACCCCAGGTCCTCCTGTTCGACGAGCCCGCGGCGGGCCTCGGCGAGGAGGACACGGCGCGCGTCGGGCGGCTCCTGAAGCGCCTCGCCGGGCTCGGGCGCTGCGTCATCCTGATCGAGCACGACATGCCGCTCGTCATGGGAATATCGGACCGGATCCTCGTCCTCGACGCCGGGCAGAAGATCTGCGACGGCGCGCCCGAGACGGTCCGGGAAGACCCCGCCGTGCTCAAGGCCTATCTCGGCGAGGCCGATCTCGCCGGACGTGCGCGCGACGGGGCCGGATCGACCGGGGCCGGGCGCCGGATCCTCGACGTCTCGGGCCTCTGCGCCGCCTACGGTGCGAGCGACGTCCTGCGCGACGTGGGGCTCTCCGTCGCCGAAGGCGAGCTGGTCGCGGTGCTGGGCGCGAACGGCGCCGGAAAATCCACCCTCATGCGCGCCTTGAGCGGCCTGCACCGACCGGTGCGCGGGCGGGTCCTCTTCGACGGCGAGGCGATCGAGGCCCTGCCGGCGCACGAGGTGGCGAGGCGCGGGCTGGTCCTCGTGCCCGAGGGGCGGCAGGTCTTCCCCGAGCTCACGGTGATCCAGAACGTCCGGCTCGGCGCCTACGGCCGGATGCCGCCCGACCTCGACGCCGAGGTGGAGAGGATCATCGCCCGCTTCCCCCGGCTGCAGGAGCGCCGCGGCCAGCGCGCGGGGCTCATGTCGGGCGGCGAGCAGCAGATGCTCGCCATCGCGCGGGGGCTCGCTTCGAGGCCCAAGGTGCTGCTGCTCGACGAGCCGTCGCTCGGGCTGGCGCCGGCGCTGATCCAGGAACTCTACGCGATCCTCGCCGAACTGCGCGACGGCGGCGTGACCATCCTCCTCGTCGACCAGATGGCGGAGATGGCGCTCGGCGTCGCCGACCGCGCCTACGTGCTCGGTTCCGGCGCCGTCGTCGAGAGCGGAACGGCGGCCGAACTGCGCCGGAGCGACGCGCTGCAAAAGGCCTATCTCGGCGGGGAGGCGGCGACCGCTTCGTGACCGTGACCAACCGAAAGCCGAAGGAATGCGCATGGACCTGATCCTGCGGGGCGCCCGCCTGCCGGACGACCCCACCCGCACCGTCGACATCGGGATCGAGGGGGGCCGCATCGCCGCCGTCGAACCCAGGCTCGCCGCCGAGGGCGAAACCTTGGACCTCGGCGGCCGGCTCGTCTCGCCGGGGTTCGTCGAGACCCACATCCACCTCGACAAGTCGTGCATCCTGGAGCGCTGCAATTCCTCGCGCGGCGACCTTGAGGAGGCGATCGGCGAGGTCGCCAAGGCCAAGGGGGGCTTCACGCCGGAAGACGTCTACGAGCGCGGCAGGCGCACGCTCGAAAAGTGCATCCTCAACGGCACGACCCACATGCGCACCCAGCTCGAGGTCGACCCCGGCATCGGCCTGCGCGGCTTCGAGGGGGTGAAGCGGCTCGTCCAGGACTACCGCTGGGCGATCGACGTCGAGATCTGCGTCTTTCCCCAGGAAGGGCTGCTGAACAACCCCGGCACCGACGAGTTGATGCTGGCGGCCCTGTCCGGGGGCGCCTCCGTCGTCGGCGCGGCGCCCTACACCGACGCCGATCCCCACGGCCAGATCGACCGGGTCTTCGAGATGGCCCGCGAATTCGACGTCGACATCGACATGCACCTCGATTTCGGGCCGTCCCCGGATGGTCTCGACCTCGATTACGTCTGCGATCTCGCCGAACGCTTCGGGCGCGGCGGCCGCACCGCCATCGGCCACGTCACCAAGCTGTCGGCGGCCTCCCCGGAACGCTTCGACGCGGCCGCCCGCCGCATGGCCGACGCCGGCGTCGCCCTCACCGTCCTGCCCTCGACCGACCTCTTCCTGATGGGCCGGCACATGGAGCACTCGGTCATGCGCGGCGTGACGCCGGCGCACAAGCTGCTGCACCGGGGCGTCAACTGCTCCCTGTCGACGAACAACGTCCTGAACCCGTTCACCCCGTTCGGCGACTGCTCGCTGATCCGCATGGCGAACCTGAACGCGAACGTCTGCCAGATCGGCGCCAAGGACGACATCCGGGCCTGCTTCGACATGGTGACGGCCCGCTCGGCGCGGCTGATGAACCTGTCCGGCTACGGGCTCGCCCCCGGCGACTGGGCCGACCTCGTCGTCCTCGACTGCGAGACCCCCGAGGCGGCGGTGGCCGAGCTGGCGCCCGTGCTCCACGCGTTCAAGCGCGGGCGCCGGACGATGACCCGCAAGCCCGCCGAGCTGCACCGGCCGGGGCGGGAGGCCGCATGAGCGCCGCCGGCCCCACGGCGGGCTGGACGCCGCCGAACGACCCGCTCGGCGCGTTCTGCCGCGACAACCACATCGCCGTCGCGGGGGCGGCGACCGGCCCCCTCGCCGGCCTCAGCTTCGCGGTCAAGGACGTCTTCCACGTCGAGGGCGGCGTCACCGGCTACGGTCATCCGGACTGGCTGCGGACGCACGGGGTCGAGCCCGAGACGGCGCCCGTCGTGCGGCGGCTCCTGGACGCGGGCGCCACCCTCGTCGGCAAGACGGTGAGCGACGAGCTCGCCTACTCCCTGTCCGGCGAGAACCACCACTACGGCACGCCGGTCAACCCGCGCGACCCTTCGCGCATCCCCGGCGGATCGTCGAGCGGATCGGCGTCGGCGGTGGCGGGCGGGCTGGTCGACTTCGCCCTCGGGTCGGACTGCGGCGGCTCCGTCCGCGTGCCCGCCAGCTATTGCGGGCTCTACGGGATGCGGCCGACCCACGGCCGGGTCTCGCTCGAAGGCGCCATCCCCTTCGCGCCGAGCTTCGACTGCGCCGGCTGGTTCGCCCGCGACGTGGACCTCTTCGCCCGCGTCGGCGGGGTGCTCCTGGGGGATCCCCCCGCCCGGCCCATCGTCAGGCTGCTGCTGGCCGTGGACGCGCTGGCGGAACTCGATCCGAAGGCGGCCGGGGCGCTGGCGCCCGCCATCGCCCGCGTCGAGGCGGCGGTCGGGCCAGTGGCACGCGTGACGCTGGCCGACGAGGGGCTGGCCGTCTGGTCGGAGGCCTTCCGCACTATCCAGGCGGCGGAGATCTGGGGGTCGCTGGGCGGCTGGATCGAGGCGGTCCGGCCGGTCTTCGGCCCCGGCGTCCGGGAACGCTTCGCCGCCGCGGCGGCGACGGACCCCGCCAGGGTCGCCGACGCGCGCGAGCGCCGCCGGGCCGTCGTCGAACGGCTGGCGGGGCTGCTGCCGCTTGGCACCGCACTCGTCCTGCCGACCGTACCGCGCGGCGCGCCCCGCCGCGGCTCCGCCGCCGAGGACCTGGAGGTGGCCTACCGCCACAAGGCGATGAACCTCCTGTGCGTCGCGGGGCTCGGGGGGCTGCCGCAAATCTCCCTGCCGATGGCGGAGGTGGACGGGCTGCCCATCGGCCTGTCGCTCGTGGGCGCCAGGGGCACCGACGCCGACCTCATCGCCCTCGCGGCGGCCGTCTGCGCGGACCCGCCCCGAACCGATCCGGGGACGGCGTGACGATGGAAACGCCCGCCAATGCGGCCCTTGCGATCAACCGCCCCACGGTCGAGGCCGAGGTCCGGGCGGCCGTGATGCGCTACGAGGCCGCCCTCACCGGCAACGACCTCGCCGTGCTCGACGAACTGTTCTGGGCGAGCCCCCACACGGTCCGCTACGGCGCCCGGGAGAACCTCTACGGCGAGGCGGAGATACGGGCGTTCAGGGGATCCCGCAGCGCCAAGGGCCTCGACCGCACCGTCCGTCGGCTGGAGATCACGACCTTCGGCGACGACGTGGCGGTCGCCAACCTCGAATTCCGGCGCGAGGGCGAGCCGCGCGTCGGCCGCCAGAGCCAGACGTGGGTTCGCTTTGCCGAAGGATGGCGCGTCGTCAGCGCCCACGTCTCGCTGGGGCCATGAAGCAGCGCCTTTGGCGGCGAGAAGACGCGCGGGCAAGTCGGTAGCGTCGCTCTGGATCCGTTCCACGGCTGCCCTGCCGCCACCGCCGCCTCGGCACGACCGAGAAGTTCCACGACTGGCTGTTCGGTCCCGCAGTGTGGCGGGAGGTTGCCATCGCCTGACGAGGGGGACGCGCCATGGGCCAAGTTCTTCACGGCAGCGCCACGACCACGCACGCCACTCGGGCGGCGCTACGGCGATCGCAGGCTTCGGTCACAAGGCCCGCCGGGCGGTACGGCCTGAACGAGCTTGAAAGCAGCGCTTTCGAGCGGCCGGGAGGGGGCGCAAGCGCACGGGCGTCGACGACCCGCCGATGGGGCCGCAGCTCCCGCGCTCGGGGTGCCGACGCCGTCAGAAGAAGCCGTCTGCGTCGCCTTTCGCCGCCACACGCTGCCGCCGTTCGACGATGGCCTTCATGCCCTGCACAGGCCACCATCCCGCGTCTCGCACGCTCGTCGCTGCACCGCCGCCTGCGGCGCCACGCCGTCTCGCGCCCGCCTGAAACCGGGGGCGACAAACCGCGATGCTCAAGGTTCAAGCGCTACCCGATCGACCTTGAAGGTGCCGCTTTCGGTTCACGTCGATCTTGCCGAGGCCCGCATCGAGAACCTCACGCCCTTCGGGTTCATCACCGAATGCTGGACCGAAGAGCCCCGACGCTCCAGGCTCAACCCGGTCCACAACACCGCGGGACCCAACATCTAGTCCACCACCTGCCGAGCCAGCGAAGGGACGGGAGCGCCTGCGGCTCCTCATCGGCCAGGACGAACCCAACCCTGGCCCACCATGACCTTTGAGCTTCTCTGGCGTAAATAGGAAGCGTCGGAGTTTGGATCATGCCCGCCGAAGCCCTTCAAGCCATCGTCGATGCCTTCAGCGCCGGGGCCATCGTGGCCGCGAGCGGCGCCGGCTACGCCGCCGTTCAGGACGCTTACACGGGTCTGAAAGGCCTCGTCTCGCGTAAGTTCGCATCGTTGGATGTCGCGGCGCTTGAGAAAGACCCAGCAAGGGAAAGTCGCAAGCAGGTACTCGCCGAGGAAATTGAAGCCGCCGGCGTAGTGCAGGACGAGGAGGCCTTGGGACTGGTTGAGAGTCCAGGCAAGGCGCTGCTTCAGGCGCAGCCCCGCGACGCCTCCGATAAGATGCTGATCGACTTGCGGAACATCAAGGCCGGGCATTCGATCATCCTCAAGAACCTCAAGGCCGTGGGCGGCGGCATCCGCGTCGATGGCGCCAAGGCTGTCAGGAACTTCAAGTTGCACGACACGACGGCGACAGACTTGGCGGAGGATCAGGCGGGAAACCGGTAGGGGCGGGGCCGCACGGCGCCGGTCTCGCCCTCAACCTCAGCAACAACACCGCCGGCGGAAACATTATCGTTCAGTTCGGGTTGCGGGCGGTCTCGATCAGCAATTGCAGCCTCATCAAGCGCTTTATTCAAGGCTATCTAGGCACTCCGCGCACGCCTGTACCCTTCGGTGGCCGTGGCAAGCAACTGGCCGCGTTGAACGATTGGTTGGCCGATCCCGACGCGCCGCCCAACTGGCTCGACCAACTCGACATAAACATATGGCCGACCGTCTTCGTGCCGATCAGCATCCGCTACGAGACCAACCGCGCCGAGGTCTTCTACGGGACGCTGGCCGCGCGTCTGGCCGAGATCCACGGCAAGACCCTCAACGTCGATCCCGCCTCATCCTACCGCGACGAGGTAATCGAGTACCTCGACCTGTTCCACGAATGCGAGCGGTGCTGCCTCGTCGTAATCGACGGCCTCGACGAGGCGGCCGGCTGAGAGGTCAACACGAGCGTGCTGCCGCTCGACCCGCCGCCGGGCCTGCGCATCGTGGCCTCGGCCCGCCTTCTGGCCGACGACGACGGCTCCAAGGGCTGGCTGCGCCGCCTCGGCCGGGAGCGGCGGGGCGCGGCAGCAACGATGCTGGTGCCGCTGCTCGACCGGGACGGCATCAAGGACGTGATCGAGCGGATGGGTTAACCACTCGCCCCGCTGGCGGCCGACGTCGACGTGCTGGGCGAACTGACGCGCCTGACCGAGGGCGAGCCCTTCCTCATCCAACTCTACGTCGAAGACCTGCTTGGCAGGGGCGAGGCGGCGCTCGATCTTCGGCCGGACGACCTTCGCGCGCTGGATCCCGGCTTCAGTGGCTACTTCAGGACGTGGTGGGAGCATCAGCAGCGTGCCTGGAAGGCGGAGGGGACACCAATCGATGAGGCCACCCGCGACGCGCTATTGGCGGTACTGGCCTGCGCCCTCGGCCCGTTGAAGCTGGCCGAACTCGCCGAGGTCGCGCGAACGGCGCACGGGATCGAACGCATCATCACGCAAGACACGCTGGCGCCGCTGCGGCGTTTCCTGATCGGCGACGGGTTCGAGAGCGGCTACGTCTTCACCCACCCCAAGCCCGCCGCCTACTTCCACGACGACCATTTCGCCGGCGGGCCGGCGCTGGAGCAGACCCGCGCCGGCTTCGTGCGCTGGGGCCGCGATACGGTGCGGAAACTGGACGCGGGTCAGCTGGCACCTGAGCGGGGCCGGGCGGAAGGAGGTCGTGGACGAGACCGTGGCGCTATTTGGCCAGATGCGCCGTAGCGAAGCGCTCGACATTCTTGGCAGGCTCGCGCCGACGCTGGCGGCTCTGGGCGGCTCGGCTTTGGCTGGCGAGGCGGTACGGGCGGTGCGGGATGCGGCGCGGTGGTGGCCGTGAGCCGGCCAATGGGGCAGGCAAGATCCAGGACCGCGTGCCCCGTGCTTCCCATATGCTTCCTGCAGGTGTTGCGCTGGAGGCAGGCCCCGAAATCAAAAAGCCCGCAACCTGTTGTGGCTGCGGGCTTTTGGTCACGTGTCGTGCCGTCTTGTGGTTGCGGGGGCAGGATTTGA
>JAGRGG010000198.1:4347-5288 GCA_020445645.1 Geminicoccaceae bacterium | reverse complement strand
CTCTCGGGCGGCATCCAGCGGGTCGCGCTCAAGCACGGCTGCGCCCCCTTCGGCAACGCGAAGGCGCGCTGCGTCGTCTGGAACTTCCCGGACCCGGTGCCCTTGCACCGCGAGCCGCTCTACACGCCCAGGCGCGACCTCGTCGACCGCTACGCCACCTGGGAGGACCGGCAGTTCTTCCGCCTGCCGACCCTCTACAAGTCGATCCAGCGGTACGACTATTCGAAGGAGTTCCCGATCATCCTCACCTCGGGCCGGCTCGTCGAGTACGAGGGCGGCGGCGACGAGACCCGCTCCAACCCCTGGCTCGCCGAGCTGCAGCAGCAGATGTTCGTGGAAGTGAACCCGTACGACGCCAACACCATCGGCTTCAAGGACGGGAGCCTCGTCTGGGTCCAGGGGCCGGAGGGCGGCAAGGTCCAGGTGATGGCGATGGTGACGGAGCGGGTCGGCAAGGGGGTCGCCTTCATGCCGTTCCATTTCGGCGGCATGTGGCAGGGCGAGAGCCAGCGCGGCAACTACCCGAAGGGCGCCGACCCCTACGTCATCGGGGAAGCGACCAACACGGCGCAGACCTACGGCTACGACAGCGTGACGCAGATGCAGGAAACCAAGACCACGCTCTGCCGCATCTGGGCGGCGTAAGGGGAGACGCGAACGATGGCCCGGATGAAGTTCCTCTGCGACGCCGAGCGCTGCATCGAGTGCAACGCCTGCGTCACCGCCTGCAAGAACGAGCACGAGGTGCCCTGGGGCATCAACCGCAGGCGGGTCGTGACGCTCAACGACGGCCAGCCCGGCGAGCGGTCGATCTCGGTCGCCTGCATGCACTGCTCGGACCCGCCCTGCGCCGCCGTCTGCCCGGTCGACTGCTTCTACCAGACCGAGCAGGGGGTGGTGCTGCACTCGAAGGACTTGTGCATCGGCTGCGGCTACTGCTT
>JAGRGG010000198.1:0-4286 GCA_020445645.1 Geminicoccaceae bacterium | reverse complement strand
AGATGGACAAGTGCACCTTCTGCTCAGGGGGGCCGGAGCCGGACGGCAGCAGGGTCGAGTTCGAGAAGTACGGCCGCAACCGCCTCGCCGAGGGCAAGCTGCCGCTCTGCGCCGAGATGTGCTCGACGAAGGCGCTGCTCGCGGGCGACGGCGACGTGATCAGCGACATCTACAGGGAGCGCGTCGCCGCGCGCGGTTTCGGCTCCGGCGCCTGGGGCTGGGGGACGGCCTACGACAACACGGGCGGCGCCTGAGGCGGGGGTGGCCCGCGGGGGCCGTTTGAGGGAGGGCAGTTCGATCTTCGGACGGATCATCGCCTTGTGCATCGCGGTCGGGATCGGCTTCGCGCTCTTCGCCGCGTTCGAGGCGCCCTTGCCCGAGACGCCCTACTTCGTCCCGACGGGGGACTACGAGGGCAAGGCCGACCAGCCCCCGTCGCCGGAGGCGGTGGACGAGACCATCGGGCGCGCCCGCACCCAGCAGTTCTAGAGAAGCGACCGGCGGAACAGGGAAGCGACCCATGACGCGACGTATCATGCCCGGCCTCCTGGCCCTGTTCCTCCTGATCGCCGGGAGCGCCTCGGCGCAGACGGTGCGCCCGCCCGAGAACGCTGGCGCCGTTCGGCCGGAGGCCGCCGACCCGGCGACCACGGGCCGGATCGAGCGCCAGCGCTACGACAACCACGCCGACTTCTGGCGGCAGGTGCGCGAGGGGGACCGCGGCTCGCAGGCGAGCCCCACGGCCGGCAGGGGGATGATGATCCAGTCGGCGGGCGAAGGCTGGCGCAACCTGAGGAACGGCCCCTATGTGCGCTGGTCCGGCTACCTGCTCCTCGGCGTGCTCGGCCTCCTGGCGCTGTTCTTCGCGCTGCGCGGCCGGATCCGGGTCGTGAGCGGCTATTCCGGCTACGAGCTGCGCCGCTTCAGGTTCGCCGAGCGCTTCACCCACTGGCTGACGGCGACCTCGTTCGTCGTGCTCGCGCTCACCGGGCTCAACCTCGTCTTCGGCCGTGCACTCCTCATCCCGCTCATCGGCAAGGAGGCGTTCGCGGCCTTCGCCGCCTGGGGCAAGGTCGCCCACGACTACGTGTCGTTCGCCTTCATGCTCGGCGTCGTCCTCATGTTCCTCCTCTGGGTGAGGCAGAACATCCCGAACCGCCACGATTTCCTCTGGCTCGTGAGGGCGGGCGGCTTTCTCGGCGGCGGCCACGCGCCGGCGAAGAAGTTCAACGCCGGGCAGAAGCTCCTCTTCTGGGCCGTGATCCTGTTCGGGGTCAGCGTCAGCCTGTCCGGCGTCCAGCTCCTCTACCCCTACAAGTTCGCCTTCTTCGAGGGCACCTTCGCCTTCCTCAACCACCTGCCCGGCGTCGACCTGCCGACCGCCCTGTCGCCGATCAACGAGCAGCAGCTGGCGAACCTCTGGCACGGGATCATCGCCGTCTTGTTCACGGCCGTGATCTTCGGGCACATCTACATCGGCTCGGTCGGCATGGAGGGCGGCTTCTCGGCGATGGGATCGGGCCGGGTCGACCTCAACTGGGCGCGCGAGCACCACGACCTCTGGGTCGAGGACCTGCAAAAGGTGGAAGCCCAGCCCCGGTGAGGGAAGTACCGCCCATGAGACGCCGCCCCCGGGGCGGGTTCTGGCTCGCCGCCCTCGCCGCCTGCCTCGCCCTTCCGCCCCTCGTCCAGGCCGAGGAGACGCCCCACGCCGGGCCGGTGCGGGCCGTGGCGGCCCTTCTCGGCGGCGCCGTGACGGGCGGCTTCGACTACACGCTGAAGCGCTGGAGCCTCGACCCCCTGACGGCGACGGCGACGTGGCGGGGGCACTTCGCCCCGGTGACGGCGCTGGCCGTTGCCCCCGGCACCGTCTGGTCGGGCGACCAGACGGGCCGCCTCCTCGCCCGCGATCCGGCCTCGGGGCGGGTCCGCCTCGACCTCAAGGCGCACGGCGACGCCGTCACCGCGCTGGCGCCGGCCCCGGACGGACGGATCGCCAGCGCCGGCCGCGACGGGGGGCTCGCCGTCTGGACCCAGAAGGGCCGGCGCCTCGCCGTGGCCAAGGCCGGAGCGTCCCTCCTGGCGCTCGCCTGGGCGGAGGACGGCGCCCTCTTCGCCGGCGGGGGGGATGGCGGCGTAACCCGCTGGCGCCTCGACGGCGGTGCCCTTCGAGGCACCCCCTTCATCCCGGCCGGCGGGATGCCGGTCGTCGGCCTCGCCTTCGGGACGGGCCTTCTCGTCCTGCGGACGAACGGGCGGCTCGAAGCCTACGGCCCAAACGGCCGCCCCGCGGCCGGGATCCAGGCGCACGAGGCGGCGGCGACGGCGCTGGCGGTCGACGCCTTGGGCGACGCCGCCGTCACCGCCGACGCCGGGGGCACGGCGGTGCTCTGGCGCCTGCCGGGACCCGTGCCGCTGCGCGCGCGCGCCGTCACGGGCGACCCCGTCTGGTCGGCCGCGTTCCTGCCGGACGGTGGTGTCCTGCTCGGCGGGATGGACGGGCGCGTCCGGGTCTGGCGGCCCGAGGCGGACGCCGTCCTGGCCTCGGCCGCGATGCCGGAGGAAGCCGCCGGCACCGGCGAGGGCGCCCGGCTGTTTCGCCGCTGCGCCGTCTGCCACGACCTCGAACGGGCGGCTTCCCCCAAGCCCGGCCCCAGCTTCCACGGCCTCCTCGGCCGGCACGCCGGGTCCCTGCCCGCCTACGACTACTCCCCGGCGCTGCGCGGCAGTCGGATCGTCTGGACCGGGGCCGCGCTCGACCGGCTGCTCGCCGAAGGGCCGGAGCGCTTCGTGCCCGGCAGCCGGATGCCGCTCCAGCGCATGGGCGACGCCGGCGAGCGGGCGGCGCTCATCGCCTACCTCCGCCGCGCCACCGCCACCGACGGGAACCCCACGCCATGATCGCTTTCCTGAGCGGCGCGTTCGCCGCCCTTCTCATCGCCGTCGTCGCCTACGTTGGCCTGGAGCGGGTCGACGAGACCACGGCGGCGGCGCACAGCGCGCCCTCGGTGCGGCTCGGCGACGCGGGAAAGGGCGTGGGCGACACCCCCGGCGTCGAGTCGGGTCCCGAGGTCGGCGGCGAGGCGCCCAGCGTGCCCGAGCCGCCGCGCGCCGACTCCGACGCCATCGACGTGACGCCGGCCCGCGTCGGCGCCACCAAGGCGATCCAGCCCGACGCGGTGCGGCTCACGCGCGAGGAGGACACGATCAAGAGCGGACCGGAGGTCAAGTAGGGCACGCCTCGCGCCCGCCGGCGCGAAGCGTTTCCAGGCCGGCGTCAGCGAAAGAGTTGCAGCAGCAGCAGGTCGAGTTCGGACAGGCCCGCCGGTCTTTGGGCCGCGGCGCCCGACGGCCGGAAACCGTTCTCGCCCTCGAAGGCGTCCGTATCCTCGGCGAGGCCGCCCGCGGCGCCGGCCGGCTCGCGCAGCTTGTAGCCGTGCCCCCAGACCGTCTCGATGGCGTCGAAATCGTCGGTGAGCTTCGTGATCTTGCGGCGCAGCTTGCAGATGAAGACGTCGATGATCTTCTGCTCGGGCTCGTCCATCCCGCCGTAGAGGTGGTCGAGGAACATCTCCTTCGTGAGCGCCCGGCCCCGGCGCAGGGAGAGCAGTTCGAGGATGCCGTACTCCTTCGGGCTGACGCTCAAGGGCTTGCCGTCGATCTCGACGGCCCGCCGGCTGATGTCGATCGTCATCCTTCCCGTGCGGATCACCGAGGTCGCGTGCCCCTTCGAGCGGCGGACGATCGCCTGCACCCTGGCGACGAACTCCTCCTCGTCGAGCGGCTTGACGAGGACGTCGTCGGCACCGGCGACGAGCATCCGGATCCGCGCCTGCCGGTCGTTGGTCGCGGAAAGGACGAGGACCGGCGTGCCGTTGCCGCTCGCCCGCATCCGCTTCAGCACCTCGTCCCCGTCCGTCTGGGCGAGGTCCATGTCGAGGATCGCGATGTCGAAGTCGTAGAGCTTGGCGAACTCGAGGGCCTCCTCGCCCGTCTCGGCCAGCTCGACCCGGCAGTTGCGCGGTTCGAGAATGGCTTTCATGCGTCCGGCCGAACGGCCGCCATCGGCTACGAGCACGCGCATCTTCGGCTCTCTCGTCAGTGGAGCGGGTAATTCAACCATAAATTAAATTTGGCGGATTTCATACAACCTTATGCGCGATGCGCCGCCGCATCCTGGGTGCCGAAGACGCGCTTCGCGCCCACGTGCGGGCGCGAAGGGCCGGCGGCGCCAACGCCGCCAATGTCAAGCAAGACGCGCTTCGCGCCCACGTGCGGGCGCGAAG
>JAGRGG010000032.1:1837-10140 GCA_020445645.1 Geminicoccaceae bacterium | reverse complement strand
CCATGGGCTGCATCATGGTCCGGCAGTGCCACTCGAACACCTGCCCCGTCGGCGTCTGCACCCAGCGCGAGGATCTCAGGCAGAAGTTCACCGGCACGCCCGAAAAGGTCGTCAACCTGATGAGCTTCATCGCCGAGGAGACCCGGGAGGTCCTGGCGTCCCTTGGCCTCCGCTCGATCGAGGAGGCCGTCGGCCGCTCCGACCTTCTCAAGCAGGTGAACCGGGGCAGCGCCGACCTCGACGACCTCGACCTCAACCCGATCCTGGCCCAGGTCGACGCCGGGGGGCAGCCGCGCCACAACACCGTGAAGACCCGCAACGAGGTGCCGGACACGCTCGACGCCCAGATGCTCAAGGACGCCCGCCCGCTCCTCGAAGAGGGCGAGAAGATGCAGCTCACCTACAACGTCAGGAACGTCCACCGCGCCGTCGGCACCCGGCTTTCGGCCCACATCACCCGCCGCTACGGCATGGCCGGCCTCCAGCCCGGCCACCTCACCGTGCGCTTAAGGGGCTCCGCCGGCCAGTCGCTCGGCGCCTGGGCGGTCCAGGGGCTCAAGCTCGAGGTCTTCGGCGACGCCAACGACTACGTCGGCAAGGGGCTGTCGGGCGGCACCATCACCGTCCGCCCGATGGTCTCCTCGCCGCTGGTCGCGCACGAGAACACGATCATCGGCAACACCTGCCTCTACGGCGCCACGGCCGGCCGGCTGTTCGCCGCCGGCAAGGCGGGCGAACGCTTCGCTGTCCGCAACTCCGGCGCCGTCACCGTCGTCGAGGGCTGCGGCGACAACGGCTGCGAGTACATGACCGGCGGGGTCGCCCTGATCCTCGGCCGGATCGGCGACAACTTCGCCGCCGGCATGTCGGGCGGCATGGCCTACGTCTGGGACAAGGACGGCCGCTTCGCCGACCGGGTCAACGCCGACATGGTCGTCTGGCAGCGCCCCGAGGTCGACCATTACGTCGACCAGCTCAAGGCCCTCATCGCCGAGCACCGCGCCGAAACCGGCAGCGTCCTCGCCGAACGCCTCCTCGCCGACTTCGACCTGGAGCGTGGCCATTTCTGGCAGGTGATCCCGAAGGAGATGCTCGACCGGCTGGAGGTTGCGCCGAGCCGCGCGTTGGCGGCGAGCGCGTAAGGTTACGCCCCGCGCCAGCGGACGCGGAGCGTCTACCGCCGCTCCCGCTCGCGCCCCACGCTGACGATGCTCTCGAACACCGCCTGCCGGATGTGCTTCAGGCGCGGCGCGTCCTCGGCGACGAAGGGGAGGGGCCGCGTCTGGCGCATGGCCTCGATGCCGAGCCTTGCCGCGAGGAGGGCGTTGCCGAGCCCTTGCCCCGCGCGGGCCGAGACGAGGCCCGCGAGCCCGGCGCCGACGTGCTCGACGGCGGCGTGGCCGACGATGTCGGCGACGCCGGCGATGGCGGCGTTGCGCAGGCACTTGCGAAGGAGGCGCAGGGTGGCGGCGGCGCCGAGGCGCATCCCGTAGCAGGCGGAGATGGCGCGCAGCATGATGGTCGTGCGCCACATCACGAGGATGCCGTCCAGGAGGCCCAAGGGGCTGAGGGCGGTGAGCAGGCCCACGTCGCGGGCGCATTCGAGGACGACGGCGCGCGCCCGCCGGTCGACGGGGGCCAGCACGGTGCGCTCGAACAGCATCAGCCGCTCGCGGTCGTCGTGGGCGTCGTCGGTCATCCCCTCGAAGCGCTCGACGTCGGCGGCGACGCCGGGGCCGTGCGCGAGCGCGGGCTTCAGTTCGGCCAGGAGGCGGGGCGCCCCGCCGTGCAGCTCCGAATGGACGAGCCGCGCCGCCTCGTCGCGGAGGTCCGCCCGCCCGCGCAGGCGGCGCACCTGGATCCACTCGATCAGCACCCAGCCGACGATCGCGGCGACGAAGACGGCGACGAGTATGGCCAGGGGCACGCCGAGGAGCGGCTGGTCGCGGAGCAGGCCCCTTATGTAGACGACGGCCTGCACCACCGTGGCGCCGAGCGCGGCGACGAGCGCCAGCGCCAGGAGCCGCCCCCGCCACGAGGGGCGCCTCGCCTCGCTTTCGAGCGCCGCCCTGGTCGCCGCCTCGCCGTCCTCCCCGTCCGAGGCGGAGTCGGGCTCGACGACGAGGGGGAGGTCGGTCGTGGCCGGGTCGATCTCGAACGGGCGGACGGGCTTCCGGGTCACGCGAGCTTGTCCCCGATCAGGAACTCGATCGCCTGGTCGAGGCGGACGTGCCGCCCCGGCTTCGAGGGGTCGAGGCGCCGGGGGGCGAACTCGTGGAAGCGGAAGCGGCCGGAATCCCAGTCCTCGGGCTCGGGGAGGTCGGGCGGGATCTCGCCGGGGAACAGCACCGTCTCGCGCTCGCCGGCCTTGAGCCGCCCGCGCACGCAGGACAGGCTCTGCCCCTCGTGCTCGGTGCGGACGGTGTCGGTCGAGCGCAGGGACGCGATCGCCATCACCTCCTCCTCGATCCCCTCGAAGCGGGCGTGCCGCCTCGCCGGGTGGACCATGAGGCCGAGCAGGTGCTTCAGGTTCGGGTGCTGGTTCGCCGCGACGTGGTCGGCCTTGGAGGCGGCGAACAGCACCCTGTCGATCCGGGGGGAGAACAGCCGGGCGAGCCAGCCGCGCCCGCCGTAGCGGAAGCTCTCCATGACCGCCTCCAGCGCCCGTTGCGTGTCCTCGAAGTGGTGCCGCCCCCGGTTGAGCGAGGCGAACAGGTCGACGAGCACCGCCTGCCGGTCGAAGCGGCTGAAGTGGTCGCGGTAGAAGGGCTCGACCAGGTCGTGCCGGTAGCGCTCGAAGCGCCTCCGCATGGCCGAGGCGAGGGGGGCGCCCTCCGGGGTCCCAGGCGGCAGCGGGCAGAAGCCCCAGGCGGGGGCTTCCTCCTTCGCCATCGGGAGCCGCCCCGGCTGGACGAGGCTGAGGGCGAGCTCGCCCTGGCAGCGGCGGAGATAGTCGCGCCAGAGGCGGACCAGGGCCGCCTCGTCGGCGCTCGTGGCCGTGGCCGCGTCGCGGAACGCTTCCGACGCCGCCCGGCGCGGGCCTTCGAGGGCGAGGTCCCAGCTCCGCGCGCTGAAGGTGGCGTAGTCCTCGCGCAGGAGGGGAAGATCGAGCAGCCACTCGCCGGGGTAGTCGACGATGTCGAGGTAGAGGCGGCGCAAGGGGTCGAGGTAGCCGCCGAGGAAGGAGGCGCTCTTGAAGCGGATCTCCAGGCGCAGCGTGGTCAGCGTCTCGGTCGCCTCGGGCCAGCGCGGCGGGTCGGCCTCGAGGTCGGCGAGAAAGCGGCGGAAGGGGAAGGCGGCACCCCTCGCGTCGCGCAGGCGGGCACCCCGGTAGCGCCCTTCGTGGACGGCGCGGACGAAGGGCATCCCCAGCCCGGTGAGGAGGTGCTGCGCGAGCACGGTCGTGAACACCGTCTTGCCCGACCGCCTGAGCCCGGTGACGGCGAGGCGCAGGTGGCGGTCGCGCAGCCGGTCCGCCGCGTGGCCGATCCCGCCCAGGACCCCGCCCACCATCAGACCGGGATCTGCCCGAGAACGAGGGCCAGGAGGAAGGCGAGCCCGACCCCGCGGTGGGCGCGAAAGCGGGCGAGGCAGTCGGCCGGGTCGTCGAGGCGAAGGCCGTCGACGTTGCGCCAGAGGAGCCACGCCGGCAAGGCCAGCGCCAAAAAGCCGAGCGAGTTCTGCCCCGCCAGCGCCATCGCCGACGTCATCAGGAGCAGGGTGGCGCCGTAGAACCCGACGAGCCACAAGGGGGTCGATTCGCCGAGCAGTCGCGCCGTCGAGCGCACCCCGATCAGCGCGTCGTCCTCCTTGTCCTGGTGGGCGTAGACCGTGTCGTAGCCGAGCGTCCAGAAGAAGCCGGCGGCGTAGAGGAGGAGGGCCGGAAGCCCGAGCCCCCCCGTCGCCGCCGCGAAGCCGACGAGCGCCCCCCAGTTGAAGGTGATGCCCAGGAACGCTTGCGGCCACCACGTCAGCCGCTTCATGAACGGGTAGACGACGACGAGCGGCAGGCTGAGGACGGCGACGGCCTGCGCGGCCCTCGGCAGGAAGAGGAGGACGCCCAATCCCATGAGGAGGAGGACGGCGAGGAAGGCGAGCGCCCCGCGCACGCTGATCCGCCCGGCGGCGAGCGGGCGGTTCGCCGTGCGCGCCACCTTCCTGTCGAACTCCCTGTCGGCGAGGTCGTTGACCGTGCAGCCGGCACCCCGCATGACGATGGCACCCAGGCCCATGAGGAGGCCGTACCCGATCCGCTCGACGCCGCCCGCGCCCGCGACGGGCAAGGCAAGGCCCCACCAGCAGGGCAGAAGGAGGAGCCATGTGCCGATCGGCCGGTCGAAGCGGGCGAGCAGCGCGCGGTCGCGCAAGGGCGGCGGCAGCCGTTCCGTCCAGCCGTGCTGCTGGTCGGCGACCCCGGCGGTTCGTCCTGGAGCCTGTCCGGTCATGGGGCCTGCTTCTAGCCAGTGGCGCAGGCCGGGTAAAGGAGCCCCGATGACGCCGCCCCGCCTCCACCACGCCGGCCCCTTGGACGCCGGGGCCGAGATCCGCCTGGGATCCGACGAGGCGCGCTACCTCGGATCCGTGCTTCGGCTGCGGTCGGGCCACGAGGCCCGCCTGTTCAACGCGGACGCCGGCGAGTGGCGCTGCCGGATCGAAGCCCTCGATCGGCGGGGCGCTTCGCTCCGCCCGACCGAGCGGCTGCGCCCACCGGTCGCGTCGGGCGGCCCGCGCCTCCTGCTGGCGGCGATCAAGCGCCCCCGCCTGGAGATGGTCCTGGAAAAGGCGACCGAACTCGGCGTCGGGCGGATCGACATCGTGACGACCGCGCGGGCCGTCGTCGAGCCGGCCCGGCCCGACCGCTTGGCCGCGAAGCTGAAGGAGGCGGCCGAGCAGTGCGGGCGCCTCGACCTTCCCGCCCTTGCGGGACCCGTGCCCTTGGCCGAGGCGCTGGCGTCGGCCTTGAAGGAGGGCGCCGTGCTCGCGGCCGACGAGCGCCGCGACGGGCGCCCCCTCCTCGACGCCATCGAAGCCCATCCGGGCGCCGCCTTCCTGGTCGGCCCCGAGGGCGGCTTCGCGCCCGAGGAGCGGGAAGGCCTGCGTCGGACGGCGGGCGTCGTTTCCGTCCGCCTCGGCCCCGCCGTCCTGCGCGCCGAGACGGCGGCGATGGCGACGCTGGCCGGCGCCCTCCTCGCGCGCGACCGGGGGACGGCGTGACGGTGCGGCCGGGCCCGGGAAGCGGGATTCTGCGACAACGTGTCACTAACTTCGGACAGGCCCGCCTTTTAGGTTGCGGCTGAAGGGGAGGGCCGGCCCGAAGAGCCGGAGGCGCCTGACCGCCGCCCCTTGCCCAACCGTCGGACACGAGGGGATCAGACCAGACATGCGCCGGCTCGCCGCCATCGCCACCGCCCTCACCATCGCCTTCAAGGCGTCCCTCGCCGCCGCCGCCCAGCCGGTCGACTGGGAGATCAACCTGCAGCCGGCCGCGACGCTCATCATGGAGCAGGTGCGCAGCTTCCACACCCTCTTGAGCTGGATCATCAGCTTCATCGTGCTGCTGGTCCTGTGCCTGCTCGCCTACGTGTGCTGGCGCTTCAACGCCGAGCGCCACCCGAAGCCGTCCAGGCGCTCGCACCACACCGTGCTCGAGGTGGTCTGGACGGCGGTGCCGGTCCTCGTCCTCGTCATCATCGCCATCCCGTCGTTCAAGCTCCTCTACTACATGGACGACTTGCCGAAGACCGAGATGACGATCAAGGCGACCGGGCACCAGTGGTACTGGAGCTACGAGTACCCGGATCAGGGCGACTTCCAGTTCGACGCCTACCTCGTCGACGCCGCCGACCTGAAGCCGGGCCAGCCGCGCCTGCTCACCACCGACAACTACGTGGTGATGCCGGCCAACACCAACGTGCGCGTCCAGACCACCGCGACCGACGTCATCCACAGCTGGGCGATGCCGTCGGCGGGGCTCAAGATCGACGCCGTGCCGGGCCGGCTCAACGAGATCTGGGTCAACTTCGAGCAGCCCGGCATGTATTACGGCCAGTGCTCCGAACTGTGCGGCGTCAACCACGGCTTCATGCCGATCACCATCCAGGTGGTGACGAAGGAGCAGTTCACCGCGTGGGTCGAGAAGGCCAAGCAGGAATTCGCCAGGGCCGACGCGCCCGCGACCCAGGTCGCGGCGCGCTGACGGCGGGCGCAGGCAGGCAAGAGACGGGGTAAGGCACATGGCTTACGCAGCAGCGCACGACGACCACGGCAGCCACCATCCCACCTTCGCCAGGAGGTGGCTGTTCTCGACCAACCACAAGGACATCGGCACCCTCTACCTGTTCTTCGCCGCGACGGCCGGCATCCTCGGCATGTTGATGTCGATGGCGTTCCGGGCCGAGCTGTTCATGCCGGGCGACCAGATCCTCGGCGGCGACTACCAGCTCTACAACGTCCTGGTGAGCGCGCACGGCCTCACCATGGTGTTTTTCTTCGTCATGCCGGCGCTCATCGGCGGCTTCGGCAACTGGATGGTGCCGCTCATGATCGGGGCGCCCGACATGGCGTTTCCCCGCATGAACAACATCAGCTTCTGGCTGCTCGTACCGGCCTTCCTCCTCCTCCTCACCTCGGCCGTGGTCGACCAGGGCTTCGGCGGCGGCTGGACCTTCTACCCGCCGCTCTCGGGCAAGCTCGGCCACCCCGGCATGGCGGCGGACTTCGTCATCTTCGCCCTGCACTTGGCCGGCATCTCGTCGCTGCTCGGCGCCATCAACTTCATCGTCACCATCTTCAACATGCGCGCGCCCGGCATGACGATGCACAAGATGCCGCTCTTCGCGTGGTCCATCCTGGTGACGGCGTTCCTCCTCCTCCTCGCCGTGCCCGTGCTCGCCGGCGCCATCACGATGGTGCTCACCGACCGCAACTTCGGCACCCACTTCTTCGAGCCCGAAGGCGGCGGCGACCCCGAGCTCTATCAGCACCTGTTCTGGTTCTTCGGCCACCCTGAAGTCTACATCATGATCCTGCCGGCGTTCGGCATCATCAGCCACGTGGTCTCGACTTTCTCGAAGAAGCCGATCTTCGGCTACCTGGGCATGGCCTACGCCATCGTGGCGATCGGCGTCGTCGGCTTCGTCGTCTGGGCGCACCACATGTTCACGGTGGGCATGGGCGTCGACGTGAAGGCCTACTTCACGGCGGCGACGATGATCATCGCCGTACCCACCGGCATCAAGATCTTCTCCTGGATCGCCACGATGTGGGGCGGGTCGATCAAGCTCGAGACGCCGATGCTGTTCGCCATCGGCTTCATCTTCCTCTTCGTCATCGGCGGCGTCACCGGCGTCGTCCTCGCCAACGCCGGGATGGACTCGGTCCTGCACGACACCTACTACGTCGTCGCGCACTTCCACTACGTGCTTAGCTTGGGCGCCGTGTTCGGCATCTTCGCCGGCTGGTACTACTGGATCGGCAAGATGAGCGGCCACCAGTACCCGGAAACCTTGGGCAAGATCCACTTCTGGCTCACCTTCGTCGGCGTCAACCTCGCCTTCTTCCCGCAGCACTTCCTGGGCCTCGCCGGGATGCCGCGCCGCATCCCCGACTACCCCGACGCCTTCATGCACTGGAACATGATCTCGTCGATCGGCGCCTTCATCGCCGGCGTCAGCGCGTTCTTCTTCCTCTACGTGGTCTACGCCACCTTCACCCAGGGCAAGAAGGCGGCCGCCAACCCCTGGGGCGAGGGGGCGACGACGCTGGAATGGACCCAGACCTCGCCGCCGCCCTTCCACACCTACGACGAACTCCCCGAAGTTCGCTAAAGGACGGGTTCGGCACATGCGGTTGGAAGCGACGGCGAAAGCGGCCCCGGAAGGCTTCGGCGCGTCGGAGGTCTCCGACTTCTGGCGCCTGCTGAAGCCGAACGTCATGCGGCTCGTCGTCTTCACGGGCGGGGTCGGGCTCTATCTGGCGCCGGGCCACCTCCACCCCATCCTCGTCTTCACGACGATCCTGTGCATCGCCGCGGGTGCCGCCGCCTCCGCCGCGATCAACAACGCCTTCGACGCCGACATCGACCGGGTCATGATCCGCACCCGCCGCCGCCCCACGGCGTCGGGGCGGATCGCCCCCGCCGAGGCGCTGGGGGTCGGGATCACGCTCGCCATCATCTCAGTCATGGTGCTGGGGCTCGCCGTCAACTGGTCGGCGGCCACCCTGCTCGCCGTCACCATCGCCTTCTACGTCCTCGTCTACACCGTGTGGCTGAAGCGGCGCACGCCGCAGAACATCGTCATCGG
>JAGRGG010000032.1:0-1735 GCA_020445645.1 Geminicoccaceae bacterium | reverse complement strand
GCACTTCTGGGCGCTGGCCCTCTACCGGGCCAAGGACTACGCCGCCGTCGGCGTGCCGATGCTGCCGGTCGTCGCCGGCGAGGCCGCGACCCGCCGGCAGATCCTGGCCTATACCCTGCTCCTCGTCGCCGTCAGCCTCCTGCCGACCGTCATCGGCGCCGCGGGCCCCGTCTACCTCGTCCTGGCGCTGGGGCTGGGCGGCGTCTTCCTCCACCACGCTTGGCGCCTTTGGCGGGACGGCGGCGACCGGCGGGCGATGGCGACCTTCAAGTTCTCGATCTTCTACCTGTTCGCCCTCTTCCTCGCCCTCGTCGTCGACCACGCGGCCCAAGGTGCCCTCGCCCTATGGCTGCCGTGATGACCGGCGACCAGCAGCGCCGCCGCCAGCGCGGCAAGAACGTCCTGATCGCCCTTCTCCTGGTCGGCCTCGTCGTGCTCTTCTACCTCGTCACCCTCGTCAAGCTCACCGCCAACGTCGCGGGGGCGTCGTGAGCGGCCTTCGCGCCCGCAACCGCCGCGTCGGTCTCGCCATGGTCGGCGTCATCGTCGCCATGCTCGGCCTCACCGCCGCCTCGGTGCCGCTCTACAGCCTGTTCTGCGCCGTGACCGGCTACGGCGGCACCACGGGGGTGGCGAGCGGCGAGGGCGTCGCCGTCGGCACGACCGAGGTCGAGGTGGCGTTCAACGCCGACGTCGACCCGCATCTGCCCTGGCGCTTCGTACCGAAACAGCGTTCGATGCGGGTCAAGGTGGGCGAGCACAACCTCGCCTTCTACGAGGCCGAGAACCGGAGCGACCGCCCCATCGTCGGGCAGGCGATCTACAACGTGACGCCGCTCAAGATCGGCTACTACTTCGACAAGGTGCAGTGCTTCTGCTTCGACGAGCAGACGCTCAAGCCGGGCGAGAAGGTCGACATGCCCGTCACCTTCTACGTCGACCCCGAGATGCTCGACGACCCCAGCACCCAAGAGGTGCGGCAGATCACCCTCTCCTACACCTTCTTCATCGACGAGGACGCGACGGCCGCGCTGGCAGCGAAGTCGGCGGCGGGCGCGACCGCGCAAGGGAGCTAGATCAGCGATGGCCGAACTCGTTCACACGCAAGGCGAACACCACGCGGGGCCGAAGCACGACTACAACCTGGTCGACCCCAGTCCCTGGCCGCTCATGGGGGCGGCCACCGCCTTCGTCTTCATGGTCGGCATGGTGCTCTGGATGCACGAGACCCCGCACGGCGGCCTCGTCGTGCTGCTCGGCATCGCCGGCATCCTTGCCACCATGTTCGTCTGGTGGCGCGACGTGGTGAAGGAAGCCAACCGCGGCGACTACAGCAACGTCGTCGCGCACATGCTGCGCATCGGCATGGTGCTGTTCATCCTCTCGGAGGTGCTGTTCTTCTTCGCCTTCTTCTGGGCCTTCTTCTGGAGCGCCTCGTACCCGCCCGAGCTCGTCGCCATGCAGTGGCCCCCTCCCGGCGTCACCCCGGCCGAGGCGTTCGGCGTCCCCTTCCTCAACACGCTGATCCTCCTTCTGTCCGGCACCACCGTGACCTGGGCGCACCACGCCGTGCGCGAGGGCGACAACCGCACCGCGACGAAGGCCCTCCTGCTCACCGTCCTGCTCGGCGCCATCTTCACCTCGATCCAGGCCTACGAGTACGTCCACCTTTACCGCGAGGGCCTGACGCTCGCCACCGGCGTGTTCGGCTCGACCTTCTTCATGGCGACCGGCT
>JAGRGG010000002.1:30534-30663 GCA_020445645.1 Geminicoccaceae bacterium | reverse complement strand
TGGCGAACTCGCGCGACCAGTCGATGGCAAGGCCCAGCCGCATGAACTGCCCGCGCATCTCCTCGATGTTCTTGTAGGTCCACGCCCCCGGGTGGACGCCCTTTTGCATGGCGGCGTTCTCGGCCGGCA
>JAGRGG010000002.1:655-30521 GCA_020445645.1 Geminicoccaceae bacterium | reverse complement strand
CATCGGGTGCAGCACGTTGTAGCCCTGCGCCCGGCGCCAGCGGGCCACCACGTCGCCCATCGCGTAGTTGCGGACGTGGCCCATGTGGATGCGGCCGGACGGGTAGGGGAACATCTCGAGGACGTAGTACTTGGGCTTGGCCGGGTCGCGCGCGGCCTCGAAGCAGCGGCCTTCGCGCCACGCTTCCTGCCACTTCGCCTCGGTCGCGCGGAACGGGTAGCGGGACATAAGGGTGTCCTTGAAACGAAGAGGGCGCCGGGCGCCTCGGCTATCGGTCAGCCGCCGGCCTGGGCGACGCGCAGCTCGCGGGCGCGGGTGAGGATGCAGTCCTCGATCTCGCGGGACGTCGCGGGGTCGGTCGGGCTGTCGAGCCACGCCCCGTCCCTTCGCACCTGACGGAACACGTCGACCTTGAGCGCGTCGGCGCGCAGGCGCTGGTCCTTGATCGCCACCTGGACCTTGAGGCGCTCGTCCGGGCTCGACGCCGGCTGGTACCAGTCGCTCAGGATCAGCCCGCCGAAGGGGTCGGCCGAGAGGAGCGGCAGGAAGTCGAGCGTGTCGAGGGTCGCCCGCCAGAGCCACGCATTGACGCCGATGCCGGTGGTGCCCGGCGCCTCGTCCCCGTCGCGCTTCGTGCCGAACAGCTTGATGCCGTTCTCGCCGAGGAGGGTGCCGTGACGGTCGCGGATCCGGCTCTCGCCCGGCACGTCGCTCGGCTTCGTGGAGACGGGCGCGGCGCCGCACCCGGCAAGCGCCGCGAGAAGGCAGAGCGCTGTCCAGCGGGTCGATGGCGGAGACGGAAAGGGCATGGATTTACTCGTCGAGATGAAGGCGGGCCGGACCCTACCACAAGCCCCAGCGAAAGCCAGCCTTCGGAAGTTTACGCCCCGCGCCAGCGGACGCGAAGCGTATTCAACCCTAGAAGTGGAGCTCGACCCCGAGCCGGCCGATCGCCTGCCGCTCGCTGCCCACCTGGTCGGTGACGGCGACGTCGCCTTGCAGGCTGAGCCAGGACCAGGGCTTGAGGTCGGTGCTGAGCACCATGATGTCCCGCTCGGCGACGCGCGTGTCCTCGCCCTCGCCGAGCAGGACGCGGGCGCTCAACGGGCCGTAGGTGAAGCCGGCGGCGACGAGGTCGGCCTTCGCCCCGAACAGCTTCGTGCGCCCGATGCCGCCCGTGAGACGCACGTCGTCGAGGAGGAGGGCGCCGCCCACCATCATCTCGTCCTTGTCCTCGCGGTCGTAGTCGAAGCCCATCGCGTCCAGGCGCCGGGTCGAGGCCCAGTGGTTGTCCAGGCCCATCTCGAACGCGAGGCCTTCGGCCGGCGCGGTGCCGTAGAAGGAGCCGCTGCCGCGCGGGGTGAAGGTCATGGTCATGCCGCCCGTGTCGGGGGCCGGCAGGCCGCTCGCGGCGAGCGGCGCTTCCGCACCGTCGGCGGCGGAGGACGCCACGTAGCCGCCCAGCTTCAGATCGGCGGCGCCGGCGGGGGCGGCGGCCAGGAGGCAGACGAGGAAAACGCCGGCGGCAACGGGCTTCACGGGTTTGAGCCTCACGCGGTCAGGTCCGATACGGCGGGCAGGATAACCAAGCACCGGAACCTTCCTCAAGTAAACTTAACCCTTCGCAAGCGATTGGCAAGGAGTGTGTCATTCGGGCGGCGGGGCGATCCAAGTAAAACGCGAAGCGGCAGGCCCCCCCGAAGAGCCTGCCGCCCCGGTCGTCGTTCGGCCGATGACCGAACGCTTGGACGTGCCTAGAGGTTGATGTCCAGGCGGATGACGCCGGTGAGGCCCGTGTCGTCGAGGTCGCCGACGTCGAGGTCGTCGGTGTCGGTCGAGAACAGCGCCACGTCGCCGTTGAGCGCGACGCCGGGCAGGAGCCCGACGGTGGCGCTGAAGACGAGGTCCTCGTTGTCGTCGCCACTGTCGGCGTAGCCGTAGTTGACCGACACGTCGGCCGGGCCGAACGTGCCGCCGATGCCAACGTTCCAGCCATAGTCGTAGAACGCGTCGTCGTTGGTGTTGTCGAAGTACTGGCCCGCGACCGAGAAGCCGAAGATGCTGGTCACGGCGCCGACCGAGTAGCCCTCGGGGTCGGTGCCGCCGGCCTCGGAGCCGCCGATGATGCCGGTGGCGCCAAGGGCGACGTCGAAGCCGCCGAAGCTGGCGTCGTACTGGACAGCGCCCTCGAAGACGTTCTCGGTGTTGCCCTGCGTGTCGGTGTCGATCGTCGAGCCCCTGCCGCCGCCGTCGGGGGTGAAGCTCACGCCGAGCTTGGCGCCGAACAGGTCGGGCGAGAAGTAGGTGACCTTGGTCGCGTCGCCCGTGTTGGTGTGGTAGAGCGGCACGGTTGCGACCGGGCCGTCGCCGTCGATGCCGCCCGTGCCGGCCGCGATCGAGTAGGCGCCGAACTTGAGCTGGTCGGTGGCGCCGTCGTTGTCGCCGAGCTGCAATTCGCCGAAGCCGCCCTTCATGAAGAGCCACGCCTCGTCGATCTGGTCGCCCGCACTGACGTCGCTGATGTTGCCCGTCGTGTCGTCCGAGGAGACGATGATGCCGCCCGAGTTCGTGTCGGCCTCGAGCTCGACCTTGCCGCCGTAGGTGATGCCGGTCTGGTCGTCGGTCGCCTGCGCGTCGAAGTGGATCTCGTTGTCGGTGTAGAAGTCGTAGTCGCGCACGTCCTCGGTGCCGAGCGCCGAGTCGAGGTCGCCGCCGGCGACGCCGAAGCGCAGGAAGCCGCCCGTGGTCACTTCGAGGTCCGCGGCCTTGACCGAACCGGCGTAAAACGTACCGACGCCGAGGAGGGCGGTGGTACCCAGCAGAACCTTGCGCAAGGTCATCTCTTGTTCTCTCCTCAACACCCTACAGGGGCGCCCTTGTTTGTCCCAACTCATCCGGCGTCCTGCGCCGGGGCCGAAAGGCGCCGCGCCTTGCTTCGGCGGGCCGCCCCTGTTGCCGTGTGCGAGATAGCCCAAGCCCCCCCACACAGCGCAAGCCGCGCCGGGGGCGCCGCCGCGCTATGGTCAAACACTGTGTCGGGGACGCAACAGGATTTGCGCCCAACCCCTTGAGGGGCCGTCTTTACTGAACGTTTTCAAAACTCGCCTTTCGCCCGACCTATCGATCGGGGCGCGGCGCCGCCGGAAACTCAACCGGAACCAGAAGTGCCAACGGTAAGCATTTGTCGCGGCTCGCAAGTTTTACGACGCACGGCCGTGGCTCTTCCGCTCAGGCCGCGGGGCGGACCAGCGCCATGCGTTGCATGTCCACCAGGAACTTGTCGCGCTCGGGTTGAGATCTCGACCCGAACGCCGCGTCGAGCTGGTCGCGCGAGAACGCCTTTCGGCCCAGCACCCAGGCGACCATGTCCTTGACCCCGCCCGGCACCTCGACCGCCCCGCGCTCGCCCTCCTTCAAGAGCCCGACCCGGCCGCCGCTCTCGACGAGGCGGACCCCCGACGCCCGCACCTCGAAGCGGCCCCTGGTCGAATCGAGGAGGTCCGGCAGGTCGTAGGTCTCGCGCTCGTAGCCGAAGCCGTCGATGAAGGCCCTCATCGCCTCCGCCGTCGCGTCCTCGGCGAGCGCGGCGGCGAGGCGTTCGCCCATCTCCCTCAGCCTGGCCTTCAGCGCCGCCGGGTCGTCCCGCGGCAGGTTGCGGCGGAAGACGGGTTCGGCCACCGCCCGGTCGAACAGGGGCGCCATCGCGTCGAGCCCGATCGGGTAGGTGACGCCGAACGCGACGTGGACGCAGCCGCCCTCCTCGGCGAGCGCGTAGTGGTACTGGCCGCGCGGCAGATAGAGGAGGTCGCCGGGCGTGAGGCGCACTTCCCGCCACAGCTCGCCCTTGGCCGCCTCGTGGTGCTCCTGCGGCTGCGACTTGAAGGCCGGATGGGCGATCGGGGCGTCGGCGCGGCCCTCGAAGACGTGCCAGACCTTCTCGCCCTCGACGTGGACCGCGAAGACGTCGTGGGTGTCGTAGTGGACCTTGAACCCCTGCTTCCTTTTCGACGACAAGTAAAGGTTGGCCTGGACCTTGCCGCCGAGCGCCTTTTCCAGATGGCGGCAGAAGGCCGAGAGTTCGGGGGTCAGCTGGTCGATGTCGTTGGCGACGAGGGTGGCGCCCTGGCGGAGGTAGGCCCTCACCTTGAGGGGGTCGGGCCGCATCACCCCCCCGCCGTCGCGGCCGGGGGCGGGGGCGCAGTAGGCGCCCGCCGGCACGGGCTCCTTGTCGAGCATCAGGACGAGCGAGGCCTGCGACCACACCGTCGTCATGCCGAGCAGCCGGTTCAGCACCTCCCAGCGCATCACGGACGCGAACTTGTCGGGGGACCCTTCGAGGTGGAGGGGCTTCTGCCCCAGGTACTCCGCCACGAACCGCGCGCCGCCCACGGGCGCCACAACGTCGTCGAACGTCATCGTCATCGCCACCGACCCTTGACAGCCCCTGCCCAGGGCGCGCGTCTAGCATGGCCGAAGCGGGCATGAAAGCGGCCATGAAAGCGGGAGGGATCATGGAAGACGTGGCGGCCGGCCTCGCCTCCGTGCGGGCGAGGATCCGGGAGAGCCTGCGCAAGGCGGGCCGGCCGGACGACGCGGTCACGCTCGTCGCCGTGAGCAAGAAGCAGCCGGGGGCCAGGATCGAAGCGGCGCTCGAAGCGGGACAGCGGGTCTTCGGCGAGAACTACGTCCAGGAGGCCCGGGCGCGCTGGGGGCCGCTCAAGGAGCGCCACCCGGACGTGGCGCTGCACATGATCGGCGCCCTGCAGAGCAACAAGGCGGACGACGCGGTGGCGCTGTTCGACGCGATCCAGACCCTGGACCGGCCGAAGCTCGCCACGGCGCTTGCCAAAGCGATCGACAAAGCGGGCCGCCGCCCCCGCCTCCTCGTCCAGGTCAACACCGGCCTGGAGCCGCAGAAGGCGGGCGTGGCGCCAGACGGCCTGCCGGGCCTCCTCGACCACTGCCGGGGCCTCGGCCTCGCCGTGGACGGGCTCATGGCGATCCCGCCGGCGGACGAGGACGTGGCCCCGCACGCGGCCCTCCTGGCGAAGCTGGCGCGGCGCCACGGGCTCGACGCGGTCAGCATCGGCATGAGCGACGACTTCGAGGCCGCGATCCGCTTCGGCGCCACCCTGGTCCGGGTCGGCAGCGCGATCTTCGGCGCGCGCGAAGGGGCGTAGCTGGCCGGGGGTCATCTTCTCCGATCCTGGGAACGCTCCGTTCGTCACGGGCGTTTACGCCGGCGCACCGAAACAACCGACAGGGAGTCCCTCATGCTGCGACCCGCCATCCTCGCCCTCGGTCTCGCCGTCCTCGCCGCCGGAACGGCTCGCGCCCAGGAGGGCGACGCCGCCGCCGGCGAGAAGGTGTTCAAGAAGTGCAAGGTCTGCCACGCCACCGACACCTCGACCAACAAGGTTGGCCCGCATCTGGGCGACGTGATCGGGCGCAAGGCGGGCAGCGTCGAGGACTACAAATATTCGGCGGCGATGAAGGACTCGGGCCTGACCTGGGACGACGCCACGCTCGACAAGTACCTCGCCGATCCCCGCGGGGTTGTGAAGGGCACGAAGATGGTGTTCGCGGGGCTCAAGAAGGAAGAGGACCGGGCGAACGTGATCGCCTATCTGGAATCGCTGAAGAAGTAGGCTACGCTTGGCGTCCGCCGGCGCGGGGCGTGTTCAGGGGTCAGTCGTCCAGGCGCTCGTACAGGGTGCGCGCTTCCGTCGCCGGTCCCCTGCGTTCGCCCAGCGCCACGACGCGGGCGACGACGACCTCGCCCGGCAGGGCAAGGGTGAGCACGTCGCCGGGGCGGACGAGGCTGTGGGGCTTCTCGACGAGGCGGTCGTTCAGGCGGACGCGGCGCTTGCCGACGAGGGCGGCGGCGAGTTCCCGGTGGCGCACGAAGCGGGCGTGGAAGAGCCACTTGTCGATCCGCAGGCCCTCGCTCAACGGGCGGTCTTCAAGGCGACGAGGGCCGCGAAGGGAGAGTGCGCGCGGCCCCGCGCGGCGATGGCCTTGCGCTCGGCCGGCGGGCACCGCTCCCGCCGCCGTTGCCGCCTAACGACGAAGGTTGCCCCCTCGCGCTCGACGGCGCGAAAGCCGAGGTCGGGCAAGGCTTCCAGGAACTCGTCGCGCTTGAGGCCGCAGGACGCCGCGAGTTCCGCCGGGAACGGGAAGGATGCGCCTTCGCCGGCACGGGCGAGGGCACGGAGGGCTGCGGCGAGGCGCTCGGCGAGGTCGACCCGGACGGCGACCGGACCGAGGCGGAGGTAGCCCATCGCGGCCTGCCACTTGGCACCGCCGATTTCATCGCCGCGCAGGACCGTCCGCCCCGGCGGCGGGGTGCGGGCGGCACCATTCTCGGGGGCGACGAGGAGGGCCAGCGCCTCGGCGGCGGCGGGCTTCAAAAGGGCCGGCATGTAGAGCCGCATCAGCCCCATCCGCACGCCGAGCCGGGCCAGCGCCGCGCGGTCGGCGGGGGCGAGCGAGGGGAGCACCGGCTCGACGCTCGCCTGCGGCAGGGTGCCGAGCCCCTCGACGATCCGGTAGGCGAGGCCGCGCGCGGCGCCGGACAGGCCGGCCGAGCCCGCCGCCGCCGCGAGGTCCTGCAAGGGGCCGATCCGCCGCGCCAGCCAGTCGTCGACCCACCGCTCGCACCGGGCGAGGACGGCGGCGCGCAGCCCCGCCGGCACCTCCTCGCCGGCCTCCAGCCGCAGGGCGACGCGGAGCGGCCGGGGCGCCTTGACGATCCGGGCGACGGGGGCGCCCCGCCAGCACACGAGCGCGTTCGCGGCGTCGAGGGCGAAGGCGTCGTCGGGCGAGCGCGCCGCCTCGCTTGCGAGGCGGACCAACTCGCGCGCGGCGGCGCGGCGGGCGGGTCCCGCGAACAGCCGGGTCTCGCCGGCCTCGCCACCCGCCTCGGGCGTGAAGACCAGCCCCTGGACCCGGCCGACCCGCTCGCCGTCGACGACGACCTCGCCGCCCGCCTCGACCACGGCGGCGAACTCGCCCTGCTCGCGCAATGAGCGCATGAGGACTGCCGTGCGCCGGTCGACGAACTTCTGCGTCAGCCGCTCGTGGAGCGCGTCCGAGAGCCGGTCCTCGACCTCGCGGGCGCGGCCCTGCCAGTGCGGTGGGTCGGCGAGCCAAGCGTCGTGGTGCGACAGGTAGGTCAGCGTGCGGGTGTGGGCGATCCGGCCGACCAGCGCGTCGATGTCGCCGTCGACCCGCTCCAGGCGGTCGAGCATCCGGGCCATCCACGCGTTCGGGAGCAGCCCCGGCCCCTCGGTGAGGTGGCGGTAGACGCTGAAGAGAAGGTGGAGGTGGGCGTCGGTGAGCGTCTTCCTGAAGTCCGGGATCTGGCAGACCTGCCAGAGGAGGCGCACCCGGCGCTCGCCCGTCGCCCGGTCCTTGACGTCGCCCCTGCGGGCCAGCGCCGCGAGCGAGCGGTCGTCGAGGGCGTCCCGCACCTTGACGAGGCCCGGCAGGGGCGGCGGCCGGTCGAGGCTCGCCATGAGCGCGTCGAGGCTCCCGAAGTCGAGGTCGGCGTTGCGCCAGCGAAGCTGCTTGAGCGGCGCGAAGTGGTGGTTCTCGACCGCCTCCACGACCCTGTCGTCGATCGGGCCGATGCCGTTCGTCGTCCCGAACGTGCCGTCCGCCATGTGCCGCCCGGCCCGGCCCGCGATCTGCCCGATCTCGGACGGCGTCAGCGGCCGCCGCTCCTGGCCATCGAACTTGGTGAGGTCGGCGAAGGCGACGTGGGCGAGGTCCATGTTGAGCCCCATTCCGATCGCGTCGGTGGCGACCAGATGCTCGACCTCGCCCGACTGGAACATCGCCACCTGCGCGTTGCGGGTGCGGGGGCTGAGCGCCCCCAGCACGACGGCAGCCCCCCCCTTCTGCCGGCGCATCACCTCGGCCAGCGCATAGACGTCGGTGGCGGAGAAGGCGACCACGGCCGAGCGCCGGGGCAGGCGGTGGAGCTTCGCCGCACCCGTATACGAGAGCACCGAGAAGCGCGGCCGGGTGACGATCTCGGCCTCGGGGATCAGCTGCTTCAGGAGGGGCCGGATCGTGTCGGAGCCCAGGAACACGGTCTCGGCCCAGCCGCGGGCGTGCAGCAGCCGGTCGGTGAAGACGTGCCCCCGCTCGCGGTCGGCGCAGAGCTGGATCTCGTCGACGCCTAAAAACGCCACCTCGCGCTGGAGCGGCATCGCCTCCACGGTGGCGATCAGGTAGGGCGCGTTCTCCGGCCCCACCTTCTCCTCGCCCGTGAACAGGGCCACCCTGTCCCTGCCCTTGAGCGCCACGACCCGGTCGAAGACCTCGCGGGCGAGGAGGCGCAAGGGAAAGCCCATCATCCCGGTGACGTGCGCCAGCATCCGCTCGACGGCGAAGTGGGTCTTCCCGGTGTTGGTCGGCCCCAGCACCGCGAGCACGCGCGAGGAAGGAAGGTCGGCCCGCGTCATGCGCCACATGTGCAAATCCTCGCCGCCGCTGGCAAGACCCTGGGTGGATTTGGGCGCGGGCGGGTATGGCGGGACGCGCTTCGCGTCCGCCGGCATGTCCGGTCGCGCGCGCACGAGTGGAGCATGGCCGAGGCCGCCCTCTACGGCAGTTCCTACTACGAGATGCCCCCCCTCATGCGCTGGTTCTCCGCCAACATCGGCGTCCACCACGTCCACCACTTATGCAGCACCATCCCCTTCTACCGCCTGCGCCGCGTCGTCCTCGACCACCCCGAACTCGGCACGATCGGGCGCCTTACCCTGCGCCAGAGCCTGCGCTGCGTCCGGCTCGCGCTCTGGGACGAGGGGCGCGGGCGGCTGGTCTCGTTCGGGAGCCTGCGCGCGGGGGCGGCGTAGGCGGAGCTGCGTCAAAGGGCTGGAAAGCCGCGCCGGGCGTGGCATAATGCTTGGCATGAATCCCGACGCCGTCCTCGCCCGCCTGCGCGCCCACCGAGCCGACCTGCAACGGGCCGGCATCGTCCGCCTGTCGCTCTTCGGCTCGACCGCGCGGGGCGGGGGAGAGAGAAAATCAGAAATTTCCTAATTGGGAAGAACACAGATCGAACTGAGAATATTGATGAAAGGATAATTTTGGTATGATTGAAAGATTCTCAGGTGAAGAAGGAAAGCGGCTTCTGTTAGAAATTGTCAAAAAGCAAATTATCGTAGAAAATGATGAAGCAATAGCTACTTTGCTCATTGATTGTTCTAATATAGAGGAATTCCAAAATGGAGAAGTTTTAATTGAGTACAATCATTATTCAAACGATTTATTCTTGATAATTTCAGGAGAAGTTTCGATATTCATTAATGGCAATGAGGTTGTGCGTCGAAAAGCTGGCGTACACATAGGTGAAGTAGCTCTTATGGATGCTTCTGTACCACGTTCAGCAACAGCATTAGCATTTAATTGTACTGTAGTACTTCGCATTACTGAAAAAAATTTTAATACTATTGCTAACAAATTTCCTGTCATCTGGCGCAGATTAGCAATCGAGTCATCAAGACGCCTAGTTTATAGGAACGTTTTTATAAAGCCTAAAAATGATAAACCTCGCTTATTTATTGGCTCTTCAGCAGAGAGACTTGCGGTAGCTAAAGACATGGAAATTGGATTTGAATATGCTCCAATAGAAGTTGTGGTATGGCCGTCTGCTTTCGAAATGTCTCTTACAAATATTGAAAACATTGAAAGACAGCTTGCTATAGCTGATTTTGCGGCAATTGTTTTAGGTAATGACGATATGGTTATAGCACGAGGTAAAAAACAAATAGCTCCTAGAGACAATGCAGTTTTTGAGCTTGGATTGTTTATGGGAAAGTTAGGCAGGCAAAGAACTTTTATTGTTGTGCCACATGACTTTAATATAAAACTTCCTTCGGACTTGATGGGAGTAATGCCTCTACAATATTATGCAGACAAGCATGGTCGACCCGATAAGGTCGACATTGTTTGCTCAAAAATCCTAAGAAGAGTTTCGAAGCTAGGTTCGAAGTAAAGGATGGAAAAATGCCTCTCAAAGAAGAATTAGAAAACGCGGTTCAACAAAATTTTCAAAACCAGTGGAAAGTAAGGGAGGGGCGTATAGTACCTGAGGCAACAGACTTGATACTTGGAAGCGATGCTGTGCATTTTGATAACGCGACTTTACTTTATGCAGATTTAGCAGACTCCACTACTTTGGTTAAAAATTACGATTGGTATTTTGCTGCTGAAATCTATAAGAATTTTTTATATTGCGCTGCAAGAATTATTAATGATGAAGGTGGAAAAGTTAGATCCTATGATGGTGATAGAGTTATGGGAGTTTTTATAGGTAAAGCAAGCAATACCATAGCTACTAGATGCGCTTTAAAGATCAATTACGCTGTTATACATATAATTAAGCCTAGATTAATCAAACAATACCCTAGCGCCGATTATGATATCAAACATGTTGTAGGAGTCGATTTTGGTGAAGTAAGAACAGCAAGAGCTGGTGTTCGAAATGACAATGACCTTATTTGGATAGGAAACTCAGCTAATATAGCTGCAAAAATTTCTTCATCTAACGAAGGATACAGCTCTGTCGTAACGCCACAAGTTTATGAAACCATGAATGATAGTTCAAAATTTTTTGAAGGGAAAAATATGTGGAACAGTTTCTACGATAGGGAAATTTGTAGACAATTGTACGGCTCTTCTTGGTATTGGCCTATTTAAATACGGCAGCACAACGACAAATTTTTAGCAGTTGGTATTGAAAAGCTTTCCTAAGCGAGGTTATGATGGAATTAATACTAACGAATTTTACCGTTCCGCGAATCCTTCCGCCCTTTCCCCCCATCCTTGAACCCCTCCCCCCCCTTTCCCACCTCTGGCGCGCCCATTCCACAACCCTGGAGCGCACCCGCACCATGAGCGAAGCCTTCCAGCCGTTCGAGGCCGACGTCGCCCGCGTCCTCGATCTCGTCATCAACTCGCTCTACAAGGACAAGGACATCTTCCTGCGGGAACTGGTGTCCAACGCCTCGGACGCCTGCGACAAGCTCCGCTACCAGTCGCTCTCCCGGCCGGAACTGCTCGGTACCGACCCGGAGCTGAGGATCGAGATCCTGCTCGACGAGAAGGCGGGTGTGCTCACCGTGCGCGACAACGGGATCGGGATGGACCGGGACGATCTGGTCGCCAATCTCGGCACGATCGCGCGGTCGGGCACGGCGCGCTTCCTGGAGGCGATGGGCGGCGGGGAGCACAAGAACCTGAAGCTGATCGGCCAGTTCGGCGTCGGCTTCTACGCGGCCTTCATGGTGGCGGACCGGGTGGTCGTGCTGTCGAGGAAGGCGGGGGACGATACGGGCTGGGCCTGGGCGTCGGACGGGCGCTCGGGGTTCAGCGTCAGCGAGGCGGAGACGGCGGTGCCGCGCGGCACCAGCGTCGTCCTGCATTTGAAGGACGAGGCGAAGGCGGACCTCTCGCCCGCGAAGATCGAGGCGACGGTGCGGCGCTACTCGGACCACGTCGCCTTGCCGATCCTGTTGGGGGTGAAGCCGGAGGCCGGGGCGGAAGAAAAGGAAGCGGAGGCGCCCCGGCAGGTGAACCGGGCGTCGGCGCTCTGGGCGCGGCCGAAGGCGGAGATCACCGAAGAGCAGTACAAGGAGTTCTACCACCACGCGGCGCACGCCTGGGACGAGCCGTTCGCCCGCGTCCACTTCGCGGCGGAAGGAGCACTCTCCTACACGGCGCTCCTCTTCGTGCCCACCGAGCGGCCGTTCGACCTGTTCGACCCGAAGCGCCGCCACGGGGTCAAGCTCTACGTCAGGAAGGTCTTCATCAGCGACGAGGTGGAGGGGCTGCTGCCGCGCTACCTCCGCTTCGTCTCGGGCGTCGTCGACAGCGAGGACCTGCAGCTCAACGTCAGCCGCGAGACGCTCCAGCACGGCGCCGTCGTTGCCAGGATGAAAAAGGCGATCGTCCGGCGGCTGCTCGACGAGCTGGCCAGGAAGGCGAAGGCGGCGCCCGAAGCGGAAGCGAAGGAAGGGGAGGACGCGGATCCCTCCTACGAGCGGTTCTGGGAGTCGTTCGGCGTCGTCCTGAAGGAAGGGCTCTACGAGGACGCGGAGAACCGCCCGAAGCTCCTCGAACTCGCCCGCTTCCGCTCGACGCACGGGCCGGGCTGGGTCAGCCTCGCCGACTACGCGGCGCGCATGAAGGAGGGGCAGGACGCGGTCCTCTACATTTCCGGCGAGAGCGCCGAAGCCCTTCGCACGAGCCCGCATCTGGAGGCGGCGCGGGCCAAGGGGGTCGAGGTGCTGCTGCTCGACGACCCGGTCGACGACTTCTGGCTGGGCGAGGTGCGGGATTACGAGGGCAAGCCGTTCCGATCGCTCACGAAGGGCAGCGTCGACCTTTCCAAGGTCGTGGACGGGGCGGCGAAGCCCGAGGAGGAACGGGCGGATCAGACCGGCCTCGACGCCCTCATCGCCCGGCTGAAGGCGGCGCTCGGCGACGAGGTGAAGGACGTGCGCCCGTCGTCCCGCCTCCGCGAGAGCGCCGTCTGCCTCGTCGCCGAGGAGGCCGGGATCGACCTGCGCATGGAGCGCTTCCTCCGCCAGCACGGCCAGTTCGAGCAGCTGAGCCGCCGCATCCTCGAAGTGAACCCCGCCCACCCCCTCATCAGGGAGATGGCGCAGAAGCCCGACGACGCGGCCCTCGACGACCTCGCCCACCTCCTCCTCGACCAGGCCCGCATCATCGAGGGCGAGGCGATCCCGGACCCGGGGGCGTTCTCGCGCCGCATGAGCGCCTGGCTCGCCAAGGGCATCTAGGATCGCGCTTCGCGCCAGCGGGCGCGAAGCGCAACCTTGCCCCGTCGCCGCCCGGCTTTATACTTCCCGCCCTCGCACCGAAGGGACGCCCGTCATGGCCGCTGCGCCGAAGGACATTCGCCACCACCTCGCCGATCCGAAGCTGTTTCGGGAGGCTTGCTACGTCGACGGGGCGTGGGTGACGGGCGGGGGAAGCCTTGCCGTGACCGATCCGGCGACGGGGGAGACGCTCGGCAGCGTGCCAAAGCTGGGATCCCAGGAGACCAAGCGGGCGATCGCGGCGGCGGAGGCGGCCTTGCCGGGGTGGCGGGCGAAGACGGCGAAGGAGCGGGCGGGAATCTTGCGCCGCTGGTACGAGCTGATGATGGCGGCGCAGGACGATCTGGCGCTCATCATGACGCGCGAACAGGGCAAGCCGCTCGCCGAGGCGAAGGGCGAGATCGCGTACGCGGCGTCCTTCATCGAGTGGTTCGCGGAAGAGGCGAAGCGGGTCTACGGCGACACGATCCCCTCGCCCTTCCCCGGGTCGCGCATCGTGGTGCTGAAGCAGCCGATCGGGGTCTGCGCCGCGATCACGCCTTGGAACTTTCCGGCGGCGATGATCACGCGCAAGGTGGCGCCGGGGCTGGCGGCCGGCTGCACCTTCGTCGTCAAGCCGGCGTCGCTGACGCCGTTCTCGGCGCTGGCGCTGGCGGAGCTTGCGGAACGCGCCGGGATGCCGAAGGGGGTCTTCAACGTCGTCACCGGGGGCGGCGGGGAGATCGGCGGCGAGATGACCGCGAATCCGATCGTCAAGAAGCTATCGTTCACGGGCTCGACCGCGACGGGCAAGGTGCTCCTGAAGCAGTGCGCCGAGACGGTGAAGAAGACCAGCATGGAGCTTGGCGGGCACGCGCCGTTCATCGTCTTCGACGACGCCGACATCGACGCCGCCGTCAAGGGCGCCATCGCCTGCAAGTTCAGGAACGCGGGGCAGACCTGCGTCTGCACCAACCGCATCTACGTGCAGTCGGGCGTGTTCGACGCCTTCGCCGAGACGTTCGCCGCCGCCGTGAAGGCGCTGAAGGTGGGGAACGGCACCGAGCGGGGGATCGAGGTCGGGCCGCTCGTCGAGGCTTCGGCGGTCGACAAGGTGGAGGAGCACGTCGAGGACGCCACGGCGAAGGGGGCGACGGTCATCCTCGGCGGCAAGCGGCACGACCTCGGCGGGCTGTTCTTCGAGCCCACCGTGCTTGCCAACTGCAACGCCGACATGAAGATCGCCCACGAGGAGACCTTCGGCCCGGTGGCGCCGCTCTTCCGCTTCGAGACCGAGGAGGAGGTGATCCGCCTTGCCAACGACATCGAGGTCGGGCTCGCGGGCTACTTCTTCGCCCGCGACATCGGCCGGATCTTCCGCGTCGCCGAGGCGATGGAGGTCGGCATGGTGGGCGTCAACACGGGCATCATCTCCACCGAGGTGGCGCCGTTCGGGGGCGTGAAGGAGAGCGGGCTGGGGCGCGAAGGGTCGAAGTACGGCATCGACGAATACGTCGAGGTCAAGTACGTCTGCCTCGGCGGCATTAGCGGCTAGGGCGGCGGTTAGGATCTCATGGCAAGCTTCGACCTCTTCGTGATCGGCGGCGGCTCCGGCGGGGTCGCCTGCGCCCGCCGTGCCGCGAGCCACGGTGCCGGCGTGGCGCTGGCCGAGCCGAACCGCCTGGGGGGCACCTGCGTCAACCGGGGCTGCGTGCCGAAGAAGCTGATGAGCTACGCGGCGGCGTTCGGGCGCGGCTTCGAGACGGCGCGGGGCTACGGCTGGGGGGTGGCGGAGCGGCCGAAGCTCGACTTCAGGGCGCTTCTTGCCAACCGCAACCGCGAGGTCGAGCGGCTGAACGGCATCTACGGCGGCCTCCTCCGCGACGCCGGCGTCGAGATCCTGCGCGGCCGGGCGACGCTCCGGGGGCGGGACAAGGAAGGGCTGTTCCGGGTCGAGGTCGAGGGGCGGCACCACGCGGCGAAGCGGGTCCTGATCGCCACGGGCGGGCACCCCGCCTGCCCGAACGCCATCGAGGGGCTCGACCTCGCCGTCACCTCCGATTTCGTCTACGAGCAGGTCTACGATTTGCCAGCCAAGGTCGCCGTCGTCGGCGGCGGCTATATCGGCCTCGAATCCGCCTCGATCCTCGCCGGGCTCGGCGCCGAGGCCACCGTGATCATGCGCCAGGAAAAGCCCCTTCGCGGCTTCGACGAGGACGTGCGCCGGGAGCTTACGGAGCAGCTCGAAGGCTACGGCCTGCGCTTCATGCCGAGCGCGCAGGTGAGCGCCGTCGAGCGGGACGGGGACGGCCTTTGCGTCGTCACCGAGCGCGGGCGCGTCGCGGCCGACATGGTGATCAACGCGACCGGCCGGCTCGTCAAGCCGATGACCGACGGCATCGGCCTCGACGAGATCGGCGTCCACAGGAACCAGGGCGGCGCCGTCCTCGTCCAGGGCGACACCTTCGAGAGCAGCGTGCCGGGCCTGTTCGCCGTCGGCGACTGCTCCGACCACGGGGGGCACGGGCTCACCGCCTCGCAGTACGATCTCACCCCGGTCGCCATCGCCGAAGGCCGCGCCGTCGCCGAAGGGCTGTTCAACGACAACCCGATCGAGGTCGCCTACGACACCCTGCCGACGGCGGTGTTCTGCACGCCCCAGGTCGGCAGTTGCGGGATGAGCGAGGCGACGGCCAAGGGGCGCGGGCTCGACGTGCGGGTCTACACGACCCGCTTTCGCCCCATGCTGCACGCGCTCTCCGGCGAGGAGCGCAAGACCTTCATGAAGGTCGTCGTCGACGCCGATTGCGACCGGGTGGTCGGCTGCTTCATGGTCGGCGACGAGGCGGGCGAGATCATCCAGGGCCTCGCCGTCGCCATGACGGCGGGCGCCACCAAGGCCGAGTTCGACCGGACGGTGGGCGTGCACCCCTCGGCGGCCGAGGAGTTCGTCACCCTCTACCAGCCCCGGAAGGGCTGAACGAGAAACCAGGGACAAGGGTAGGGAAGCGATGAGCAAGACGCCGTGGAAGCCCGACGGGTGGCGCGCGAAGCCCCGGGTGCAGATGCCGGACTACGCGGACGGGTCGGCGCTGGCCGGGGTCGAGGCCGCCTTGAAGACCTACCCGCCGCTCGTCTTCGCCGGGGAGGCTAGGCGGCTCGAAGACGATCTGGCGCAGGTCTGCAAGGGGGAGGCGTTCCTCCTCCAGGGTGGCGACTGCGCCGAGGCGTTCGCCGATTTCGAGGCCGACAAGATCCGCGACACCTTGCGCGTCCTCCTCCAGATGGCGGTCGCGCTCACCTTCGGCAGCGGCCTGCCGGTCGTGAAGGTGGGGCGCCTCGCCGGGCAGTTCGCCAAGCCCCGCTCGGCGGCGATGGAGACGATCGGCGGGGTCGAGCTGCCCAGCTACCGGGGCGACATCGTCAACGACATCCGCTTCGAGGCCGAGGGCCGCGAGCCGGATCCGAGGCGCCAGCTCCAGGCCTACGCCCAGGCGGCGGCGACCTTGAACCTCCTTCGCGCCTTCACGCAGGGCGGCTACGCGGCGCTCACCCGCGTCCACCAGTGGACGCTGGGGTTCATCGAGCGCTCGCCGCAGAACGCGCGCTACCAGGACATGGCGGGCCGGATCACCGAGGCGCTCGACTTCATGCGCGCCTGCGGCGTCTCCGACCTCAGCACGCCCGAGATCACCCGCACGACCCTCTACACCTCGCACGAGGCGCTGCTGCTCGGCTTCGAGGAGGCGATGACCCGGATCGATTCGACCTCCGGGCGCTGGTACGACACCTCGGCGCACCTCTTGTGGATCGGCGACCGCACCCGCCAGATCGACGGCGCCCACGTCGAGTTTTGCCGCGGCATCGCCAACCCTCTTGGCCTGAAAGCCGGCCCCACCCTCGCCGCCGACGACCTCCTGCGCCTGTGCGACGCGCTCAACCCCGAGAACCGGCCGGGGCGGCTCACCCTCATCAGCCGGATGGGCCACGACAAGGTGGAGGCGCACCTGCCGCCGCTCGTCCGCGCCATCCGGCGCGAGGGGCGCAACGTCGTCTGGACGTGCGACCCCATGCACGGCAACACGATCAAGGCGGGCTCCGGCTACAAGACCCGGCCGTTCGACCGCATCCTCGCCGAGGTACGGAGCTTCTTCGCGGTCCACAAGGCAGAGGGCACCCACGCGGGCGGGATCCACCTGGAGATGACCGGGCAGGACGTGACCGAGTGTACCGGGGGTGCCCGCGCCATCAGCGACGCCGACCTCCGCGACCGCTACCACACCTACTGCGACCCGCGCCTGAACGCCGAGCAGAGCCTCGAACTCGCCTTCCTCATGGCGGAGGGGCTGAAGGAGGAGCGCCGCGCCCTCAAGGCCGCGTCCTGAGCGAAGGGAAGCGCCCGATGAACCCAGGCAGCGGCGAGGTCGGGCGCTACACCGACAAGTACTTTACGAAAACCAGGGCGATCATCGAGCGCTTCGGCGATTGCGAGGCCACCTACGCCGTCTTCATGCGCCGCCCGGTCCTCTGCGCCCCCCGCCTCGCGCTCGACTGGCTGAACGCCGTGGCGAAGGAGCGGGGGGCTTCGCTCCGGGTCGAGCGGCGCTTTCGGGAAGGCGGCTGGGTCGGCGCCGGCGAGCCGATGCTCTACGTCACCGGCCCGTTTCGCCACCTCGTCGACCTGGAGACGGTGTTCCTGCAGAAGCTCGGCCCCGCCTGCGTCGCCGCGTTCAACGCGTGGTCGATGTGCATGGATCTGCCCTACGTCGCGTTTCTCGGCATGGACGCCCGCCACTGCGCCGGGGCCGAGATGGCCGAAGCGATGGCGTATGCCGCCTCGGTGGGCTCCGCCCGGGCGAAGCGGGAGGGCAAGGCGAAGGGCTTCATCGGCAACGCCACCGACGAGACGGCGCACTTCTTCGGCAACGAGCGCGGGCTCGGCACCATGCCGCACGCGCTGATCGGCTACGCCGGCAGCACGCTGAAGGCGGCCCAGATGTTCCACGAGGTCTTCCCGGACGACCCCCTCTACGTCCTCGTCGACTATTTCGGCAAGGAGGTGAGCGACGCGCTCACCGTCGCCAGGGCGTTTCCCGGGCTTGCCGAGAAGGGCCGGCTCGGCGTCCGCCTCGACACCCACGGCGGGCGCCACGTCGAGGGCCTGGACGTCGCCAGCTCGTATGCCGTCCTCGACCGCCACGTCCCGGACGCGATCAGGACGTACCGCACCGAGACCGAGCTGCGCTGGCTCACCGGCACGGGCGTCTCGGCGGCGGCGATCTTCCACGTCCGGGAAAAGCTGGACGAGGCCGGGTTCGAGGAGGTGAAGATCATCGCGTCCTCGGGCTTCAGCCCGGGAAAATGCAAGCTGATGGCGAGCGTGAAGGCGCCGATCGACGTCATCGGCACGGGCTCGTACCTGCCCGAGAAGTGGAGCGAGACCTACGCCACGGCCGACGTCATCGCCTACGACGGCGAGGCGCGGGTCAAGGTCGGCCGCGAGTTCCTCTTTCCCGCTCCAAAGGACGATCCGCCCGGATCGGCCTGAGCGTCTTTCCCGTTCCATCGACTCGGGGCCGCATGATTCCCTGCGCGGTTCGACGCTTCCTTGGCTTCTTGGCGTCGCGGGACCAATAGCCAAGGGAGCGGGCACGGCGTTGCCATCAACGGACAACGGGTGGGACGAGGCGTTGCTTGGCCGCGGCCATCTCGATGGTGGGGCTTTGAACGGCAAGGCCCCGGCGGAGGTCGAGCAACCCGCGTTCCGCAGAGCGGCAGGCAATGCCCGCCGAGGGCGTCATGTCGCCATCGACGGCCGCGGCACGCCCTTGGCCTTGCGCCTCGTGGCCGCCAACGCGCGTGACAGCCGCGAATCGATCCCGCCGGTCGATGCGATCCGACCCGTCCGCCGGGCCGAAACCACGCTTCGCGCCCGCTGCGCGGGGCCTTTCTCCGCTCTTCCTATCCGTTCGTCGTCGGAGGCTGGCCCGGACGGCGGGGCCAGCCTCCGACGACGAACGAAGGGAGGAGGCCGCCGCGCAAGGCGCCGCCATTCGGGGCAACGGCAGGGCCGTGCGTCAGCGGGCGCGAAGCCTCCATCCCAGGCCCTGATTTCAGGCCAAGACGGGGGGGTTCGCCCGGAAGCGGGGTTCGTTTGGCGGCCGCCGCCCCTCTCGACAAGCCTTCCATCCGAACCGTCCCCGCCTTCCCTTTCCGGTCGGCCTTGACACCGTGGGCTCCCGGCTGTGCAAAGGTGCCAGCGATCCCTCAAGCTGGATCAAGGACGGGGTTGGGATGGAACGGATCCTGTGGCGGCCGGACGAGGCGCGCCGCGACGGCACGCAGATCGTGGCGCTGGCGAAGGCCCGGGGCTTCTCGGGCGAGGGCGCCGTCGAGGACCTGCGCCTTTGGTCGATCGCCGAGCCCGAGGCGTTCTGGGCCGCTATCTGGGGGCTTGGCGAGGTTCAAGGCGAGCGGGGCTCGCGGGTGCTCGTCGACGGCGGGAAGATGCCCGGCGCGTCGTGGTTCCCCGACGCCCGGCTCAACTTCGCCGAGAACCTGCTGCGCCGCGACGACGACGCGCCGGCCGTCATCTTCGTGGGCGAGGACGGACGGCGCTCGGAGCTGTCGTGGGCCGGCCTGCAAGGGAAGGTGCGGGCACTCGCCGCCGCGCTTTCGGCCGAGGGCGTCGGCGTCGGCGACCGGGTGGCGGGGTACCTGCCGAACGTGCCGGAAGCGGTGATCGGGATGCTGGCGGCGAGCGCCATCGGCGCCGTCTGGTCGTCGACCTCGCCCGACTTCGGCAAGGACGGCGTCCTCGACCGCTTCGGCCAGATCGCGCCCAAGGTGCTCATCGCCGCCGACGGCTACCTCTACGCCGGCAAGCGGCTTTCGATCCTCTCCAAGCTCAAGGCGGTGGCGGAAGCCCTGCCCGGTCTTTGCCGCCTCGTCGTCTGCCCGTTCCTCGGCGAGGACCCGGACCTTGGGGCGTTGCCCGCCCGCGCCGTCCTCTTCGAGGACTTCCTCGTGAAGGACCCGCCGCCGCTCGCCTTTACCCGGCTGCCCTTCGACCACCCGCTCTACGTCGTGTTCTCGTCGGGCACGACCGGCAAGCCGAAGGCGATCGTGCACGGGGCGGGCGGCGTCCTTCTCCAACACGTCAAGGAGCACCGCCTGCACACCGACCTGCGGCAGGGCGACCGCCTGTTCTACTTCACCACCTGCGGNNTGCGGCTGGATGATGTGGAACTGGATGGCGTCGGCGCTGGCCTCTGAGGCGACGCTGGTGCTCTTCGACGGCTCGCCGTTCCACCCGAGGCCCGAGGCGCTCTGGAACCTCGTGCAGGACGAGAAGGTCACGGTCTTCGGCACCTCGGCGAAGTACCTCGACGCCTGCAAGAAGGCAGATCTCCGGCCCAAGGACACGCACGACCTAGCTCCCCTGAAGGCCATCCTGTCCACGGGCTCGCCGCTCGTGCCCGAGAGCTTCGACTGGGTCTACGCGGCGGTGAAGGCCGACCTCCAGCTGGCGTCGATCTCGGGGGGCACCGACATCGTCTCCTGCTTCGTCTTGGGCAACCCCGCCGGCCCCGTGCGTCGGGGCGAGATCCAGATGCGGGGGTTGGGCATGGACGTGCAGGTGTGGAACGAGGCGGGCGAGCCCGTCGTCGGCGAGAAGGGCGAGCTCGTCTGCACCAAGCCCTTCCCCGCCATGCCGGTGGGCTTCTGGGACGACCCGGACGGGTCGCGCTACAGGGCCGGCTACTTCGCGCGCTTCCCCCATGTCTGGTGCCACGGCGACTACGCCGAGATCACCCCTTCGGACGGGGTCGTCATCCACGGCCGCTCCGACGCGGTCCTGAACCCGGGGGGCGTGCGGATCGGCACGGCCGAGGTCTACCGGCAGGTCGAGCAGGAGGGCGAGGTGCTGGAGAGCGTCTGCGTCGGCCAGACGTGGGAGGGCGACGTGCGGGTCGTCCTCTTCGTGCGGCTGCGCGACGGCCTGACCCTCGACGACGCCCTGAAGGACCGGATCAGGCGGCGGATCCGGACCAACTGCACCCCCCGCCACGTGCCCTCGAAGATCCTCCAGGTCGACGACATCCCGCGCACGCTGTCGGGCAAGATCACCGAGATCGCCGTGCGCGACGCGATCCACGGGCGGCCGGTCCGGAACACCGAGGCGCTGGCCAACCCGGACGCGCTCGACCTCTTCAGGGACAGGGAGGAGCTGAAGGCGTGAGGGCGGGACGGTGCCGTTCGGCCTGCCGCCCTGGCGGGAGACGGGCCTTGCGGCGCTCCCGGCCGGGCTCGCCGTCGCGTTCCTGCTCCTCGTCGGGCACCTGACGCCGTTCGCCTTCGCCGGCGCCCTCGCCGTCGGCCTCCTCGGCGCCGTCCTCGTGGCGCTCGGCCGGCAGCGCGAGTTCGAGGCGCTCCGGGCCTGGCTCGAAGGGCTCGCCGAAGGGCGAAGGCTCCTGCCGCCGGACGCGGCCGGCCCGCTTGCAAGCGAGGGGCTGGTCCGGCCCGTCCTCGGCCTCGCCCGCGAGGGGCGCCGCCTGCGCCGCCTGAGCGGCAGCCAGGAGCGGATCCTCCTCACCCTGATCGAGTCCCTGCCGGACCCCGTCCTCCTCGTCGACGCGGGCGAGACGGTGCTGCAGGCCAACGAGGCGGCGCGGCGGGGTTTCGGGGTGCCGGATGGCAGGCCGCCGCTCGGCCGCTTCCTGCGCGACCCCGGCCTGCTCGCCGCCGTCCGCGCGGCGCTCGAGGCGGGGGAGGCGAGCCAGCTCGCCTTCAGCCCGCCGACCGACCGGCTGAAGCAGTTCGCCGCCCGCGTGGCGCCGACGGTGCTCGCCGACGGCGGCAAAGGTGCACTCATCCTCCTGCGGGAAGAGACCGAGCAGGTGATGATCGAGCGGATGCGCTCCGACTTCGTCGCCAACGCCAGCCACGAGATCCGGACGCCGTTGGCCTCGCTCACGGGCTTCATCGAGACGCTGCGCGGCCCGGCCAGGAACGACCCGGAGGCGCGGGAGAGCTTCCTCGCGCTCATGGCCGAGGAGACGGCGCGGCTCGACCGCCTCGTGAACGGCCTTCTCTCCCTGTCCAGGATCGAACTCGCCGCCATCGCTCCCCCCGAGGGCCGCTGCGGGGTCGAGGCGGTCGTGGAAACGGTGCTGGCCCGGCTGCGCCCCGTCGCCGAGGCGGCGGGGGTCGACCTGCGCCACGAGCCGGCGGGCGACCTGCCCGATGCCGCGGCCGACGCCGACCAGATCCACCAGCTCCTCCTCAACCTCGTCGACAACGCGATCAAATACGGCGGCAAGGAGGTCGCCGTCACCGCCGGCTTCGTGGCGCGGGCGCCGGGCGATTCGGGGCCGCTCGCGGGGCGCCCGGCCCTCTGCGTCGCCGTGAGCGACGGGGGACCCGGCATCGCGCGCGAGCACCTGCCCCGCCTCACCGAACGCTTCTACCGCGTCGACAAGCACCGCTCGCGCGAGAAGGGCGGCACCGGCCTGGGTCTCGCCATCGTCAAGCACATCGTCCGCCGCCACCGGGGGCACCTCGCCATCACGAGCGCGCCGGGGCGGGGCAGCCGGTTTGCCGTGCTGCTTCCCTTGGCGCCGGGGTAGACGCGCTTCGCGCCAGCGGACACGAAGCGTAACATTGTCACCGATCTGTCATTGAACGCGCCTAAAAGGCGCAACGGGCACCGCTACACGGACGCGCATCACCGACGGAGGAAAACCTTCAATGAACCGGTTCCTGCTTTCGGTCGCCGCCGTGGCGCTTCTCGCCTCGGCCGGCAGCGCCGCCGCCCGCGACCAGATCCGCATCGTCGGATCAAGCACGGTCTACCCCTTCTCGACCACGGCCGCGGAGCAGTTCGGCAACAAGACCGACTTTCCGGCCCCCGTCGTCGAGTCGACCGGCACCGGCGGCGGGCTGAAGCTGTTCTGCCAGGGCGTGGGCGAGGGCACGCCGGACATCGCCGACGCGTCCCGCCGCATCAAGGACAGCGAGGCCGAGGCGTGCGCGAAGAACGGCGTCGAGGACATCACCGAGGTCAAGATCGGCTTCGACGGCATCGTCATCGCCAACAGCAGGAAGGCGGAGCAGGACGACCTCACGCAAAAGCAGATCTTCCTGGCGCTGGCGAAGGACGTGCCGCAGGACGGCAAGATGGTCGCCAACCCCTACAGGAGGTGGAACGACATCGATCCTTCGCTGCCCGACAAGAAGATCGAGGTCCTTGGTCCGCCACCCACGTCCGGCACCCGCGACGCCTTCGTCGAGCTGGTCATGGACAAGGGCTGCGAGGAGGTGCCCGAGACCGCCGCGATGGAGGGCGACGCCAAGAAGGCGGCCTGCCGGACGATCCGCGAGGACGGCGGCTACGTCGAGGCCGGCGAGAACGACAACCTGATCGTGCAGAAGCTCGAAGCCAACAAGGATGCGTTCGGCATCTTCGGCTACAGCTACCTCGAGCAGAACCAGGACATGATCCAGGGCTCGAAGATCGCGGGCGTCGCCCCCGACTTCGACGCCATCGCGTCGGGCAAGTACCCGGTTTCGCGCCCGCTCTTCGTCTACGTCAAGAACGCCCACGTCGGCGTCATCCCCGGCATCAAGGCGTTCATGGCGGAATTCACGAGCGACGCCGCGATGGGCGAGTACGGCTACCTCGCCGACAAGGGCCTGATCCCGCTCCCCGAGAACGACGCCGAAAAGGTCCGCCAGACGGCGACCGGCATGACCCCGATGGACACGAGCAGCCTCTAGCAGGGGTCCGCTCCCGCCCGGCCGCGCGCGCAGCCGGGCGTCCCGCGCCCCAGTCGCCCATGAACAACGGCGGAAACGGCCGATGAGCCTCGTCCTGATCGTCCTCGTCCTGGCGGGTATCGCCTACTACCTCGGCCACCGCCGGTCGCTGCGGATCGCGGGCGGCCGGATCGCGGACCTGCACTCGCTCCCCGGCCACTACGCTTGGTACGCGGCCCTCCTCGCCGCCGGCCCGGCGCTCGCCCTCATCGTCCTCTGGTCGATCGTCTCGCCTTTGGTCCTGCGCTGGGCCACGATCGGCCGCCTGCCGGCCGACGCGCAGGCCCTGAGCGGCCCCCGCCTCGACTTCCTCATGCAGGACGTGGCCCGGATCGCCCAGGGCCTGCCGGCGCGGGGCGACGTGACGCCGGGTCTGGCGCAGGCGGGCGCCTTCTACGGCAGTCTCGGCACCGCCTCCACGCTCCTTCTCTGGCTCCTCGTCCTGGTGCTCGCCGTCGGCGGCATCTACCTCGCGCTCCGCTGGATCGCCCCCGACCTTCGCGCCCGCAACCACGTCGAGCGGGTGGTCCGCTACCTCCTCCTCGCCGCCGCCGTGATCTCGATCCTGACGACGGCGGGCATCGTCTTCTCGGTGCTGTTCGAGAGCCTGCGCTTCTTCAACCGCGTGCCCGTCACGGACTTCCTCTTCGGCCTGCACTGGAGCCCGCAGACGGCCTTGCGCGCCGATCAGGTGGGGTCGTCGGGCAGCTTCGGCGCCATCCCGCTCTTCGTCGGCACCCTGCTCATCAGCACGATCGCCATGCTGGTCGCGGGGCCGATCGGGCTCCTGTCGGCCATGTACCTCGCCGAGTATGCGAGCCCCGGCTTTCGCAACGTCGCCAAGCCCCTCATGGAGATCCTGGCCGGCATCCCGACCGTGGTCTACGGCTTCTTCGCCGCCCTCACCGTCGCCCCCTTCCTGCGCGACGCGGGGCAGGCGATCGGCCTCGACGTCGCCTCCGAGAGCGCGCTCGCGGCGGGGGGCGTCATGGGGATCATGATCATCCCCTTCGTCTCCTCGCTCTCCGACGACGCGCTTACCGCCGTGCCGGCCGCCATGCGCGACGCCTCGCTCGGCCTCGGCGCCACCCGCGCCGAGACGATCCGGCAGGTGATCGTGCCGGCGGCCCTGCCCGGCATCATTGCCGGGTTCCTCCTCGCCGTCAGCCGCGCCATCGGCGAGACAATGATCGTCGTCATGGCGGCCGGGCTTACGGCGAACCTCACCGTCAACCCCTTGGCGGCCGTGACCACGGTGACGGTGCAGATCGTGACGCTCCTCGTCGGCGACCAGGAGTTCGACAGCGCCAAGACCCTGGCCGCCTTCGCGCTCGGGCTCATGCTCTTCGTCACCACGCTGATCCTCAACGTCGTCGCCCTCTACGTCATGCGGAAGTATCGGGAAAAGTATGACTGACGCCGCCCCCGCCCCCGACAGGTTCAGCCGGCTCAGGGCGCGGCCCGAAGGCTTCGAGGAGCGGTCAAAGGCGCTGACGGCGCGGCGCTACGCGCGGGAGCGCCGCTTCAAGGCGCTCGGGCTCGGCGCCATCCTGGTGGCGATGGCCCTCCTTCTGATCCTGCTGTCCTCGGTGGTCCGCCAGGGCTACGGCGCCTTCTGGCAGACCTACGTCCGGGTGCCGGTGACGCTGGACGCGGCGGTCCTCGACCCCAAGGGTACGGGCGACCCGGAGGTCATCGGCAAAGGCAATTTCCAGAAGCTCATCTACGAGGGCCTGTTCGGCCTCTTCCCCGAGGCCAAGGCCCGCCCGGAGCGCCGGCAGCTCACTAGGCTCGTCAGCAGCGGCGCCAACCTTATCCTGCGCCAAAAGGTGCTCGACGACCCGTCCCTCGTCGGCACGACCCGGGACGTCTGGATCGTGGCCTCCGACGAGGTCGACCAGTTCATGAAGGGCGCCATCGCCCGCGACGCGCCGCCGGCGGCGCGGCCGCTCAAGGACGGGGCGATCGCGGCGATCGACCGGCTGGAGGCGGACGGGCGGATCGAGCAGCGGTTCAACACGCTTCTCTTCACGCAGGGCGACAGCCGCGAGCCGGAACTGGCCGGGATCTGGGGGGCGGTCGTCGGCTCGTTCTATTTGATGCTCGTGACCGCCCTCCTTTCGACCCCGCTCGGCGTCGGCGCCGCCCTCTATCTGGAGGAGTTCGCACCGAAGTCCCGCGCGACCGACTTCATCGAGGTCAACATCAACAACCTGGCCGCCGTGCCCTCGATCGTCTTCGGCCTCCTGGGCCTCGCCGTGTTCCTCGGCCTCTTCAACATGCCGCGCTCGGCGCCGATCGTCGGCGGGCTCACGCTCACCCTCATGACCCTGCCGACGATCGTCGTCGCCACCAGGGCGGCCTTGCGCGCGGTGCCGCCGTCGATCCATCAGGCGGCGCTCGGCATCGGCGCGTCGAAGGTGCAGACGATCTGGCACCACGTCCTGCCCCTGGCCCTGCCCGGCATCCTCACGGGCGTCATCATCGGCCTCGCGCAGGCCTTGGGTGAGACGGCGCCCCTTCTCATGATCGGCATGGTCGCCTTCGTCGTCGACGCGCCCTCGACGCCCTTCGATCCCTCGACGGCGCTGCCCGTCCAGATCTACCTCTGGGCCGACAGCCCCGAGCGCGCCTTCACCGAGCGCACGAGCGCCGCCATCATGATCCTGCTCGCCTTCCTCATCCTCATGAACCTGATCGCCGTCCTCCTCCGCCGCCGCTTCGAGCGGCGCTGGTAGGGAAGGGAACCCATGCAGGGAGAAACCGCCTTGAACGCAACGGCACTGGCCCTCGATCCGCCGCAGGCCGCGAGGGCCGCCGAGGCCGGCCCCAAGACGGCCCCCAAGATGGCGACGCGGGGCGTGAAGCTCTGGTACGGGGCGAAGCAGGCGCTGTTCGGCATCGACCTCGACATCAAGGCGAACGAGGCGACGGCGCTCATCGGCCCTTCCGGCTGCGGCAAGTCGACCTATCTTCGCTGCCTCAACCGCATGAACGACGTGATCGAGGGCTGCCGGATCGAGGGCGAGATCACCCTCGACGGCGAGGACGTGTACGACAGGCGGATCGACGTGGTGCAGTTGCGCGCCCGCGTCGGCATGGTCTTCCAGAAGCCGAACCCGTTTCCGAAGTCGATCTACGACAACGTCGCCTACGGCCCCCGCATCCACGGCCTCGCCCGCGGCAAGGCCGAGATGGACGAGATCGTCGAGCAGAGCCTGAAGGGCGCGGGCCTGTGGAAGGAGGTCGCCGACCGCCTGCACGCGCCGGGCACCGGGCTTTCGGGCGGGCAGCAGCAGCGGCTCTGCATCGCCCGCGCCATCGCGGTGAGCCCGGAGGTGATCTTGATGGACGAGCCCTGCTCCGCCCTCGACCCGATCGCCACGGCGCACGTCGAGGAATTGATCGACGAGTTGCGCCACGACTTCACGATCGTCATCGTCACCCACAACATGCAGCAGGCGGCCCGCGTCTCGCAGCGGACGGCCTTCTTCCACTTGGGCAAGCTGATCGAGGTCGGCGAGACGGACCAGGTGTTCACGAACCCGCGCGAGCGGATGACCCAGGAATACATCACCGGCCGGTTCGGCTGAGGAGCAAGCCCGGATGAGCGACATCGACCCCGGCGGCGCGCGGCCGCGCAAGCACCTCGTCCGCTCCTACGACGAGGACCTGAACCGCCTTTCCAGCCTCATCACCCGCATGGGCGGGATCGCCGAGCGCCACGTGGCGATGGCGATGGAGGCGCTCGTCGAGCGCGACGAGGCGAAGGCGAACGGGGTCGTCGCGGGCGACCCCGAGGTCGACGCGCTCGAGGAGCAGATCGACCAGACGGCGATCCGCCTGTTCGCCACCCGCCAGCCGATGGCGGTCGACCTTCGCGTCATCGCCATGTCGCTCAAGATCTCGAACGACCTGGAGCGGATCAGCGACTACGCCAAGGGCATCGCCAAGCGCGCCCGGCGCCTGAACGACCAGCCGCCGCTCAAGCCCTTCGTCACCCTGCCGGCGATGGCGGAGCAGGTGCAGGAGATGGTGAAGGGGGTGCTGGACGCCTTCGTCGACCGCGACGCCGAGAAGGCGATGGCGGTCTGGCGCCAGGACCAGGACGTGGACGCCTACTACGACAGCCTGTTCCGCGAACTCATCACCTTCATCCTCGAAGACCCGCGCACGACGAGCGTCTGCATCGACCTTCTCTTCATCGCCAAGAACCTGGAGCGGATCGGCGACCACGCGACCAACATCGCCGAGAAGATCCACTACGTCGTCCATGGGGTGCAGGTGAACCGCCAGCGCAAGGAGGAAGCGAAGGCGTGAGGCCGCTCGTCCTGATCGTCGAGGACGAGGCGCCGCTCCAGAAGCTCCTCGCCTACAACCTGGAAGCGGCCGGGTTCGAGGTCGCCCAGGCGCATGACGGCGAGGAGGCGCTCGCCCTCGTCGACGAGCGCGTGCCCGACCTCGTCCTCCTCGACTGGATGCTGCCACAACTTTCCGGCCTCGAGGTCTGCCGCCGCCTGCGCCGCCGCCCGGCCACGGCGGGCCTTCCCGTCATCATGCTGACGGCGCGCGGCGAGGAGCCGGACCGGCTGCGGGGCCTGGAGACGGGCGCCGACGACTTCGTGACCAAGCCCTTCTCGCCGGCCGAACTCGTCGCCCGCGTCCGCGCCGTGCTCCGCCGCGCCCGGCCCGTCTTCGGCGGGCAGGCGCTGGCCTTCCACGACCTGCGCATGGACCTCGCCGCGCACCGGGTCCATCGGGGCGGGCGCGAGGTCCACCTGAGCCCGACCGAGTTCCGCCTTCTGCGCCACTTCCTGGAAACCCCCGGCCGCGTCTTCGGCCGCGCGCAGCTCCTGGACCGGGTCTGGGGGGACGACCTGGAGATCGAGCTTCGCACCGTCGACGCGACGATCCGCCGGCTGCGGCGGGCGCTCAACGCCGGCGGCGAGGCCGACCTTCTGCGCACCGTCCGGGCCGAGGGCTACGCCCTCGATTACAAGCCGGGCCGGCCCGTCGGGGAGGCCCCGCTAACGGACGCGGAGAACGGGTGAGCGGGCGAGCAGCCCCCCGTCGAGGGCCGCCCCCAGCGCCGTCTCGATCCTGGCGGCGAAGCCGAGCAGCCCGCCGCCGCCCTCGAACCACGCGACGACGGCCTCGACCGGGTTCTTGGGCTCGGGGTAGAGGCGCACGTCGAGCGGGGCGTCCGCCGGCAGGTCGAGGAGCGTCCTCGTCTCCGCGAACGCCTCGCCCAGGCCTCCCAAACGGTCGACGAGGCGCAACCCCAGCGCCCGCTCGCCCGTCCAGACGCGCCCCTGGGCGATGCGCTCCACCTCGGCCGGGTCGAGCCCCCGCCCCTTCGCCACCCCGGCCTTGAACCTGTCGTAGAGCCCGCCGACGATCCCCTCGACCTTCGCCCGGTCGGCGGGGTCGTAGCCTTTCGCCAGCGACCAGAGGTCGGCGTGCTCGCCCCGGTCGATCTCGGCGACGTTGACGTCCAGCTTCGAGAGCGCCTCGCCGACCACCGGCTTGGCCGCGAAGACGCCGATCGAGCCCGTGAGCGTGCCCGGCTGGGCGACGATCCGGCTCGCCCCCATGCTGATCCAGTAGCCCCCCGACGCCGCCGCGTTGCCCATCGAGACGACGACGGGGCGGCCCGACGCCACCAGTTCGCGCACCTCCCGCCCGACCGTCTCCGAGGCGACGGCCGACCCCCCCGGCGTGTCGAGGCGAAGGACGACGGCGCGCACGTCCGGGTCCTTGCGCAGCGAGAGGAGAAGCTCGGCCGTGTCGTCGGCGGCGATGGCCTCGCCCGGCAGGGCGCTGCCGCGCGTCACCGCCCCCGCCGCCCGGACCAGCGCCACGCGCGGCGCGCTGCCATCGTCGTCCGCGCCCGTGCCGACGGCCCCGGCGTAGCGGTCGAGGCCGACCGCCCTCGTGTCGTGGCCGCTTCCAGGCTCACCTCCCAGGTCGGCCTTGGCGAGCGCGAAATGCAGCGCCTCGTCCTCGTAGGCGAGGCCGTCGATCAGCCCCCCGTCGAGCGCGTCCTCGGCGAGGTAGGGGCCGCCGTCGATGAGGGCGCGAACCCGCTCCGGGGGCAGCCCGCGCCCCTCGGCGACGGCGGCGACGAGCTGCCCGAAGAGCGAGTCCGCCACGTCGTTCAGCATCTCGGCGTTGGCGGGCGTCAGCCCCTTCTCGGTGACGTTGTCGAGCGC
>JAGRGG010000002.1:0-632 GCA_020445645.1 Geminicoccaceae bacterium | reverse complement strand
CCGGCTCGATGCCGAGCCGGTCGAGCAATCCCCGCGCGAACGGCTGCTCGATGCCGAGCCCGGCGAGCCCGACGTAGCCGCCCGGCTGGATGGTGATCCGGTCGAACGCCGCCGCCAGCATGTAGCCCTCGTTGCCGGGCGAAAGCTCGCCCAGGCTGTCGCTCCAGGCGTCGGCGAAACGCCCGTTTCCGCTCGCCCGAAACGCCAGCACCGCCTCCCGCAACTCCTGCGCCACCGCCCAGCCCTGCCCTTCCCCGTCGAGCCGGACGACGAGCCCCGCGACGCGCGGGTCCCTCGCCGCCCGGTCCAGGGCCAGCACCGCCTCGCTCACCGTGAGCGACGGGCCGTCGCCCAGCACGTCGAACGGCGAGAACCCCGCCGCCTCGGCCAGGGCCTCGCGCAGGTCGAGGGTGAGGACGATCCGCGCCGGCAGGCGCGCCTCGGCCGGCGCGCCGAGACGGTGGACGGCCCAGTAGCCGAACCCGCCGGTGAGCACGATGAGCAGGATGAACAGCCCGCCAAGGCAGGCGAGCAGGGCGACGATCAGGCGGCGCAAGGCGTGCTCCTCACGGGTGGGGCGGCATAAATTACGCTCCGCGTCCGCCGACGCGGGGCCTTTTCTCCTTATTTTT
>JAGRGG010000197.1 GCA_020445645.1 Geminicoccaceae bacterium | reverse complement strand
CTTCGCGTCCGCCGGCGCGGGGCCTTGTGCCGTCTTTTTTCATCTGTTGGTTGTGCCCAACACGAGCGTTCGTGCCGGGCTCGGCCAATGGACCAAAAAGAAAAGGGAGATTCCGCGCGGCGAACGGAGCCTTTCCCACAACCTTGGCAAAGGTCGGCACAAGCACCGGATGAAGGCACTCAACATCTACCTATCCTCACTGCCGCCGCTGACAAATTCGTCTGCGAGGCAATGAAACGATAGTAAAGATGTCGCCCTATTCTACTTTCCCTCCTCGCCGTGCCGTTCGAGAGCCTTTGCGACCATTTCACTGATTGCTTCAGCAGCCCTCCGCCCGTGATGCATGATCGCCGTATTGATAAGATCGTCGAGTTCGTCCCGGAGCCGGGCATCCTTTTCGTTGTTGAAACGCTCGTGCTGGTCGTAGCCCGGCCTAGAACGTTGCCGCCGCATGTGATGTGGATACATCCAGTTCCTCCTCATTTTGATGTTCTCTAGAACCCTGTTCTTCTGAGTTCAAGTATAGGTCGCTTCGGGTTTAGGAGACACCTGACGAATATAACATACCACCCCCACCCAATCCACTGAAAGCGGCGCGGGGCGACGTGGTCCATGCTACAACCATCCCGCTGCCGCCCCGGAGGATGATCCCCCGCTACCACATCCCCATGCTATCCTGCCCCGATGCCCTTCGACCCCGTGCCCGTGGGGACGAACGCCGCGACACGAAACCGTTGATGCGAAACGAACCCAAGAATGTGATTGAACCTTGTCGTTCAGCAACTTGCTTGCCTCCCGTCCCGCCGGTGCGGGCACCGCTTAGCGCCCCGGGTTCGGGGAGAAGCGGGGACGCGTGCCCCGTCGACGGGGGCATTACGGGGCGTTCAGCCTGTCCCTGAGCACGACGGCCTGATTGCGCTCCGTATCCTTCGCGGCGAAGAGAAGGGTCATCGGGCCGTCCCCGGCCTTCTTCACCAACGCATCGAGCCCGGCCTCGCGGTCCTCAAGCTCCTCGCGGTAGCGCCTTTGGAATTCCTCCCACCTTTCGGGGTCGTGGTTGAACCACTTCCGCAGCCCGGTCGAGGGGGCGACATCCTTGGCCCAGTGGTCGATGGCCGCCTCCTTCTTCGATACCCCGCGCGGCCAGACGCGGTCGACGAGGACGCGAAAGCCGTCGTCCGGGGAAGCCGGGTCGAAAATGCGCTTGATCGCGATCCGCCGCATCGTCCGCTCCCTGTCCGCCCGTGCAATCGCCGGGGCGTGGGGAAAGCCGCCCGTCGCCGGGCGGGCGCAAGGCGGCCGGTGATGTGCCGTCCGGCCCTTTCGGGCGGTGGGCCGCGCCCCGTGCCTGCCGTACCCGTTCAGGGTCGCAACCTCAACCCGGCTCATGTTCAAAAAGCAAGGACACGCACCCTGCCGGCCCTCACTTCGGCTTTCCCACGTTTCCCTTGGGTTGACAGGGTGCGTGCCCCCTTTCTTTTCACATCGGCGTACCGGGGGATCGAGGCGCGGATCGCCGGTAACGAGGGAGCCTTGATGGGCGAGGATCCGAACCCGAACGACTTTCCCGGCTACGTTACGTCATCGTCTACCTCAACGGCACGCGCGCCGGTTACAGCGGCGACCCGGACAGCGCGGGGCCGAACAACCGGGTGGGGCAGGGGCGCCCGCTCGTCGGGCAGACCGGGATGCCGGTGCCGTCGGGATCTTAAGCGGCCGCCCGTCCGTCCCCGGGCGGCGCCGACCGGGGGCGATCGGCCTTCGGCCCGACTGGTCATGCCGGGGCGGATCCGCTATCATGAACACGGTCCGCCGGCCGGGGCGGGCGGAGCAGGGGGAGGATCCGAGCGATGTCCGGCCCGAGGCGCAGGCATGTCCCGTCGTGGCTTCTCGGCCTCGCCCTGCTGGCCCTATGGACGCCCCCGGCCTTCGCCGCCGCCGATCGCGTCGCCATCGTCGTCGGCAACGCCGCCTACCTCCAGGCGCCGCTCGACAACCCGCTCAACGATTCCAACGCCGTCGCGGGTGCGATCCAGGATCTGGGCTTCTCGACGGTCATCCTCCAGGACGCCGACGCCGCCCGGATGCGCCAGGACATGCTGGGCGCCATCGTGGGCGCCAAGGGCGCCGACCTCGTCGTCTTCTACTACGCCGGGCACGGCGTGCAGAGCGGGGGGATCAACTACCTTCTGCCGGTCGACAGCAGGATCGCTAGCAAGGCGGACATCGAGGCGCAGGGCCTGCCGCTCAACGCGATCGTCGACGCGATGGGCAGGGCCGGGATCGAGACGGGGCTGATCTTCCTCGACGCCTGCCGCAGCAACCCCGCCGCCGAGGAGGGCATCGTCGAGCCGGGGCTCGCCTTCATGGAGCAGTCGGTCGGCGAGATGGTGATCAGCTACGCCGCGAGTGCCGGCGCCGTCGCCTATGACGGCGACGGGCCGAACAGCCCCTACAGCCAAGCGCTCACCGAGGCGCTCGACGAGCCCGGCCTCGACATCTACGGCATCATGCGCAAGGTGCGGGGCCGGGTCCGCGAGATGACCGAGGGGCGCCAGATCCCCTGGGTGTCGGGCTCGGTCGAGCGCAAGATCGTCCTCAACCGGGACAGCAGCGCGGGCTTTCGGGAAGCGGCCGCGTTCGACCCCGCCGACCCGAACTGGCTCGACGACACGCGCTGGCAGACCATCGCCACCCGCTCCAACCCGGCCTTGTTCACCCAGTTCCTCGACGACTTCCCGACCAGCCGCTACGCCGTGCTGGCGCGAAAGCGCCTTGAAGAGGCCGCCACGCTCGGCAGGCAGGCGATCCCCGTCAACCTCGCCTACCCGGAAACCCCGGCCGCGGCCGAGGACCGTCTGATCGACCCGCTCGCCGAGCGCATCACCGCCTGCGACCGGCTGGCTGCCGGCAACCGCGACCCCTTGCGGATCGTGCCGGGCGTGCCCTTGCAGCGCCTCGACGCCCAGGAGGCGATCCTCGCCTGCACGGGCGACCTCGCCGCCCACCCCGACGAGCCGCGCCTGCTCTACCAGCTGGCCCGGGCCTTGAGCCACGCCGAGCGGTGGAGGGAAGCCTCGCACTTCGCCGGCCTCGCCGCCGAACGCGGCTATCCCGACGCCTACGCGCTGCTCGCCTGGATGTCCGCCGAGGGCCACGGCGTCGAGGCGGAGCCCAGGCGCGCCGTCGCGCTCTGGCGGCGCGGCGCCGAGCTTGGCAGCCCCAATGCCAGGGCCAATCTCGGCCGCTCCTACCGCGACGGGTTCGGCGTCGACGTTTCGATGCCCGACGCGCTGCACTGGTTCAGGCTGGCAGCCCTTACGGGCGAGATGATCGCCGCCGACGACCTGGGCAACCTCTACAAGAAGGGGGAATCCATCGCGGCCGATCCGGCCAAGGCCCTCGACTGGTACAACCTCGGCGCCTCGCTCGGCAGCAGCAACGCCATGACCAACCTGGGCAGCCTCTACCGCGACGGCGTCGGGGTCGAGCGGGACGCCCGGATGGCGAAGCACTGGTACGAGCGGGCGAGCGACGAGGGCAACAGGTTCGCCCCCTTCCACCTCGCGCGCCTCCTCCTCGCCGAGGACGCGAAGGCCAACGCCGTCGAAGCCCTCAACCTCTTCCTCCTCGCCGGCAATCGCGGCTTCGCCGAAGGCTTCACCAGGGCGGCCAAACTCTACGCCGAGGCCGAGGGCGCCGACCGCCGGCTCGAAGAGGCCTATTTCTTCGCCAGCCTCGCCCGGGGCAGCGGCGACCCGAAGGCCGCCGCCGTGCTGAAGAAGCTCCAGGGAACGCTCGATCCCGCCGCGCTCGGCGCCGCCGAGGCCAAGGCCGACCTCTGGCTCGCCCAGAACGGCGACATGCTCCGCATCAACCGCTTCGCCAAATGAGCGGATGGCGGGGGTTGGGTACGCCCGCCCGCCTATGCTATCCTCCCCCGCCGCCCCTCGACGCCTCTTCCGCACGGACGAACGCGACGGCACGAAACCCTTTTTGCGAAACGAACCCAAGAATCCTATTTAACCTTACGGATCAATGGTTTGTCCGTCATCCCGCCGGTGCAGGCACCGCCCGGCGACCCAGGTTTCCAGAACGGCCCGGTCGTCGCCCATCGTCATGAGGACGAAAAGGGTCTGGGCGAGGTCGCCGTCCTTCACGGCCTCCATGCGGTGGCGCATGGCGGGCGTCGCGTTCGGGTCGAGGACGACCATGTCGGCGGCGGAGCCGGGGGCGAGGGTGCCGATCTCGTCTTCGAGGCCGAGGGCGGCGGCGTTGCCCCTGGTCATGGCGTGGAAGGCGTCGAGTGCGGGCCAGTTCTGGCCGTTCAGTTGCAGCACCTTGTAGGCTTCGGCGGCGGTCCGGAGCATCGAGTAGGAGGTGCCGCCGCCGATGTCGGTGGCGAGCGCCGTCCGCACGCCCGCCGCGCGCAGCCGGGCGAGGTCGAAGAGGCCGGAGCCGATGAAGAGGTTCGAGGTCGGGCAGAACACGGCGACGGAGCCGGTCGCGGCGAGGCGCTCCACCTCCTTGTCGTCCAGGTGGATGCAGTGGCCGAAGAGCGAACGGGGGCCTAAGAGGCCGAAGCGGTCGTAGATGTCGGTGTAGCTCGCGGCCTCCGGGTAAAGCTCGCGGGCGAGCCGGACTTCGGCCCTGTTCTCGGCCAAGTGGGTTTGCAGCCAGCAGCCGGGATTCTCCTGGACCAGCGCCCTGGTCGCCGCGAGCTGCGCCTCGGTCGAGGTGATGGCGAAGCGCGGCGCGATCGCGTAGCCGAGCCGGCCCCTGCCGTGCCAGCGGCGGATGAGGTCCGTCGTCTCGGCGTAGCCCGTCCCGGGCGTGTCCAGGAGCCAGTCGGGGGCGCCCCGGTCCATCATCACCTTGCCGCCCAGCATCCGCATCCCCCGCCGCTCCGCCTCGGCGAAGAGGGCGTCGGCGCTCTCGGGGTGGACGGAGCAGAACACGACGGCGCTCGTCGTGCCGTTGCGCAGCAGCTCGTCGTGGAAGAAGCAGGCGACCGCGGCGGCGTAGCGGCGGTCGGAAAAGCGCCCTTCCTCCGGGAAGGTGTAGGTCTGGAGCCATTCGAGGAGCTGCGCGCCGTAGGATGCGACGACGCGGGTCTGCGGCAGGTGAATGTGCGGGTCGATGAGCCCCGGCAGGATCAGGCAGCCCTCGGGGTAGGTCCGGACCTCGGCGCCCCCTACGTCGACCGACCCCGCCGGGCCGACCGCCCCGATGCGTCCGTCCGCGACCAGGACGACGCCGTCCTCGTGGTGCTCCAGGGCACCGGCACCGGCGGTGGCCGGGTCGTCCTTGAAGCTCAGGAGCCTTCCCTTGAGCGCGATGCGGTCCGTCATGCCGTTCCCTCCCTGGCCGTCCGCCATCATCGGCAGAATCCGGCGCCGCGTGAAGGCGCTTCGGCTGGGCGACGAAGGAAGCTATAACGCGGCCCATGCCAGCCGACACCGACCTTCTTGCCCGCCTCCTCTACCGCGACGGGCTCGTCCTCGTCGTCGACAAGCCGGCGGGCCTGCCCGTCCACGCGGGTCCGAAGGGCGGGCCGAACCTGGAGCGCTTCCTGGAACCGCTCCGCTTCGGCCTGCCCGACCTCCCCCACCTCGCCCACCGCCTCGACCGCGACACGTCGGGCTGCCTCGTCCTCGGCCGGCACAAGAAAGCGCTCCGGCGCCTCGGCCGGCTGTTCGAGGCCGGGCGGGTCGAAAAGACCTACTGGGCGGTGACGGCCGGCCGGCCGGAAGGGGAGGCGGGGACGATCGACCTCGCGCTTGCCAAGCGCAGCACGGCGGCGCGGGGCTGGTGGATGGAGCCGGACCCGGAGGGACGGCGCGCCGTCACCGACTGGCGCCTCCTCGGCGCAGACGGTGGGCTGGCCTTCCTCGAACTGAGGCCCCGCACCGGCCGCACCCATCAACTGCGCGTCCACCTCGCCGCCCTCGGCTGCCCGATCCTCGGCGACCGCGTCTACGGCCCGAAGGACGCGGACGCCCCCCTCCACCTCCACGCCCGCAGGATCGGGCTTCCCCTCTACGAACGGCGCGACCCCGTCGACGCGACCGCGCCCGTGCCCCCGCACATGACGGCGGCGCTCGCCGGGTGCGGGTGGAAGGGGGAAGGCCTGTAAACGCTTCGCGTCCGCCGGCGCGGGG
>JAGRGG010000196.1 GCA_020445645.1 Geminicoccaceae bacterium | reverse complement strand
GATCATCGACGAGCTGGAGCCCGAACGGCGCGGCTTCTACGGCGGCGCCGTCGGCTGGCTCGGCGCCGACGGCGACCTCGACACCTGCATCGCCCTTCGGACCGCGCTCATCAAGGACGGCCGCATGTACGTCCAGGCGGGCGGCGGCGTCGTCGCGGACAGCGTGCCCGCGGCGGAGTACGAGGAAAGCCGCAACAAGGCGAAGGCGCTGATCCGGGCGGCCGAGGAGGCGGTGCGGTTCGCCAGCCGGAACGGGTAGACGACGCTTCGCGTCTGCTTACAGCTTCACCGCACCGTCGCCGGCATCCCGCCGCCCTCGACCAGATGGGGGCCGTCGCAGGCGCCGGGCTTGCCTTCGGCGCAGTCTCGGCGGCGGATGAGGTCGGGGACGGCGAGGAAGCGGACGCCCATGCGGCGGGTCGCGGGGATCCAGGATGCCAGGGCCTTGAGCGTCGCCGGGCGCGGGTGGGCGATGCCGACGGCGAAGCCCCGGCGCTGGGCGAGGCGGCGGAGTTCGCCCAGGCGGGCCCGGATCGCGGCGGGGTCGGGGTCGTGGTCGACGAACACGTCGCGCGACGCGGTCGGCAGGCCGGCGGCGCGGGCGACGGCGGCGGCGACCGACTTCGGGGTGGTGCGGCTGTCGAGAAAGACGAGGCCGCGGTCGGCGAGCACGGCGGCCACCACCGCCATCGCGTCGGGGTCGGCGGTGAAGCGGCTGCCCATGTGGTTGTTGACGCCGGCGGCGCCGTCGATGCGGCCGAGCGCGCGCTCGATCCGGGCGCGGATCTCGTCGGGGGCGAGGCCGAGCCGGAGCGCGTCCGCCTCCGGGTTCAGGGCGGGGGAGCCCGCCTCCATCGGCATGTGGAGGAAGACGACGGCCCCCCGCCGCCGCGCCTCGGCGGCCATGCGGGGGGCGCCCTCGGGCTCGGGGAGGAAGGCCAGCGTCAGGGGGACCCCGAAGGCGAGGAGCCGCTCCAGCGCCGCCCGGTCGTTGCCCATGTCGTCGATGACGAGCGCCAGCGTGGGGACGCGGCCCGGCAGGGTGGCCGCGGGCTCGGGCGGGGCGGCGGGCTCGACCGCGCCGAACGGCAGCACGTCCAGCCCCTGCGCCCGCTCGGCGACCATCGTCGACCAGACGAGGGCGGGGGGGGCGGTCCTGTCGGCGAGGTCGATCGGGATCGCGGGCGTGGGCGGCGTGGTGGCAAAGGACGGCGGCGGGGCGGGCGGCACGGCGCCCTGGCCCAGCGCCTCGATCGCCCGGACCCGTGAAGCCGTCCGCGCGTCATCGAGGCTCACGGGGCCGATCCTGGTCCCGTCGTCGGTGGAAACGGCGGGGAGGCCGAAGGCCAGCGCGGCGCCGACGGCGACCAGGATGAGGGCGGGCGCGATCAGGTAGGCCGGGCGGAACCCCTCGACCGCGTTCGCAAGGGCAAGGAGAAGCCGCGCCAGGAGGCGGCGCAGCGGGCGGGGAAGACGGTCCAAGCGGTGTGGTTCCCGGTTGGCAGGGAGGGGGTATTTCGTCCGCTGATTGATAAGACGTTTGGCGGGTGAAAGCAAAGAATACGCTTCGCGCCCGCCGGCCTGGGGCTTGACGCACGGGCGCACACGGGGGATTCCTCTGCCTTCCCGCCAGCGCCCGAAAGCCCGCCATGCTGCTGCTCCTCGACAACTACGACAGCTTCACCTGGAACCTCTACCACTACCTGGGCGAACTCGGCGCCGAGGTCGTGGTCCACCGCAACGACGCGATCGAGGCGCAGGACGCGCTGGCCCTGCCGGGGCTCGCGGGCATCGTCGTCTCGCCGGGGCCGTGCGATCCCGACCGGGCGGGCATCTCGCTGCCCTTGGTCAAGGCGGCGGCGGGGCTTGTGCCCGTGCTGGGCGTCTGCCTCGGGCATCAGGCGATCGCGCAGGCGTTCGGGGCGACGGTGGGGCGGGCGCCCTCCCCGATGCACGGCAAGGTGAGCGAGGTCCATCACGACGGGACGGGGGTGCTGAAGGGCCTCCCCTCCCCCTTCAAGGCAACCCGCTACCACTCGCTGACGGCGCTGCCGGAGACCGTGAACGAGAGCCTCGTCGTCAACGCGCGGACGGCGGATGGGGTAATCATGGGGCTGCGGCACCGGGATCTGCCGCTGCACGGGGTGCAGTTCCACCCGGAGAGCATCGCCAGCGAGCACGGGCACGTGATCCTGAAGAATTTCCTCGACCTGTGCCGATCGGCCCCGGAACGGGCGGCGGCATGACGGCGGAACTGCAACGCTTCAAGGGGCTGATCGCCAAGGCGGCGACGGGGACGCCGCTCGCCTACGCCGACGCCGAGGCGGCGTTCGACATCATGATGGCGGGCGACGCGACGCCGGCGCAGATGGCGGGCCTGCTCATGGCGCTGCGGGTCCGGGGCGAGACGGTCGACGAGATCCAGGCCGGCGCGTCGGCGATGCGTGCCCGGATGGCCCGGATCGAGGCGCCGCTCGATGCGATGGACATCGTCGGGACGGGGGGCGACGGGGCCGGGACGTACAACATCTCGACGGCCTCGGCGCTGGTCGCGGCGGGGGCGGGGCAGACGGTGGCGAAGCACGGCAACCGGAACCTCTCCTCGCGCTCGGGCACGGCGGACGCGCTCATCGCGCTGGGGGTCAACATCGAGGCGCCCTTCCCCGTCATCGAGCGGTCGATCCGGGAGGCGGGCATCGGCTTCATGATGGCGCCCCGGCACCACGGGGCGATGCGCCATGTGGCGGGGCCGCGCGTCGAGCTTGGCACCCGGACGATCTTCAATCTGCTGGGTCCCCTCTCCAACCCGGCGGGGGTGAAGCGGCAGCTCACGGGCGTGTTCGCGCCCGAGTGGGTGGCGCCGCTCGCCGAGGTGCTGGGACGGCTGGGGTCGGAGCGGGCCTGGGTCGTCCACGGGGCGGGGGGGCTCGACGAGGTGAGCCTGATCGGCCCGACCGAGGTGGCCGAGTGGCATAACGGCGAACTGCGGCGCTTTTCGATCGACCCCGGCGACATCGGGCTCAAGCCCTGCGCGGCGGGGGCGCTCAAGGGGGGCGACCCGGCGCACAACGCCAGGGCGATCCGAAACCTGCTCGACGGCGGGCGGGGGCCGTTCCGCGACTGCGTCGTGCTGGGCACGGCGGCGGCGCTCGTCGTCGGCGGCAAGGCGTCGGACCTGAACCGGGGCGCGGCGCTGGCCGAGGAATCGATCCAGGGCGGGCGGGCGAAGCGGGCCTTGGAGGCCCTGGTCCGGATCACCAACGAGGCGTCCGCATGAGCCCCGACATGGGCGACGTACTGGCGAGGATCTGCGCCGACAAGCGCCGCCACGTCGCGGCGCGAAAGGAGCGGGTGCCGCCCGCCGAGATCGAGCGGCGGGCCGGGGCGGCGGCGGCGCCGCTGGGCTTTCGCCGGGCGCTGGAACGGGCGGACGGGTTCGCGCTCATCGCCGAGATCAAGAAGGCGAGCCCGAGCCGCGGGCTGATCCGCGCCGACTTCGACCCCCCCGCCCTGGCGCTCGCCTACAAGGCGGGCGGGGCCGCGTGCCTCTCGGTGCTGACCGACGCGCCCTACTTCCAGGGTGACGACGCCTACGTGGCGGCGGCGAAGACCGCGGCCAATCTCCCCGTGCTGCGCAAGGACTTCATGCTCGATCCCTACCAGGTGGTCGAGGCCAGGGCGCTCGGCGCGGACGGCATCCTCGTCATCATGGCGGCCTTGGACGACGGGACGGCACGGGGGCTCGTGGAGGCGGCGCACGGTCTGGGGATGGACGTGCTGGTCGAGGTCCACGACGAAGCGGAGATGGAACGGGCGCTCCCGATCGGCGCCGACCTGATCGGGGTCAACAACCGCGACCTGAAGACGCTGGAGATCGACTTGGCCACGACCGAGAGACTCGCGCCGATGGTGCCGGAGGGCGTGCTCCTCGTCGCCGAGAGCGGGCTTCACGGTCGCGCCGATCTGGCGCGGATGGCGGCGGCGGGGGCCGGGGCGTTCCTCGTCGGCGAGTCGCTGATGCGGCAGGACGACGTGGCGATGGCCACCCGGCGCCTGCTCGGGAGAGCGGCGTGAGCGGGCTCACCCACATCGACGCCAGGGGCGACGCGGTCATGGTCGACGTGACCGACAAGGGCGCGACGGCGCGGGCGGCGACGGCCAGGGGACGGGTCTCGATGGCGGCGGAGACGCTGCGGCTGGTCGGGGCGCGCGGCTTCAAGAAGGGCGACGTGCTCGGCATCGCGCAACTGGCCGGGATCATGGGGGCCAAGCGCACGCCGGACCTGATCCCCCTGTGCCACCCCTTGGCGCTGCGTTCGGTCAAGGTGACGCTGGAGGCGGACGCGGAGGCGGGGGCGATCCTGATCGAGGCCACCTGCAAGGTGACGGGGCCGACAGGGGTGGAAATGGAGGCGCTCACCGCCGTCGCGGTCGCCGCCCTCACCGTCTACGACATGTGCAAGGCGGTCGACAGGGGCATGACGATCGAGGACGTTCGGCTGGTCCGCAAGTCGGGCGGGCGTTCCGGCACGTTCGAGGCGGGCTAGGCGGGATGGTGCCCCTTTCCGTCATCGAGGCCCAGGCCAGGACCCGCGCCCTCGTCCGGCCGGCGCCCGTCGAATGGGTCGGGCTGGAGACGGCGCTCGGGCGGGTGCTGGCGGCGCCCCTCAAGGCCCGGCTGGACCACCCGGCGGCGCCCGTCTCGGCGATGGACGGCTACGCCTGCAAGGGCGCCGACACGAACGACCGGGCCAAGGCGCTCGCCGTCGTCGGCGAGGTGCCGGCGGGACGGGCGTTCGACCGGGGGATCGGCCAGGGCGAGGCGGTACGGATCTTCACGGGGGGCGTCGTGCCGGACGGGGCCGACGCGATCCTGATCCAGGAGAACGCGCGGGCGGAAGGGGGCACCGTGTTCCCGCTGGAACCCGTTGCCCCCGGCGTCTTCGTCCGGCCGAAGGGGCTCGACTTCAGGACGGGCGACGCCCTCCTCCGCCCCGGAAGGGTCCTCGACCCGATCGCCTTGGCGCTCGCCGCCGGGATGGGCCACCTCTGGCTGCCGGTGCGGCGGCGCCCCCGCGTCGCGGTGCTGGGCACGGGCGACGAACTCGTGCGGCCGGGGGAGGCGGCGGCGGCGCATCAGGTCATAAGCTCGAACAACCTCGTCCTCGCCGGGCTGGCCCGGCTCTGGGGCGGGGAGCCGGTCGACCTCGGCATCGCCAGGGACACGCCGGGCGCGCTGGCCGAGGCCCTCGAAGGCGCCGAGGGGGCCGACATCGTCGTCACCTCGGGGGGCGCCTCGGTCGGCGACTACGACCTCGTGCAGAGCGTCGCCGGCAAGGGCGGGCTCGACCTCGACTTCTGGAAGATCGCCATGCGGCCGGGCAAGCCGCTGATCGCCGGGCGCTTTCGGGGCGCGGCCTTCCTCGGCCTGCCGGGCAACCCCGTCTCGGCCGCCGTCTGCGGCGTCGTCTTCCTGCGCGGGATGCTGAAATCCGCGCTCGGGCTCGACCCGGCCCTGCCCTGGCGGCCCGTGCCGCTCCACCGCGCCCTCGCCGCCAACGACGGCCGGGAGGAGATGATGCGCGCGTTCTACGTCGGGGGCGCGGACGGTGCCGTGAGCGTCGACCCGGCGCCGCGCCAGGACAGCTCGATGCTGGCGACCCTGGCGCTTGCCGACGCCCTCGTCCGCCGCCCGGTTCGGGATCCGGCCAGGGCGGCGGGCGAGGCCTGCGACACGCTCGACCTCAGGGCGGCGCTCAACCCGCTGGGGTAGGACGACGCTTCGCGTTCGCCGGCGCCGCTTGCCAAAAAGATGGAACTTAATTAGAACATTTCATGACATCGGGTTAAGATTTTCCAGCGAAAGGGGTGGCGTTCGGCCGTGCTTACCCAGCGCCAGTTGCAGCTTCTCCAGTTCATCCACGCCTATCAGACGGAGAAGGGGGTGCCGCCCTCGTTCGACGAGATGCGGGCGGCGCTGCGGCTGCGGTCGAAGTCGGGGATCCACCGCCTGATCTCGGGGCTGGAGGAGCGGGGCTACATCCGCCGCCTCGCCTATCGGGCCAGGGCGATCGAGATCCTGCGGCCGCCCTTGGGGCTGGCCGAGGGGGAAGCGGCGAAGGGGCGGCTCGTCCGGCCGAACTTCAGGCGGCCCGCGGCCGAGGCGGGGCCGCCCCTGCCCCGCGTGCCCCTCCTCGGCCGGATCGCCGCCGGGACGCCGATCGAGGCGCTGGCCGACGGTACGACGACCGTGGAAGTGCCGGACCTCCTCCTGGGCGAGGGCGAGCACTACGTCGTCCAGGTGCTGGGCGAGTCGATGATCGACGTGGGCATCCTGGACGGCGACCTCGCCGTCATCCAGCGCAGCGAGAAGGCGGAGAGCGGCGAGATCGTCGTCGCCCTCATCGAGGACCGCGAGGTGACGCTCAAGCGCCTGCGCCGCCGGGGCGCCTCGATCGCGCTGGAGCCCGCGAACCCGGCCTTCGAGACCCGGATCTTCGGGCCGCATCAGGTGAAGGTGCAGGGGCGGCTCGTCGGGTTGATGCGGCGGTATTAGGATCCTGCCTCAAGGCGGCGCCGCGTCGATCGCGGCCAGCACCGCCCCCGGACGGTCGGTGATGATGGCGGCGGCGCCTTCGGCGAGGAGGGCCGTGGCCCGGATCGGATCGTTCACGGTCCAGAGGAGGACGGGGATCCCTTCCCCGGCGAGCATGGCGAGCTGGCCGGGCTTCAGGTCCTCGTGGCCGAGGTGGAGGGTCTGGAGGCGGAGGTCGGCCACGATCCGGCGCCAGTCCCGGGGCAGGCGGTCGGCGATCAGGCCGCGCGGCATGTCGGGGGCGACGGAGGCGGCCGCTTCGAGAGACTTCGGGGAGAAGCTGGAGAGGAGGGGCCAGGGGCGGTCCTTGGGCCACGTCTCGCGCAGGACGGCGACGGCGCGCTCGGCGGTCTCGGCCTCGAGGCCCCGGCAGGGCTTGATCTCCAGGTTGAGGCCCATGTCGAGGCCGGCGAGGAGGGATACGAGTTCCGCCAGCGTCGGCAGGCGCTCGCCCGCGAAAGCGGGGCCGAGGAATGCCCCGGCGTCGAACGCCTTGAGGTCGGCCATCGCGTAGGTTCGCGCCCGGCCGCGTCCCGTCGTCGTGCGGTCCAAGGTGTCGTCGTGGAGGAGGAAGGGCACCCCGTCCCGGCTCAGCTTCACGTCGACCTCGACCCAGCGAGCGCCCTGCCCGTGCGCCTCGCGCACGCCGGCCAGCGTGTTCTCGGGCGCAGCGGCGCGGGCACCCCTATGGCCGACGACCAGGGGCAGGCGCGCCTTCAGGGCCGCGCGCGGCGGCGTCGCAACGGTTCCATCCATAGGCGTACCTCGACAAGGCTGGTACAGGCTCGCGGCGGAAGCTAGTCTGGGCCGGGCTGGCGCGAAAGGGCGAAGGCTGGGGACGGGGTTGAGCGAGGCGGCGGTTCTCTCCGGCACGATCGAGGGCGTGCTCTTCCGGCGCCCGGAGACCGGGTTCGTCGTGCTCAAGGTGCGCCCCGACGACGGCGCCGACAGCCTCACCGTCGTCGGCGAGATGCTGGCGGCGCCGCCGGGCAGCATGGTCCGCGCCGAGGGGCACTTCCAGAACGACCGCGCCTGGGGGCGGCAGTTCCGCGCCCGGCTCCTGACCGTCGTACCGCCCCCGGACCACGTCGCCGTCGTCGACTACTTGGCGTCCGGCGTCGTCAAGGGGATGCGGGCGAAGACGGCGAAGAAGCTGGCGGACCATTTCGGCGAATCGATCGTCGGCGTGATCGAGGCCGCCCCGGAGCGGCTGCGCGAGGTGAAGGGCATCGGCCACGCCCTGGCGGGGCGCATCCACGAGGGCTGGACCACCGAGAAGGCCAGCCGCGACATCCTCCTCTTCCTCCATTCGCACGGCGTCCGGCCGGTGCGGGCGCAGCGCATCCTGGACGCCTACGGCGGCGGCGCCGTCGCCAAGGTGCTGGTCGACCCCTACCTTCTCGCCCGCGACATCAGGGGCATCGGCTTCGAGACGGCGGACGCGCTCGCCGAGCGGCTCGGCATCCCGAAGGACGCCGAGGTGCGGCGGCGGGCCGCCCTGATCGAGGCGCTGCGCCGCGCGGTCGAGGACGGGCACAGCGCCACGCTTTGCCAGGAGATCGTCGCCGCGGCGGCGGCGATGCTGGGCGTCGGCGAGGCCGACATCGAGGCGGCGATCGACGGTGCCTTGGCCGAGCGCCGGGTCGCCCTCGTCGGGGCGAACGGCGAGCGGTATTTGATGCTCCAGGAACTCCGCAACGCCGAGCACCGCATCGCGGGCAGGCTGAAGGCGCTCCTGTCCACGCACCCCTCCTGGAGCGACGCGAGCCCGTTCGACCTGATCGGCCCGGCCGAGAAGCAGCTCGACATCGAGCTGGCGCCGGGGCAGCGGGAGGCGCTCGCCGTCGCGCTCTCGGCCAAGGTGGCGGTGATCACGGGCGGACCCGGCACCGGCAAGACGACGCTGGTCCGCGCCCTCGTCGCCGCCCTCGACGGGCGGGTCGAGAAGGTGCGGCTCGCGGCGCCGACGGGGCGGGCGGCGCGGCGGCTTTCCGAGAGCACGGGGCGGACGACCTCGACGCTGCACCGCCTCCTGGAGGCCGACCCCGCCCGCGGGTTCAACCGCAACCGCCTGAACCCCCTGGAGGTCGAGCTTCTCGTCGTCGACGAGGCGTCGATGATCGACCTGCATTTGATGGCGGCCCTCCTCCAGGCGCTGCCCGACGAGGCGGCGCTGGTCCTCGTCGGCGACGCCGACCAGTTGCCGCCGGTGGGGCCGGGGCAGGCCTTGGCCGACATCATCGAGAGCAACGTGGCGCCGGTCGCCCGGCTGAACGAGATCTTCCGGCAGGCGGCGGAAAGCGACATCGTCAAGAACGCGCACCGGGTCATCAAAGGGCGGATGCCGGTGTTCCGGGGCTCGGCGACGCCGGACGCCTTCGGGGTGCGGGCGGGCGACGCGGAAGAGGCGACCCTCAAGGTCCTGGACCTCATCACCAAGCGCATCCCCGAAGGCTTCGGCATCGCGCAGGCGGGGATCCAGGTGCTCACCCCCGTCAACCGCGGCACCATCGGCACCCGTCCCCTCAACGCCCGGCTCCAGGCGGCGCTGAACCCCAACCCTGGCCCGATGATCGAGCAGGGGGGGCAGCGCCTCGCCCTGGGCGACAAGGTGATGCAGACCGAGAACGACTACCAGCGCGAGGTCTACAACGGCGACATCGGCCGGATCGTCGAGATGGAGACGAAGGCGCGGCGGCTCCAGGTGCAGTTCGACGACCGGCGTGTCGCCTACGAGGGCGAGGCCCTGGGCGCCCTCGTCCCGGCCTACGCGATCACCGTCCACAAGGCGCAGGGCTCTGAGTACCCGGCCGTCATCCTGGTGCTCATGCGCGAGCACGGGCGGATGCTGCGGCGGCGCCTCCTCTACACGGCGATGACGCGGGCGCAGCGCCTGCTCGTCATCGTCGCGGAGCGGGAGGCCTTGGAGCGCGCCGTGGCCTTCGCCGACCCCGTCCGCCGCTCGCTGCTCCGGCACGAGATCGGCCTCGCGTTCGATCTGGAGGAAGACGCCCATGGATCCCTTGGCCCGGCGGCTTGACGCCGCCTGCCGCATCGCCCGCGACGCCGGCAGGCTGGCGCTGCGTCACTTCGAGAACCGGGGCGGGCTCGCCGTCGAGGCGAAGGGGCGGCAGGATCTCGTCAGCGAGGCCGACCGCGCCGTCGAGGCGCTGATCCGCCGGGAACTCGCCGCGCGCTTTCCCGAGGACGGCGTGCTGGGCGAGGAGGAGGGCGGGGAGGAAACCTCGCTCATGTGGATCGTCGACCCGATCGACGGCACCTCGAACTTCCTGCGCGGCGTCCCCTACTGGGGCGTGGTCCTGGCCTACGCCGTCGGCGGCACCACCGAGATCGGCGTCACCTACGATCCCGTCCACGACGAGATGTTCGCCGCCCGGCGCGGGGCCGGGGCGTGGCGGGACGGGGTTCCCATCCAAGTAAGCGAGCGGCCGCTGGAAGCCTCCTCCTGCGCCCTCAGCTTCAGCTTCAAGAACGACGCGAGGAAATACGAGGCCCTGATCGGCCGCCTCGCGGACGCCGGCATCGACCACCGGCGGACGGGCTCGACCGCGCTCAACCTCTGCCACGTCGCCGACGGGCGCCACGAGGCGATGCTCACGCTCGGCTGCAACAGCTGGGACGCGGCGGCGGGCCTCTGCCTCGTCGAGGCGGCGGGCGGGATCGCCTCGGCGTGGCCCTTGGGAGAGTGGACGCGGATGCGCGCCGTCGCCGCCTGCGCGCCGGGGGTCGAGGGGGCGCTGGCGGAGGTGGCGGGGTTCGGGGTGCGCGAGGGGGCGGCGGGGTAGGACGGGCATCGCTTCCCACCCCTCTTCGCAAATAAACCTTGAATTACCACGCCGCCCGCGTCTTCAACTTCTTCGCGCTTGCCTCCCCCGTCAAGGCATTACATACCATCGTCTTGCGTTCGCGGATCGCGCATAGAAAAGGCGCCGGAGGCGCCGCGAGGGGGGGAACAAGGTCATGGCCGACATCGAGCGGGTCAGCGTCGCCGGCGACGGCACACAGGGCGACGGCGACTCGCTCGTCCCCAGCCTGTCGGCGGACGGGCGCTTCGTCGCCTTCGAGAGCGGCGCCCGCAACCTCGCCCCCGGCGACGCCAACGGCGCCACCGACATCTTCGTCCACGACCGGCAGAGCGGCGCGACCGAGCTCGTCAGCGTCGCCGACGGCGGCGGGGGGGGCAACCGCGACTCGCTCGACCCCAGCCTGTCGGCGGACGGCCGCATCGTCATCTTCCGGAGCAACGCCGACAACCTCGTGCCGGGCGACGCCAACGGCACCACCGACCTCTTCGTGCGCGACCTGCAGGCCGGCACGACCGAGCTCGTCAGCGTCGCCAGCGACGGCACCCAGGCCAACACCTACTCGTTCGAGTCCAGCCTGTCGGCGGACGGGCGCTTCGTCGCCTTCCGGAGCCTCGCCGACAACCTCGTGCCGGGCGACGCCAACGACGCCACCGACATCCTCGTCCGCGACCTGCAGGCCGGCACGACCGAGCTTGCCAGCGTCGCCGGCGACGGCACCCAGGCCAACAACAACGCGCTCGACCCCAGCCTGTCGGCGGACGGCCGCTTCGTCGCCTTCTACAGCCTCGCCGACAACCTCGTGCCGGGCGACGCCAACGGCGCCTACGACGTCTTCGTCCACGACCGGCAGACCGGGGGGACCGAGCTTGTCAGCCTCGCCGGCGACGGCTCCCAGGGCAACGGCAATTCATACCAAACCAGCCTGTCGGCGAACGGGCGCTTCGTCGCCTTCATCAGCGAGGCCGACAACCTCGTGCCGGGCGACACCAACGGCATCGCCGACATCTTCGTCCACGACCGGCAGACTGGCGCGACCGAGCGGGTCAGCGTCGCCGGCGACGGTACCCAGGGCAACGGCGACTCGTCCACCCCCACCCTGTCGGCGGACGGCCGCTTCGTCGCCTTCATCAGCGAGGCCGACAACCTCGTGCCGAGCGATGCCAACGACGCCTACGACATCTTCGTCCACGACCGGCAGACCGGCACGACCGAGCGGGTCAGCGTCGCCGGCGACGGCACCGAGGGCAACCGCTACTCGTTCCTCCCCAGCCTGTCGGCGGACGGCAAGCTGGTCGCCTTCGAGAGCCTCGCCGACAACCTCGTGCCGGGCGACACCAACGATGCCTTCGACGTGTTCGTGGCTGAAGTAGGTCAACCCAACGCCAACGCGGCGCCCAATGCCGTGGACGACGCGTTCAGCGTGGGCGAGGACGCGGGGGCGACGGCGTTGGCGGTGAAGGCCAACGACACCGACCCGGACGGCGACCCGCTCGACATCGTGAGCGTGACCCAGCCGACGCAGGGCACGGTGACGCTGAACGCGAACGACGTGGTGCGCTTCAACCCGCGCGGCGACTTCCAGGACCTCGACGACGGCGAGAGCCGGCAGGCGGTCTTCGCCTACACCGTCTCGGACGGGCGGGGCGGCAGCGACGACGCGACGGTGACGGTGACGGTGACGGGCGCCAACGACGCGCCGACGGTGGCGGACAAGGGCTACAGCCTCAAGGAGGACGCGGCGCTGACGCGGACGCTCGTCGGCGACGACGTGGACGTGGAGCCGCTGACCTTCGCCGTGGTCGAGGGGCCGGCGCACGGCGCGCTCGCCCTCGACGCCGCGACCGGGACGTTCACCTACACGCCCGACGCCGACTACAACGGCCCGGACGGCTTCACGTACAAGGCCAACGACGGCACGGCGGACAGCCTGCCCGCGACGGTGAGCCTGACGGTCGACGCCGTCAACGACAAGCCGGTGGCGGCGGACGACGCGGCGGCGGCGGGCGAGGACGGCCCCCCGGTCGTGATCGACGTGCTGGCGAACGACCTCGACGCCGAGGACGGCAGGCCGGACGTGGTCGGCCTCGTCCGGACGGGGCTCCTGGGCAAGGCGACGCTCAACGCCGACGACACCGTCACCTACGACCCGAACGGGGCGTTCGAGGCGCTGAAGGCGGGCGAGACGGCGACCGACAGCTTCCAGTACACGGTCGAGGACGCGGACGGGGCGCGCGCGCGGGGCACGGTGACGGTGACGGTCACGGGCGTCAACGACGCGCCCGTCGCCGCGGACGACGCCTTCACGACGGACGAGGACGCGCGGCTCGACGGCGCGGTGCTCCTCAACGACGGCGACGTGGACGGCGACCCACTCACGGCCGCGCTCGCCGGGGGCGTCGCCCACGGCGCGCTCGACTTCAGGGCCGACGGCACCTTCGCCTACACGCCCGACGCGAACTTCAACGGCGCCGACGGCTTCACCTACACGGTGTCGGACGGCCAGGGCGGGGTGGACACGGGCGCGGTGACGCTCACCGTCGCCCCGGTCAACGACGCGCCGGTGGCGGCGGACGACACCGCCTCGACCGACGAGGACACGGCGGTGACGCTGGCGGCGGCGACGCTGCTGGCCAACGACAGGGACGTGGACGACGGCGACATCCTGCGCGTGACGATGGTGGACGACGGCACCGCCGACGGCACGGCGGTGCTGAACGGGGACGGCAGCGTCACCTACGACCCGGCCGGGGCGTTCGAGGGGCTGGGCGTCGGCGAGACGGCGACCGACACCTTCGCCTACACGGTCTCCGACGGCAACGGGGGCACGGACACCGCGACGGTGACGGTGACGGTCACGGGTGTCAACGACGCGCCCGAGGCCGGGGACGACGCGGTGCGGGTGGGCGAGGACGGCCCGGCGCTCGACCTGCACGCGCTCCTGCTCGGCAACGACCGCGACGTCGACGGCGACGGGCTCGACATCGACGCGGTGGACGCGGCCGGCACGAAGGGCAAGGTGGTCTTCG
>JAGRGG010000031.1 GCA_020445645.1 Geminicoccaceae bacterium | reverse complement strand
CAAGACGCTGAAGGTCGTCGGCGCGCGCTAGCAGCAGATGGTGAACAAGGATTCCAACTACGTTCCGGGCGGGGACGGCCACGGCCTGCCGATCGAGTGGAAGGTGGAGGAGGGCTACAGGAAGCGGGGGCTCAACAAGGACGAGGTGCCGGTCCTTCAGTTCCGGAAAGAGTGCCGCGAGTTCGCCGGGCGCTGGCTCGACGTGCAGCGGGACGAGTTCCAGCGCCTCGGCGTCGTCGGCGACTGGGCAGACCCCTACGTGACGATGGCGGTCGAGGCCGAGGCGCTGATCGTCAGGGAGCTGCACAAGTTCCTCCTCTCGGGCCTTCTCTACCGCGGCAAGAAGTCGGTGATGTGGTCGCCGGTCGAGAAGACGGCCTTGGCCGAGGCCGAGGTCGAGTACCACGACCACAAATCGACGACGGTGTGGGTGCGCTTCCCGTTCACGAAGGCGCCCGATCCGGACCTCGAGGGCGCCTCGATCCTCATCTGGACGACGACCCCCTGGACCATCCCCGGCAACCGCGCTACCGCGTACAATGGCGACATCGACTACGTTCTCGTCGAGATCGAGGATCCGGGGGAGGGGAGCCTCGCCAAAGCCGGCGAGCGGCTGGTGCTGGCTGAGATGCTGCTGCCCGAGGTGATGGCGGCGGGCCGGGTGGCGGGGCACCGCGTCCTGAAGCGGTTCAAGGGCAAGGCGCTCGAAGGCGGGCGCGTCGCCCATCCCCTGGGAAGCTTCGGCCCCTTTTACCGCTTCGACGTGCCCCTCCTCGACGCTGCCTACGTGACGACCGAGCAGGGCACGGGCATCGTCCACATCGCGCCCGCGCACGGGCCGGAGGACTTCGACCTCTGCATGAGGGTCGGCGGGATCGAGGTGCCGGACGCCGTCGCCGAGGACGGCACCTACACGGCCGAGGCGCCGGGGTTCGAGGGCGTCCACGTCTTCAGGGCGGCCGCTCCCGTCATCGAGGCGCTGACGGGGTGCGGCACCCTCTTCGCCTACGGCACCCTCACCCACAGCTACCCGCACTCCTGGCGCTCGAAGGCGCCCGTCATCTTCCGGGCGACGGCGCAGTGGTTCATCGGCATGGACCGGCCCGTAGGCCGGGGTGGGATGGATCGGCCCTTCGACGGCAACGGGGGGGGCGACGCGCGGGACACCCTTCGCGCCCGCGCGCTCGACGCCATCGACGCCACCCGCTTCGTCCCGAAGCGCGGCCAGAACCGGCTGCGCGCGATGATCGAGGGCCGCCCCGACTGGAACGTATCGCGCCAGCGCGCCTGGGGCGTGCCGCTCGCCGTGTTCCTCCACAAGGCGAGCGGCGAGGCGCTGCGCGACCCCGAGGTCTGCGCCCGGATCGAGGCGGCGTTCAGGGAAGAAGGCGCCGATGCGTGGTGGTCGCGCGACCCGCAGGAATTCCTCGGCAACGCCTACCGGGCCGAGGACTTCGAGCGGATCGACGACATCCTCGACGTGTGGTTCGAGTCGGGCTCGACCCACGCCTTCGTCCTGGAGCGGCGCCCCGAACTGAAGTGGCCCGCCGACCTCTACCTCGAAGGCTCCGACCAGCACCGGGGCTGGTTCCACTCGTCGCTCCTGGAGAGCTGCGGCACGCGCGGGCGGGCGCCGTTCGAGGCCGTGCTCACCCACGGCTTCACCCTCGACGAGCGCGGCGAGAAGATGGCGAAGTCGAAGGGCAACGGCGTGGCACCGCAGGACGTGATGCGGCAGTACGGCGCCGACATCCTCCGCCTCTGGGCCGTCACCGTCGACACGTCCGACGACCACCGCATCGGGCCGGAGATCCTGAAAGGGCAGGCCGACGCCTACCGGCGCCTGCGCAACACGCTGCGCTACGTGCTGGGCAACCTCGCGGGCTTCGACGGGGGCGAGCGCCTGCCCGAGGCGGAGATGCCCGAACTCGAACGCTGGGTCCTCCACCGCCTCTGGGAGCTGGACGGGCTCGTGCGGTCCTGCAACGAGGCGTTCGACTACCCCCGCCTCTACGGCGCCCTCCACAATTTCTGCGCCACCGACCTGTCCGCCTTCTACTTCGACGTGCGCAAGGACAGCCTCTACTGCGACCGTCCCGACAGCGTCCGCCGCCGCGCCGCCCGCACGGTCCTGGACCGGCTGTTCCACTGCCTCGTCCGCTGGCTCGCCCCCGTGCTGTGCTTCACCGCCGAGGAGGCGTGGCTGACGCGCCATCCGGGCGAGGCGGGCAGCGTCCACCTGGAGACGTTCCCCGCCGTGCCCGAGGCGTGGCGCGACGACGGTCTCGCGGCGAAGTGGGAGCGGGTCCGGGCCGTGCGCCGGGCCGTCACGGGCGCCCTCGAGGTCGAGCGGCGGGAAAAGCGGATCGGCGCCAGCCTCCAGGCGGCGCCCGTCGTTCACGTCGAGGAGGACGACCTGCGCCTGCTCGCCGGCATCGACCTCGCCGAACTCGCCATCACGAGCGGGGTCGAGACAACGGCGGCGCCGCCGCCGGACGGCGCCTTCCGCCTGCCCGACGTGCCGGGGGTCGCCGTCGTGCCGAGACTGGCCCTGGGCCTGAAATGCGCCCGCTGCTGGCAGGTCCGGGGCGACGTCGACCCCGCGACTCTCCTGGAGCCGCGCTGCGCCGAGGCCGTTCGCGCGACGCCCGCCAGGGTTGAAGCCTGATGCCGGGCTGGGCGCTGGCCGCCCTCATCCTCGTCCTCGACCAGGCGACGAAGGCCCTCGTCCTCCAGACGCTGGGCGACGGGCGGATCGCCGAGGTGCTGCCGGTCTTCAACCTCCTCCTCGTCTGGAACCCCGGCGTGAGCTTCGGGATGTTCAACGGCTCGGGCGAGATCGGCCGCTGGATGCTCACGGGCCTCGCCGTCGCCATCGGCGCCGGGCTGATCCTCTGGCTCCGCACCGAGCGGCGGCGCCTGACGCGCCTTGCGATCTGGTCCGTCCTCGCAGGCGCCGTCGGCAACGTGATCGACCGGGTCCGCTTCGGCGCCGTCGTCGACTTCCTCGACCTGCACTGGGGCGGCTACCACTGGCCCGCCTTCAACGTCGCCGACAGCGCCATCGTCCTTGGCGCCCTCGTCATCCTGTTCGGGGCCTTGCAGGGCGAACCCCGTCCCATACATCAAGGCGAAAGGGAGAGCCGATGAAGGTCGTTCCCCCGCTCTCGATCCTGGCCGTCCTCGCCCTCGCCGGCTGCGGCCAGAGCAGCATCTTCGCCAAGGAACCGCCCGACGAGTTCATGGTCGTCCGCGAGCGGCCGCTCGTCCTGCCGCCCGCCGACACGGCGCTGCCGCAGCCGGGGCAGGCGAGCACGGCGTCGAGCGCCCGCGACCCGTCGACGGGCGCGCGGGACGCGCTTCTCGTCCCGGCCCCCACGACCGCGGCGAGCCCCGGAGAACGGGCTTTGATCGGGCGGCTCGGCGCCGCCGACCCCGGCATTCGCGCCGAACTCGCCGCCGACGCGAACGCGAGCGCGGCGAAGGCCCCCGACACGCTGTTCCCCTCGCCCTTCGGGCAAGGCGCCGCGAGCGGCGGCGGCGAGCCCCTCGTCCCCGCCGCCGAGGCCGCGCGCCTGCGCCAGGGGGGCATCGCCACGACCGGACCCACGACACCGACGGGACAAGGATCTTGAGGAGCAAGCTGTTGATGATGACGCTGGGGACGCTCGGCTTGACCGTCGCCGGGGCCGCCGAGGCCGGGGCCGGGATTTTCAACCCCGAGACCTTCACGCTTGCCAACGGGATGGAGGTCGTCGTCGTCCCGAACCACCGCGCCCCCGTCGTCGCGCACTGGGTCTGGTACAAGGTCGGCACCGCCGACAGCCCGCCCGGCAAGTCCGGCCTGCCGCACTACCTGGAACACCTGATGTTCAAGGGCACCGACAAGATCCCGCTCGGCGAGTTCTCGAAGATCGTGGCGAGGAACGGCGGCAACGACAACGCCATGACGAGCTACGACTTCACCGCCTACTACCAGATGATCGCCAAGGACCGCCTCCCCCTCGTCATGGGGATGGAGGCCGACCGGATGGCGAATCTCAAGCTGGAGCCGAAGTCGACCCTTACCGAGCGCGACGTGATCCTGGAAGAGCGGAGGATGCGGGTCGACAACGAGCCCTCCTCGCTCTTGAGCGAGCAGATGTCGGCGGTGCAGTACCTGAACCACCCCTACCGCCTGCCGATCATCGGCTGGTACGGCGAGATCGCGGGCTATACGCGGGAGGACGCGCTCGACTTCTACGCCAAGTGGTACGCGCCCAACAACGCGGTCCTCGTCGTCGCCGGCGACGTGACGGCGGCCGAGCTGAAGCCGCTCGCGGAAGCCACCTACGGCAAGGTCGCCCGCAAGGACGTGCCCGAACGCCACCGCGTCGAGGAGCCGCCGCAGCGTTCGGCCCGGCAGGTGGTGCTGGAGCACCCCCAGGTCGGTGAGCCCTCGTTCAGCCGCTCCTACCTCGCGCCTTCCTACGTCTCGAAGGACAAGGGGCACGCCTACGCGCTCGACGTGCTGAGCGAGCTGCTGGGCGGGGGCGGCACGAGCCGGCTCTACAAGGGCATCGCCGTCGACCAGGGCCTCGCCACCAGCGTCGGCGCCTACTACCGGGGCGAGGCCCTCGACCAGACCACCTTCCAGCTCTACGCCTCGCCCCGGCCGGGGATCGGCCTCGACCGGATCGAAGCCGCGATCGACGCCGAGGTCGACCGCCTCCTGAAAGACGGCGTCAAGGACGACGAGGTCGCGCGCGTCAAGAAGCGGATGCTGGCGGAGGCCGTCTACGCCCGCGATTCCCTGAGCGGCGCCGCCCGCATCTTCGGCGTCGCGCTGACGACGGGGCAGACCGTGGCCGACGTGGAGGCGTGGCCGGACAGGATCGCCGCCGTCACCCCGGACGAGGTCATGGCGGCGGCGAGGCTCGTCCTCGACCCCGACCGCTCGGTGACGGGCCGCCTCCTGCCCTTCCCCGGAAGCGCCACCGCCGACGCCGGCGCGGCCCCCGTCGCCCCCGGCAAGTCCATCGTCGAATGACAGGATTCGTTCATGCCATGCACCGCCTACCGGCCCTTCTCGGGGGTGCCGTCCTCATGGTGATCGCCCAGCAGGCCCTCGTCGCCCCGGCGCAGGCGGCGGCCGAGGTTCAGGAGGTCGTGACCGAGAGCGGCATCCGCGCCTACTTGGTGCCGGAGCCCTCGATCCCCTTCCTCTCGCTCTCGCTCGAGTTCAGGGGCGGCTCCGCCACCGACCCCGACGGCAAGGCCGGGCTCGCCTACATGGTCTCCGGCCTCCTCGACGAGGGTGCCGGCCCCTACGACAGCCAAGCCTACCGCGCCGAACTGGACGACAACGCGATCTCGCTCAGCTTCGACGCCGACCGCGACGGCCTCTCGGGCGACCTGCGGACCCTGACCGAGACCCGCGACCACGCCTTCGACCTCCTCCGCCTCGCGCTTCAAGAGCCCCGCTTCGACGAGGAGCCCGTCGGGCGGGTGCGCTCGCAGATCCTGGGCGACCTCGCCCGGCGCGAGAGCGACCCGCAATACGTGGCGTCGCGCCTCTGGTTCGAGAAGGCGTTCCCGGACCACCCCTACGGTCGGCCGACCCGGGGCACCAAGGCCAGCGTCGCCGGCCTCACGGCGGTCGACCTCCGCCGTTTCGTCGCCGAACGGCTGGCGAGGGACAACCTCGTCGTCGGGGTCTCGGGCGACATCACGGCGGACGAGCTGAAGCCCCTCTTGGAGCGCACGTTCGGCGGCCTCCCGGCGCACGCGAACGGCATCGACGTGCCGAAGGTGGCGCCCGAGACCGCCCCCCGCCCCGTCGTCGAGCGGCTCGACATCCCGCAGAGCGTCGTCGTCTTCGGCAAGGCCGGCATCCCCCGCGACGACCCCGACTACTACGCGGCCTACGTCGCCAACTACATCCTGGGCGGCGGCGGGTTTAGCTCGCGCCTCCTGGAGGAGATTCGGGAAAAGCGCGGCCTCGCCTACGGCGCCGCCTCCTACCTCTACGACCTGGACGACTCGCCGCTCTGGCTCGGCGGGGTCGCCACCCGCAACGACGCCGTGGCGCAGAGCGTGGATCTGGTCCGCCAGGAGGCGAGGCGGATGGCCGCGGGCGAGGTCGACGCCACCGATCTGGACAACGCCAAGACGTACCTGACGGGTTCCTTTCCCCTTCGCCTCACGAGCAACGGCCAGATCGCCGGTATGCTGGTGAGCGTGCAACTCGCCCACCTCGGCCGGGACTACCTCGACAGGCGCAACGGCCTGATCGAGGCCGTGACCCTGGACGACCTGAAGCGGGTGGCGAAGCGGCTGTTCTCGGGCGACCTCCTCGTCACCGTCGTCGGTCAGCCCCAAGGCGTCGAGGGTTAGGGCGCGTCGAGGGCCGGGGGGCGAAAGGGCGTGATCGAGGCGGCGGGGCGGGCGACGATCAGGCGGCTGCCGGAAGCCCTTGCCAACCGCATCGCGGCCGGCGAGGTCGTCGAGCGCCCGGCCGCCGCCGTCAAGGAGCTGGTCGAGAACGCGATCGACGCCGGCGCGTCCCGGATCGAGGTCCGGATCGAGGGCGGCGGGGTCGACCTGATCCAGGTCGAGGACGACGGCGGCGGCATCCCCGGCGACGAACTCGCCGTCGCGGTCGAGCGCCACGCCACGTCCAAGCTGAAGGACGAGCGCCTCGTCGTCATCGAGACGCTGGGCTTTCGCGGCGAGGCGCTGCCGGCGATCGCCGCCGTCGGCCGCCTTGCCCTGACGAGCCGTACCCCTTCCTGCCCGCACGCTTTGTGCCTCGCCGTCGAGGGCGGCAGGCCCGCCCCGCCCCGCCCCGCCCCCGGCGCCTTGGGCACCCGCGTCGAGGTGCGGGACCTGTTCTTCAACGTGCCCGCCCGGCGCAAATTCTTGAAGTCGACCCGCCGCGAGGGCGAGCTCGTCGTCGACGTGCTGAAGCGGCTGGCCCTGGCGTGGCCCGGCGTCGCCTTTCGCCTGGAGGTCGACGGCCGCGAGGCGTTCCGCGTGCCCGCCGAAAGCGAGGCCCTCCTCGGCCTCGGACCCGAGCGCCTCCGCCTCGTCATGGGGCGCGATTTTCTGGAGAACGCCGCCGAGGTCGAGGCCGAGCGCGACGGGGTGCGCTTGGTCGGCCTCGCCGGCCTGCCGACCCTGTCCCGCAACCACGGCCGCCTCCAGCACCTGATCGTCAACCGCCGCCCGGTCGAGGACCGCCTGCTCCGCGCCGCCCTGCGCGTGGCCTACGCCGACCTCCTCTTCCACGACCGCCAGCCGCTCGCCGTGCTCCGCCTCGACCTCCCCTTCGACGCCGTCGACGTCAACGTCCACCCGGCGAAGGCCGAAGTGCGCTTCAAGGACGCGGGCGCCGTGCGCGGCCTCGTCGTCGGCGCGCTCAAGTCCACGCTTGCCCGCCACGGCCACCGGGTGGCGACCAGCGTCGGCGGGGCGGCGCTCGCGCGGATGCGGCCAAACGTCTCGGCTCATGCAAGCGCCCCCGTCGGCCTCGCCGAGGCCGACGCCGCCTTCGCCTTCCAGGCCCCCGTGGGCGGCGACGAAGGGCCGTGGGTCCGCCTCGACGGGGCGGCGGTGCCGGGTCCCGTACCCGTCCCCGGGGTCGAAGGGCCGCTCGGCACGGCCCGCGCCCAGCTCTTCGACGCCTACGTCGTCAGCGAGACCGGCCGCGGCCTCGTCCTCGTCGACATGCACGCGGCGCACGAGCGCATCGTCTACGAGGGGCTGAAGGCCGAGCTGGAGGCCGGCGGCGTGCGCCGGCAGGCGCTCCTCATCCCGGACGTGGTCGAGCTTGAACCTCCCGAGCGCGCCGTCCTCCTCGACCACGCGGGCGAGCTTCGCCGCCTCGGCCTCGTCGTCGAGCCGTTCGGGGACGCCGTCGTCGTCCGCGAGGCGCCGGCCCTTCTGGGTCAGGCCCCGCTGGCGCCCTTGCTGCGCGACCTCGCCGAGGATCTGGCCGAAACCGGCGAGGCGCTGGCCCTGGAGCGGGGCCTGTTCGCCGCCCTTTCGCGGATGGCCTGCCACGGCTCGATCCGAAGCGGGCGCCGCCTTACATTAGGGGAAATGGACGCCCTCTTGCGCCGGATGGAGACCACCCTCTATTCCGGGCAGTGCAACCACGGGCGACCCACCCACGTCGCCCTGGACCGGGCCGACATCGAGCGGCTGTTCGACCGGCGCTGACTTGAGCATCGCGCCCGAACGCCCTCCGCAACCAAAGGAACCCGAGAGCCATGACCTACGTCGTCAACGAAATCTGCATCAAGTGCAAGCACACCGACTGCGTCGAGGTCTGCCCCGTCGACTGCTTCTACGAGGGGGACAACATGCTGGTCATCAACCCGGACGAGTGCATCGACTGCGGCGTCTGCGAGCCCGAATGCCCGGTCGACGCGATCCTGCCCGACACCGAGCCCGAGGCCGAGAAGTGGCTGGAGCTCAACCGGAAATACAGCACCGGGCCGTGGCCCAATATTACCCGCAAGAAGGACGCGCCGCCCGACGCCGACGCCTTCAAGGACGAGGAAGGCAAGTTCGAAAAATACTTCAGCCCCGAGCCCGGTTCCGGCACGTAGGGCGTTCTTGCACGGCTCCCCCGCGTCCCCGCCCGGCCCGGTTTCGACGATCGGGCTGGCAGAAGCGTTGATTTTATGCTAATTGAAAGAAAGTTCGGCTGGAACGAGCCTGCGTTCCGGCCTTTTTCAGCCCCAGTGCCCCCGATGCCCCGAACGCGGCCCACCGCCCGGCGCCGTTCCACAAGGCCGGTCCGGCGCGGCCCCCGACGGCGGGTTCCGGTCATCAAGCGGGCGTGTTCGGCAAGGAGAGATCAACCCATGGCAAGAGAGTTGGCCTTCGACGCCGGTGACTACATCGTCTACCCCTCGCACGGGGTCGGACGGATCACCGCCATCGAAAAGCAGTCGATCGCCGGTATCGAGCTTGAGATGTACGTCGTGGCCTTCGAGAACGAGAAGCTGATCCTGCGGGTGCCCGTCGACAAGGCGCCGAAGTCCGGGATGCGCAAGCTCAGTTCCCGCGAGAAGATCCAAAGCGCCATGGACGCGCTCAAGATCCGCACCCGCCCGCGCCGCAACGTCATGTGGAGCCGGCGCGCGCAGGAGTACGAGGCGAAGATCAACTCGGGGGATCCCGTCTCGATCGCCGAGGTCGTCCGCGAACTCCACCGCGCCGAGGACGCCGACCAGTCCTACAGCGAGCGGCAGATGTACCGGGCGGCCCTGGAGCGCCTCGCCCGCGAGGTCGCCGCCATCGAGCGGGTCGACGAGGCCGAGGCGACGAAGCGCCTGGAAAAGGTTCTCCTCGCCGCCGCGGCCTGAAGGGGCTTCGAGAGGAAAAGGGGCGGTCCCCTAAGGGGCCGCCCCGCTTCGTTGCGGTTTGTCGTTAAGCCTTCCTTCAGCCTTGTGGCCTAGGTTCCTTCGCGCGCCCGAACGGTGGGGGCGTCCGAGGGAACAGCCGATGTCGCAGCAGTCGTTGACCCGGAAGAACGGCCCCGACGGCGGCGCGTCCGATCGCGCCGCCAGGGTATTGTCGGCCGTGGTCGAGGGGTTGTCGCAAGGCATCCTCGTGCTCGACCGGTGCCTGCGCGTCGTTCGCTGCAACGCCAGCTTTCGCGCCTTGGTCGGCCTTTCCGCGTCCGAATCCCTCGTCGGTCGGTACGCGCCGCGCCTCCTCGCCGAGCGGGCGAAGGGGGGCTGTCCTCTGGCCCGCGGGGTGCGCGCCCACCTCCGCGAAGGCAGCGGTACGGCGACGCTATCGATCGACGATGGCCGGATGATCGCCTTCGCCGTCCGCCGGATCGCCGGCGCCAACTGGATCGTGGTGCTGGACGACATCACTGCCGCGAGCCGCAGCGAGGCCTTCGCCCACCGTCTGGCCCGGCACGATCCGCTGACGGACCTGCCGAACCGACGCCACTTCCTCGAAAGCCTGTCCCGCGCGGTCGGGCAGGGTCCTGTCGCCCTCCTCTGCCTCGACCTCGACCGCTTCAAGCCGGTCAACGACACCCTTGGCCACCCCATCGGCGACGCGCTGCTCCGCGTCGTCGCCGAACGCCTGTGCGGCGCCGTACGCAAGGGCGACACGGTGGCCCGCCTAGGGGGAGACGAGTTCGCCGTCCTCCTCGAAGGCCTGGACGTGGCCGGGGCGACCGACGGCCTCGCGCGGCGGCTCGTCGACCTGATCGGCCGCACCTACATCGTCGACGGCCACATGATCAACATCGGGGTCAGCGTCGGGATCGCGCTCGCCCCGAACGACGCGGCCGACCCCGACACCCTCTTGAAGCACGCCGACCTCGCGCTCTACCGCGCCAAGGGGCAGGGCAGGGGAACCTTCCGCTTCTTCGAGCCCGGCATGGACGCCGCCCTGCAGGCGCGGCGGCGGATGGAAACCGAGCTGCGCCAAGCCCTGGGGCAGCGTGCGTTCGAGTTGCACTACCAAGCGCAGCAGGATCTGGCGTCCGGCCGGATCAACGGCTTCGAGGCGCTGCTGCGCTGGCGGCACCCCGAGCGCGGCCTCGTGCCGCCCGTCGAGTTCATCCCGCTCGCCGAGGAGACCGGGCTCATCGTCCAAATCGGCGAATGGGTCCTGCGTACCGCCTGCAAGGAGGCGATGCGCTGGCCGGACGACGTGTCGATCGCCGTCAACCTCTCGGTCGCCCAATTCAAGAGCCCCCGCCTCGTCGCCGTCGTGGCGGCGGCGCTGAAGACCACCGGCCTCGCCCCGCGCCGGCTGGAGCTCGAGATCACCGAGAGCCTGCTGATGCAGAACGACGCCGACCACGTGGGCGTCCTGCGCGCCCTGCACGACCTCGGCGTGCGCATCGCCATGGACGACTTCGGCACCGGCTATTCGAGCTTGAGCACTCTGCACAGCTTTCCCTTCGACAAGATCAAGATCGACCGCTCGTTCGTCGACGGCCTGAAGCGCGACCCCCGCAGCGCCGCCGTCGTCCACGCCGTCGCGGCGTTGGGCGGCTGCCTCGGCATCGCTACCACGGCCGAGGGCGTCGAGACCGACGAGCAGTTGCAGGACCTGATCGCCAAGGGCTGCACCGAGGTCCAGGGCTACCTGATCGGCCGCCCCCTTCCGGCCGAGGAGGCGATCCGGCTGCTCGACCCCATCCGATCACCCACCGCCGCTCGAACGCAAGAACATTGAAGGAAAACCATGACATGCCGAAGACCCTGCACAGGCTCGTCTACTACAGCAAGAACGCGATCGACCTGCCCAAGGATGGCCTTGAAGCCGAGGTCCGGCAGATCCTGACCGCCGCCCGGCACAACAACCCGGCGCTCGGGGTGACGGGGGCGCTCATGTTTAACCAGGGCTGCTTCGCCCAGGTGTTGGAAGGGCCGGGCGAGGGCGTGACCCGAACCTTCGAGCGCATCCAGCGCGACCCGCGCCACAGGGACGTGATGCTCATGGCCTTTGATCGGGTCGAGGAGCGCGGGTTCGCCACTTGGTCGATGGCGTTCGTCGGCGCCTCGGCCGAAGGACGGGCGCGCTACGGCGGCATCGCCGCCGAAAGCGGCTTCGACCCCTCCCGCCTCACCGGCAGCCGCGTCTTCCAGCTGTTGCGGGACCTCGTCGTCGAGGAGGAAGACCAGCCCTGCGTCGGGGCCTGAGCCCGACGCCCTCTTACGCTTCGCGTCCGCTGGCGCGGGGCGCAAGGGCTTCAGCGCGTCGCTACGCCCCCGCGTGCGAAGCGATGGCGGCGAGGAAGGCCTCGGCGTAGAGGTCGCGCTTGGCGGCGCCGACCCCTTGCACCGTGCCGAACTCCTCGACCGTGTGCGGCCGCTTGCGGGCCATGTCGACGAGGGTCGCGTCGTTGAAGACGATGTAGGCGGGCTTCTCGATCCGGCGCGCGATCGTGAGCCGGAGCGATTTCAGCGCCTGGAGCAGGCCGTCCTCGGTCGGGTTCAAGGGCGAGGCGGGGGGCGGGGCAGTGCCTTGGGCGGACGAACGTGTCCGCGCCTTCGGTGGCTTCGCCCGCTGCCGGAGGTCGAGGGCCACCTCCGCTTCGCCGTTCGCCACGGCGTCGGCCCCCGGTCCCGGCCGGAGCGACCCGTGGCCGGCGATGTCGATGTCGACGATGGCGCGGGCGTAGAGCTGACGCATGAGGGCGCGAAGCTGCGGCGCCTCCATCTCCCGCAGCGCCCCGAAGACCGGCAGCCGGTCGTGCCCGTGCTGCGCCGCCTTCGCCGTCGCCTGCCCGCGCAGCACGTCGACGAGATGCGCCTGCCCAAAGCGCGCGCCCGTCGCCTCGATCGCCCGCAGCACCGCCTGCGCCGCGGGCGTGGCGTCGGCGAGTTCGGGCGGGTCGAGGCAGCGGTCGCAGTTGCCGCAGGGCGGGGGCCGCTCGCCGAAATAGCCGAGCAGCGCCTGCCGGCGGCAGCCGGGGGTCTCGGCGAAGGCGAGGAGCGCTTCGAGCCTGCGGTAGTTGACCCGCCGCACCGACTCCGCCGCCTCCGTGCCGTCGATCAGGAGCCGCCGCCGCCTGATGTCGTCGAGGCCGTAGAGGAGCACCGCCTCCGCCGGCCCGCCGTCGCGCCCGGCCCGGCCGATCTCCTGGTAATAGGCTTCGAGGTTGCCCGGCAGGTCCATGTGGACGACGTAGCGGATGTCGGGCTTGTCGATCCCCATCCCGAACGCGATCGTGGCGACGACGACGAGGCCGGGTTCGGTGAGGAAGCGGTCGAGGAGCCGCCGCCGCGTCGTGCCGTCCAGGCCGGCGTGGTAGGCGACCGCGCGGTGCCCCGCCCCCTGCAGCAGCGCCGCCGTCGCCTCGGTATTCTTGCGCGACAGGCGGTAGACGATCCCCTGCCGCCCGCGCCAGCCTTCCAGAAGGTCGAGGATCTGCCGGTCCGCCCCCGCCTTCTCGACGACGGACAGGCGGATGTTCGGCCGGTCGAAGCCGTGGACGAAGACCCGTCCCTTCCGCCCGTCCATGAGCTGGCGGACGATGTCGTCCCGGGTCGCGGCGTCGGCCGTCGCCGTGAAGCCGGCGATGACGGCCTCGGGAAAGCCCCGCGCCAGCTCGCCCAAGGCCCGGTACTCGGGCCGGAAATCGTGGCCCCACTGGCTGATGCAGTGCGCCTCGTCGACGATCACCTGGGCGACGCCGAGCCGCTTCAGGGCGGCGAGCAGCCGCTCGGTCGCCAGGAGTTCCGGCGAGAGGTAGAGGAGCTTCAGGGTTCCCTGCCGCATGAGATCCCACGTTGCCGCCTTCTCCGCCCGGCTCTTGCCGCTGTGGACGGCGGCGGCGGCGACGCCCAGCCCCTGAAGCTGCGTCACCTGGTTGTCCATGAGCGCGATGAGCGGCGAGACGACCAAAGTGAGGCCGGGCTTGAGCAGGGCCGGCAACTGGTAGCACAGGCTCTTGCCGCCCCCGGTCGGCATCACGGCGAGCAGGTTGTCGCCGCCCATCAGCGCCTCGACGATCGCCCGCTGCCCCGGCTTGAAATCCGAAAAGCCGAAGGTCTCGTGCAGGGTCGAAGCGAGGCGGTCGGGCATCGGGCGGGCGGGGTCCAGATCCGGTCGGGCGGCCCCCGGCAGGTAAGGTCTCTCCCCCGCTCCGGCAAGCCGCCGGGGCGCCCTCTTGGCCACGTTCTAGGCCCGCCCGGCGAAGAGGAGCCGCCCGGCGCCGTAGCGGCGTTCGTTGACGGCGACGAGGCCGTCCGGGAGGTCGGCCTCCTCCCTCGCCGCCAGCTCGACGACGACAAGGGCGTCGTCCTGGAGCCACCCGCCCCGGAGGAGGCCGCCGAGCGCCGATCGGGCGAGGCCGGAGCGGTAAGGGGGGTCGAGATAGGCCCAGTCGAAGCGCATCGGCGGGGCCTTGAGCCTCGTGGCGTCGCCCCGCACGAGCCGGGTGCGCTGGGTCTCGCCCAGGTGACGGACGTTGGCCTCGATGCAGCGCGCGGCGTCCGGCGCCTGCTCGACGAAGCAGGCGAACGCCGCGCCGCGCGAGAGGGCTTCGAGGCCGATGGCACCCGTGCCCGCGAAGAGGTCGAGGACGGCCGCGTCCCAGACCCGCCCCTGCGCCGCCAGGATGTCGAACAGCGCCTCCCGCGTCCGCTCGGCCGTCGGCCGCACGGCCTGCCCCTCCGGCACGGCGAGGCGGCGGTTCTTGTGCGCGCCTGCGGTGATGCGGGGCGGGCTCACGCCGGGCCTTCGCCCGCGCGCTTCAGGGTGAGGGTCCGCCGCCGCGCCGCCGGGCCGGTCTCGGGAACGGCCAGCCCCTCCAGGAGCTTGGCCCCCAGCTGCTCCTTCAGGACCTTCGGGATCACCTCCTCGACGCCGCGGTCCTTCAAGGCCCCGAGATGGAAGGGGCCGTAGGCCGTGCGGATGAGGCGGTTGACCTGGAGGCCCAGGTGTTCCAGGACGCGGCGCACCTCGCGGTTTCTTCCTTCGCGCAGCGACAGGCTGATCCAGGCGTTGCCGCCCTGCTGGCGGTCGAGCTTCGCCTGGATCGGTCCGTAGGCGACCCCGTCGACGGTGACGCCGTCGGCCAGCGTCTTCAGCCCGGCGTCGTCGATCCGGCCGTAGGCGCGGGCGCGGTAGCGGCGCAGCCAGCCGGTCGCGGGCAGCTCCAGGCGCCGCTTCAGGGCGCCGTCGTTGGTGAGGAGGAGCAGCCCCTCGGAGTTGATGTCGAGGCGCCCGATCGGCATGAGGCGGGGCAGGCCCTGGGGCAGGGCGTCGTAGATCGTCCGCCGCCCCTCGGGGTCGCGCGCCGCCGTGAGGACGCCCAAGGGCTTGTGGTAGCGAAAGAGGCGAACGGGCTCCGCCGCCGGCAGGGCAGTGCCGTCCACCGTGACCTTTTGCCCCGGAAGGACGCGGGTGCCGGGCTCGCCGAGCGTCCGCCCGTCGACCGCGACCCGGCCCGCCCCGATCAGCGCCTCGGCGTCGCGCCTGGAGCACAGGCCGCTGCGCGCCATCACTTTTGCGATGCGCTCGCCGACGGGTTCGGTTGCCGCGTTCCTTTCCCCGCTCATCCGCGCCCCGCTTCGACGAAGGCCGCGACGATCTTCCCGTCGCCCGGATCGACGAGGTACTCCGGGTGCCACTGGACGCCGAGGCAGAAGCGCGACGCCGGGCGCTCGATCGCCTCGATGATTCCGTCGGGCGCGCGGGCGCTGACGACGACGCCCGGCCCGACCCCCTCCGCCGCCTGATGGTGGGCGCTGTTGACGGCAAGGGTCGATGCGCCCGTGACGCGGTGCAGGAGGCTGCCCGGCAGGACCGTCACCTCGTGGCCGGGCTCCGTGCGGGGATTCGGCTGCTCGTGGGGGAGGGCGCCCGGCACCTTGTCCGGGATGTGCTGGATCAGCCCGCCGCCCAGCACGACGTTCAGGAGCTGCTGGCCGCCGCAGATGCCCAGGATCGGCAGGTCGAGGGCGAGCGCCCCTTCGGTGATCGCCCACTCGAAGCGGGTGCGGCGCGCCTTCAGGCTCACGGTCGGGTGACGGGGTCCGCCGCCGTAGAGGGCGGGGTCGACGTCGAAGGCGCCCCCCGTCACGACGAGCCCGTCCACGAGGTCGAGATAGTCGTCGACCCGGTCCACGTCGTGCGGCAGCGCCACCGGCGCCGCGCCGGCGGCACTCAACACGTCCATGTAGTTCTCGCGCAGCGCGTACCAGGGCAGCTTCGCGTAGCCGCCGGCGGGTTCGCCGTCGAGGGTGACGCCGATGACCGGGCGGCGGCGGGGTCTGGTGGTGTGCATGGGCGTGCAGTTAGGAGAAGGCGGGAAGCGATGCAAGCGGAAGGCCGGACGACATGGAAGGCATAGGCCTCGGGCTGCCTGAGGGGATAGGGTACGCGGACCTCCTGGCGCCCCTCCTTCTCCTTCTCGCCTGGATCGGCTACGTCCTCTACGCCGACATCCTGAGGATCGGGCGGGGCTCGCTCATGGCCCTGATGCACGAGCAGCGGGTCGTCTGGATGCTCCGGATGCTGGAGCGCGACAACCGCATGGTCGACATCCAGATCGTCCAGGTGCTCATCCAGAACATCTCCTTCTTCGCCTCGTCGACGATCCTCATCGTCGGCGGTGCCGTCGCCGTGCTCGGCGCCGGCGACGAGGCGAGGATGATCGCGGCGCAGTTGCCGTTCGCCCAAGAAGGTCCTTCCTACCTTTGGGATCTGAAGATCCTCCTCCTCGTCGTCATCTTCGTCTACGCCTTTTTCAAGTTCACCTGGGCGTTGCGGCAGTTCAACCACGTCGCTATCCTGATCGGCGGGATCCCGCTCAACGCCGACCATCCGGCGGCGGAGGCGCACGCCCGCCGCCTCGCCCTTCTCGCCACCAAGGCCGCCGACCACTTCAACCGGGCGATGCGCGCCTACTATTTCGGCCTCGCCGCCCTTTCCTGGTTCGTCCAGCCCTGGCTCCTCGTCGCCGCGTCCCTCGTCGTCCTCGTCGTCGTCTGGCGGCGCGAGTACCGCTCGAACGCCGTCCTCCACCTCAACCCGGACGACGCCGTGCTTCCGCCGGCACGGCGGCCAGGATCAGGGCGGCCGCCATGACCCCGAGCCCGCCGGCGAGGAGGCACGCACCCTCCCAGCCGAGCCCGGTCAGCGCCAGGGCGAAGAGGGGCGGGCCGACGACGACGCCGGCGTAGGTGACGGCGAGGGTACCCCCGGTGACGGCGCCCGCCTGCCCCACGGGCGCCAGCCTCGCCACCTCGGCGAGGAAGATGCCGTTCCAGGACAGGGACGCGAGGCCGAGCGCCGCGCCGAGGCCGAGCTTGAGCGCGAAGGCCCAGGAAGGCGCCATCAGCCCCGCCGCCCCGAGGAGCAGGGTCGAGGCGAGGCCGAGGGTGGCCAGGACGAGGGCCGGGCGGCCGCTGCGGTCGGCGAGGTGGCCGAGCGCGATGCGCCCGAGCACGCCCGCGATCTGGGCCGCCGAGAACACGATCCCGGCGGTCACGAGGTCGAGGTCGCCCCGGCGGACCAGGAGGACGACGAGGTAGGAGGTGACGCAGAGCTGCACGGCCGAGAAGCCGAACGAGGACAGCGCGACGAAGCGCAAGGGCGGGTCGCGCAGGACGAGCTTCAGCCCTTTGGGCCGGGCACGCCCCGCTTGCGCCGGACCCTCGTCGAGCCGGCGGCGGAGCGGCAGAAGGGCGAGCGCCGCGAGCACGGCGGCAAGGCCCCCGAGCGCCAGCGCCGCTGGCCAGCCGAGGCGAAGGGCGAGGCTCGGTCCCAGGGCGCCCGCCAGCACGCCGCCGAGCGGCACCCCCGTCTGCTTCAGGGAGAAGACGAGGGCTCGGATCTCGGGCGGGGTGCGCCTTGCCAGGATCTCCGAGCTTGCCGGCGTCGTCGCCCCGTAGCCGAGCCCGGCGACGAGCGCGCCGAAGACGGCGAGCGGCAGGGCGCCGAGCGCCAGGAGCCAGAGCCCCGCGGCCGAGAGGACGAGCGACGCGAGGCTCACGGTGAGCGCCCCCAGGGCCTGGATGCAGCGCCCGGCGACGAAGCTGGAGGCGACGGCGCCGAAGTAGAGAAGGGCGATCCAGTACCCGCTCGCCCCCTCGCCGAGGCCGAGGTCGGGGGCGATCAGGGTGACGAGGACGGGGGGCATGAGCGCCGTGCCGGTCACGAGGGTCTGGACGAGGAGCGTCGTCAATAGCGGGCCGAGGACGGGGCGGAGGTGGACGAAGGTCATGGCGGCCCCGCTCGATCGGGCGGACGCGGTCTAGGAGCGGACCGGCGTCCGAGAGGTTAGCCGATCCGCCCGCCCGTGGGGAGGGGTCTCACATGCCGGCTCAGAACAAGCCGGGGATGAGCCGGTGGGGCACGGCCGCGGCAAACGCACGGTAGCTGGCGTCACGGCCGAGCACCCGTTCTTCCGCCGCGATCCGGCCGAGCTGGCACGTAAAGCCAAGGGCATAGACCGCAAGGTTCCAGACGGACGGGTTCGCCAGTAAGAAGCCGATCTGCGTCACCGCGTAGCCCGCGTACATGGGGTGCCGCACCAAGCGGTAGGGCCCACCCATCTTCACGCCACGGTTCGCGGCCACGAGGCCGAAGCTGCGGCGCAGCGTAAGCTTGGCCAAGATCTGGAGTCCAAGGCCCGCCAGCATGAGGAACAGGACGAGGCCAGTCGGGGCGAGCGCCCCGCCTCCGGCCGGCATGGCCAGCAACGGCACCGTGGTGCCGAGCGCCGCCAGGAGCCAGTCGGTGGGCCGCAGCGAGACGTCGGCAGCAAAGCGGCGGATAACGCAGAAGACGACGGGAGCCCCTTCGGAAGCGAGCAGGATCGGCCCTGCCACGTCGCCCGTCTCGTACCACGACCGCAGAAGCGTCCAGGCGAAGTGGCCCAGGAGGAGGGCAACGACCATACGCTCCACCGCATCGAGCGCGACCAGGAGACCGAGCGATGATTTCGTCAAAGGCTTCATGAATTGTAAGGCTCGTTGCGGAAGATGGTCATCGCTGATAGATAGACGTTGCCGTCGGCCTCCCTGGCGTTCTTGAAGAAGAAGCCGGCGAAGACGTTCGGCATCCGGTAGAAAATCCGGGCCGACATGATCGACAAGGGCGTCCCCGCCGTGAACTGGACGTTGCCGGCGGCGGCGTCCGCCGTGCTTGCCATCGTCGCGGCCGAGGCGAAGCTGCCTTGTGCCCGCATGTCGACGATGAGGCGGGTTTCACACTCCGGCAGGAGGACGGCGTCGCAGACCGCCTGCTTGAAGGCGCTCGCCTGCACCCCGGCCGCCGTGCCGTGGATGCCGCCTGTACGGACGAACCGGGCGGCCTCGACGAGCCCGGCATCCAGGCTGCCCCAGGCAAAGAAGAAGAAGCCGAGCTCGGTGAGGGCCATGATGAGGGCGAAGAAGATGGGGCCGGTGAGCGCGAACTCGACGGCGGCGACGCCCTTCTCGTCGCGGGCGAAGCGAAGGAATCGCCTCACTGGGTGAGCCTCAAGCGTAGGGACGACAATTCCCGGCCGATCGTCTCGAAGGCGGACTTGAGTTCCTCGATGCTCGACGCATCGAAGAAGTGCTTGGCCGAGCTCGCGCAGTCCTGGAGGACGGCCCGGCCGTCGCTGCCGCCGCCGAAGTTCACCGTGTAGACGGTGACGCCCGCCGCCTTCATGTTGGTGCAGGCTTCCCGCGTGCGCACGTCCATCACTTGGTTGATCGCGGTCTGCGAGGAGGTGTCGTTGAGCGAGGTCGACAGGCGCTTGTCGCCCGCATAGCCCCACATGCCGTAGCTGGCGCCGACGCCGTAGGTGTGCGGCAGGATGCCCGGCAGGCCGTTGTTGTCGCCGTCGCTCATGAAGACGACGATCTTCCGCACGTCGTCGCGCCCGTAGGCGCGCCCTTCGATGTAGGGCGGTCCCGGCGAGAGCGCCCGCCAAGCCCAGACGAAGCCCGACATGAGGTCGGTGCCGGCCCAGTTGCCCGTGTACATGGCGTCGACCCGCGACTTGACCGTCGCGAGATCGGCCGTGAGCGGGACGAGCGGCAGGCTCGTGCAGTAGAGGTTCGGACCCCGCTTCGGCTGGAGGACCACGCCGCCGGAGACGGTGTAGATCGAGCTCCTGTCGGAGGCGACCTTGATGCTCGGCGACCCGTACTTGCAGGTATGGTCGATGCTGTCGATCGCGTTCGAGGGGCGCCCGCCCGTGCAGACCCCCCCTCTGTCGTCCAGGTAGTCGTTGAACATCTGCGAGCCCGACACGTCGTACTCGTCGAAGGCGAAGTAGGGGACGTAGAGGCTGTCCGATTGTGCATTCGATGGCGAAACGTCGTTGACGTCGAGAGGATAGGGGCGGTTCTCGACGCAGCCGGCCCAGCTCTCGTTCGTGATCTGGGCGAAGAGCTGGCGGCGCGTCGGCCGCCACGTCGCCGTGCCGCCCGAGGTCGAGTAGGTCACGGTGCCGACGTGGTTGAAGTGGGTCGAGGAGGCGCCGTCCCAGTCGAGCCAGCCGTCGTTCCAGTTGGCCGGGTCGTGACGTACGCCCCCCGCGAACGGCACGAGCGCCACCCGCAGGAAGTCGGAGCCCCGGTCGTTGAGTCCGGCCGCCGTCTCGTCGATCAGGCCCTTCGCCGCCGACTTGATCCCGGCGAGTTCGGTCGCGTCGATCGAGGGCGTGTTGTCGAGGGCGAGCGCGACCTCGAGGTAGAGGCGCGGGTATCGGGCCTCGGAGGCGACGGCGAACGCGATGCGTTCCTTGCCGAAGAGGCGGGCGAAGGACGCCGGCACCGAGCCCGTCAGGTCGAGGCCGACGACGACGTTCGCCGTGTCGACCGAGAAGCGCTCGACCGTGTAGGAGGCGTTGCCCATCTGGACGGCGAGGTAGGCGGCGCCATAGGCGCGCAGCGCGTCGCCGTCGAGGGTGTCGTCGAGCGCCGAGCGCTTGGCGACGGCGAGCACCGTGGCGTCGGCGGCCGTCTGCATCTGGTTGCGGAAGGTGTAGGCGCCGGCGACGTCGGCGCCGAGGGTGAGGAAGCCGAAGAGCACGGGCAGGAACAGGACGAGCATCAGCACGCCGACGCCCCGGCGGTCCTGGGCGAAACCGAGGAGGGCGGCGGCGGGACCCCGCCTCGTCTCAGATCGCGTTGTCATAGGCGCACCGGGCGTCCTGCGGCCCGCTCAGCATGAGCGAGGACTGGTGGCGGGGGACGAAAACGCGCTCGTTGGCAAGCACCGTGAAATACCCGTCCGAGGTGGAGAAGAAGTGGAAGGGCGAGCGAAGGTAGGTCCGCCCGTCGAGCAGGACGTAGAACTGGCCCTCGATCATCATCTCGGGCGGCAGGACGACGTCGGCGCCGAGCGCGTAGTCGCTCGCAAGGTCCGCCTCGGCGGTCCAGGCGGTGCGCGCGTGCAGGACGCCGTCCTCGCGCCTGACCTTGACCCCGGCGAGTCGGAAGCGGAATTCCGGTGTCCCCACCTCCGTCTCGGCTTCGGCCCCGTTCGCGGAGCCCGTGGAGGCGCCGAGGTTTCCGGCCCTGTAGACGGCGATGGCGGCGGCGACGTAGTCGCGGAACTGGGCGCAGGTGAAGCCGCCGACGTGCGAGCTGACGAGGTCGCCCGCGACGTAGTGGGCGAGTTCGGCCTTGCGCTTTTGGGTCATGAGGAGGGCGACCTCGGTACTGCCGATCAGGAGAAGGGCGAGCAGGCCGATCGCGGCCGCCATCTCGACGATGACGACGCCCGCCTCGTCGGGGCGGGGCGACGGGGGACGGGCAAGGGGGGTGGAACGACCGCTGTGGCGCATGAACCCCATCTTCCACGATGTCTCTTAACGAAGCGTGAACGCGCCGCCGGCGGCCGGGGCATCTTCGATGAAACCGGAGCCGTTCGTGCCAACAACGCCCTGGCTCGACGGCTCGATCGCTTCGCCTGTGCCCGGACCTGCGCGAAACGCACGGGGGCCATGGGCTGCGATGGCTGTTGGCAAAAGGGTCCCGCGTGCTATATCCGCACACCATTCCCGCGCCGAGGCGGGGGAACGGCTTGGCGTCGCGGGCGTGGTGGAATTGGTAGACACGCAGGATTTAGGTTC